>DATKFS010000121.1:0-6737 GCA_035511275.1 Novosphingobium sp.
CTACATGCCTTGCGTTGCTGCCACTTCCCGAGAGAAGTGGCGCGAGTGACGGGGCTCGAACCCGCGACCTCCGGCGTGACAGGCCGGCACTCTAACCAACTGAGCTACACCCGCGTTCTTGCGGTTGCGTCCGCTTGGGAGCGCCGCCACTAGGCCAGACCCACAGGGCTGTCAACCGCCCTGTCCGGGCCTTTGTGGATTTTTTGAGACGGCCTTTTCGAGCGGCGGCGCGGCGCCCCGGTTCCGGCCGATTCCGGCGCGCCAACCCTGCACGCACCGCCCGGACGGGGCGGCGCGATCGTCAGCACTTCTCGTACTTCCAGTTGCGCCGCTTGCCTTGCGCGAGCCATTCGATCGACTGGACGATGCGCTTGTCGCGCGTGGCCTCGGTCTTCGCCTCGGTGATCCACTCCAGGTAGTCGCGCCGGTGCGAGGGTGCGAAGCCGTCGAAAGTGGCCCGTGCCGCCGGGGCATCGCGGAGAGCCTGCGCGAAGGCATCCGGAACGGGTATCTCCGGCCGGGGCTTGCGCGTGTCCATCTTGAGCGCCGTCCCCGTCCCCTCGATCCGCGCGCGGGCATCCCGCAGCTTCGCCGTCAGCTCCGAATCGCCCGGAAGGTCGGCGAGGCTCGTGATCTTCCCGAACTGCCCCATGGCATCGCCCTGCCGCCCGTCGCCGTGGATGACGAAAGTGCAATGCGCCTTGAACGCCGCCATCCCGGCGAGGTTCTTACCGTTGACGAGGAAATGCGGCATCCCCCACTTGATCGCCTCGTCGGCATCGGGGAGAGCGTCGTGCGCCAGCGCGCGCAAGTGTTCCAGGATCGGCCGGGCAAACTCCGGCGCCCTGGCGATGTATGCGTCGATGCGGTCGTCCCGGCTCATGACTTCGGCCCCACGATTCGGTCGCGGGCATCCTGCAGCATCGTCGTCAGTTGCGCATCATCGGGCATCTGGTCGAACCCGGTGATCTTGACGTAGCGACTGGTGTCGCGATCGCCGTGCAGGCCCAGCGAGCAGTGCGCCTTGAAGCCGGCCAGCCCGGCCACGTTGCGGCCATCGACGGTATAGTGGGGCACTTTCCACTTGATCGTCTCGACCGCTTCGGGAAGCGCCCGGGCGACCGCGTCGCGCAAGTGTTCGAGCATGGCCCGGACCGGGGGCGACATCGCGGCGATATAGTCGTCGACACGCTGATCCCGGTCCATGGCCCTGCCCTTTTCCCTTTGCCTACCCTGCGAGGATCAGGGCGGGCGCCTCGATCAGCCGCTTCAGGTCCTGCGCGAAGCTGGCGGCGTCCCAGCCGTCTACCACGCGATGGTCGCAACTCATCGAGATATTCATGATCTTGCGCTTCTCGATGCGCTCGATGCCGTCGGGTCCCTTCACGAACATCGGCCGCTCGACGATGCGGTTGGGGCCGATGATGGCGACTTCGGGACGGTTGATGACCGGCGTCGTCGCGACCCCGCCCATCGGCCCGAGCGAGGTTACGGTGATCGTCGAGCCCGAAAGCTCGGACGACTTCGCCGACCCGTCGCGCGCGGCCTGCGCAAGACGCGTGATCTCGGTCGCGAGCTGCCACAGGTTGCGGCCCTGCGCGTCGCGGATCACCGGAACCATCAACCCTGCCGGGGTCTGCGCCGCGATGCCAAGGTGCACCGAGCCGTGGCGCGTGACCACGCCCGCCTCGTCGTCGTAATGCGCGTTGAGCATCGGGTACTTGGGCAGCAGCCTGCAGATCGCGGTGATGAGGAACGGCAGCATGGTCAGCTTGGGCCGCTCCCCCCTGCCCTCGTTCAACTGCGCGCGGGTTTCCTCCAGCGCCGTGACGTCGAACTCCTCGACGTAGGCGAAGTGGGGGATGTTGCGCTTGGATGCCGCCATGTTCTCGGCGATGCGGCGCCGGAGGCCGATGACGCGGACCTGCTCGTCCTTGCCCCTGGTGCCCGCGGGCTGGAAACCGCCGCTGGCGTTGTACGAGAGGAACGCGTCGAGGTCGCCGTGGCGCACGCGGCCGTCCTCGGCGGGGCGGACTTCCGCAAGGTCGATGCCGAGGTCGCGGGCGCGCTGGCGCACCGCCGGGCTGGCGAGGACCTTGGCGGCGGGAGCGGGCGCGTGGGCTTCGACAGGCTCAGCCTGAGCGGGTTTGGGGGTGGGCTCGGGTTGGGGCGTAGGTTTGAAACCTTCCCCTTCCCCCTCTCGTGCCGGGCTTGTCGAAGCACCAGTCACAACCCTGTCGACATCCCCCGCATCGGGGGTCTCGACCTCGATCCGCTCCTCGACCACTGCGGCCTTGGGAGCGGGCGCGGCCTTGGGAGCGGGCGCGGCGGTTTCGTTGCCGGCGCCTTCCACCTCGATCACCACCAGCGGCGCGCCGATGGCGACGACGTCGCCCTCCGCGCCCGCCACTTCGACGACGGTGCCCGAGACCGGGCTCTCCATCTCGACCGTGGCCTTGTCGGTCATCATGTCGGCCAGGCGGCCGTCTTCCTCGACCCGGTCGCCGACCTTGACGTGCCAGGCGACGATCTCTGCCTCGGCGATGCCTTCGCCGATGTCGGGGAGCGTGAACGTGTAGCGACCCATCGGATCAGTCCTTCATCAGACGATCGACCGCCTCGCCAATGCGGACGGGACCGGGGAAATAGGCCCACTCGAGGCTGTGCGGATATGGCGTGTCGAACCCGGTGACGCGCTCGACCGGGGTCTCGAGGTGGTAGAAGCAGCGCTCCTGCACGAGCGCGACGAGTTCCGCGCCGAAGCCGGAGGTGCGGGTCGCCTCGTGTATCACCAGGCATTTCCCCGTCTTCTCCACCGACTTTTCCACAGTCTCCATGTCGAGCGGGACGAGCGTGCGCAGGTCGATGATCTCGGCGTCGATGCCCTTCTCGGCCAGCACCGCCTCGGCGACGTGGATCATCGTGCCGTAGGACAGCACCGTCAGCGCCGCGCCTTCGCGCACGATCCGCGCCTTGCCGAGTGGGATCTTGTAGTACCCCTCGGGCACATCGGCGCCGGGCTGGCCCTTCCAGGTGCGCGAGGGCCGGTCGTAGTAGCCGTCGAACGGGCCGTTGTAGATGCGCTTGGGCTCGAAGAAGATGACCGGATCGTTGTCCTCGATCGCGGCGATCAGCAGGCCCTTGGCATCGTGCGGGGTGCAGGGGATCACCGTCTTCAGGCCCGCCACGTGGGTGAACAGCGCCTCCGGGCTCTGGCTGTGGGTCTGCCCGCCGAAGATGCCGCCGCCGAAGGGCGAGCGCACGGTGATCGGCGCGGTGAACTCCCCGGCGGAGCGGTAGCGCATCCGCGCCGCCTCGCTGATGAGCTGGTCGAGGCCGGGGTAGATGTAGTCCGCGAACTGGATCTCGGGCACCGGGCGCAGGCCGTAGGCGGCCATGCCCACCGCCGCGCCGATGATGCCGCATTCGTTGATCGGCGAATCGAACACCCGGTTGCGGCCGAACTTCTTCTGGAGCCCTGCCGTCGCCCGGAACACGCCGCCGAAATAGCCGACGTCCTCGCCGAGGATGACGATGTCAGGATCGCGCGCCATCATGATGTCGAGCGCGTCGTTGATCGCCTCGATCATGTTCATCTGGCGCGTGGGAGCGTCCTGGAGGCTCACTGCGTCTTCCTCAAGCATGACCGTCCCCCTTCCACTCGGGCCATTTCGTCTCGCGCTCGCGAATGGCCTGCGCGGCCTGTTCCTCGAGGTGCCAGGGCAGTTCCTCGAAGACGTCCTCGAACATGGTGTGGAACGGATGGTGCAGGCCGTGGCCGAGGACGCCGTTCTTCTCGGCCTCCTTGGTGGCGACCTTCACCTCCTCGACGAGTTCGCGGTCCATCGCCTCCTGCTGCTCCTCCGACCATTCGCCGAGCGCGATGAGGTGCTTCTTGAGGCGCATGATCGGATCGCCGAGCGGCCATTCCTCGCGCTCCTGCGCGGAGCGATAGGCCGAAGGATCGTCCGAGGTGGAGTGCCCCTCGGCGCGGTAGGTGAAGTGCTCGATCAGCGTCGGGCCCTTGTTCGCGCGCGCGCGGTCGGCCGCCCAGCGCGAAGCCGCGTAGACCGCCAGCGCGTCGTTGCCGTCGACCCTGAGGCCGGCGATGCCGTACCCGGTGGCGCGCGCCGCGAAGGTGGTGCGCTCCGCCCCGGCAAACCCCGAGAAGCTGGAGATCGCCCACTGGTTGTTGACCACGTTCAGCACTACCGGCGCGTTGTAGACGGCGGCGAAGGTCATCGCCGCGTGGAAATCGCCCTCGGCGCTGGAGCCTTCGCCGACGAAGGCGGTGGCGACGCGGGTGTCGCCCTTGATCGCGCTCGCCATGGCCCAGCCCACCGCCTGCGGGAGCTGCGTCGCGAGGTTGCCGGAAATGGAGAAGAACCCGTAGTCCTTGGCCGAATACATGATCGGCAACTGGCGGCCCTTCAGCGGGTCCGCCCGGTTGGAATAGATCTGGTTGACCATGTCCACCAGCGGATAGCCGCGCGAGATCAGGATGCCCTGCTGGCGATAGGTGGGGAACACCATGTCGTCATGCGCGAGCGCATGGGCATGGGCGACCGAGATCGCCTCCTCGCCGGTGCACTTCATGTAGAAGCTGGTCTTGCCCTGGCGCTGGCTGCGGTAGAGGCGGTCGTCGAAGGCGCGGGTCAGCGCCATCGTGCGCAGCATCCGGCGCAGCGTCGCGGGATCGAGGGCGGGGTTCCAGGGGCCGACCGCGCGGTCGTCCTCGCCCAGCACCCGGATCATGTCGAGCGTCAGCGGCCATGTCTCGGACGCCTCGCACGATTCGTCCGGGCGGCCCAGTTGCCCGGCGGGCGGGATGGGCAGGTGCGAATAATCCACCACGTCGCCGGGCCGGTATCGGGGTTCCGGAACGTAGAGTTCCAGCGGCGGCAGGTTACCGCGCTGGGGGCCTTCAGGTATCGGGCGCTCACCCATTTTATCTGCTCTCCCGCCGAGGTCGGGCCGCGAGAACCTTGAGTATCAAAATTCTACGGTTGGGTCATATTATTTCAAACATGGGCAATGTCAATCAGACCGCAACCGGCGCGGCGATATGCGCCTGGGGCGCGTATCCGCTCACCTCGAAGTCCTCGATCCGGTAGTCGAATACCGATTCGGGACGCCGCAGGATCGCCATCCGCGCCTCGCCCGAGGGCTCGCGGGCGAGCTGCTCTTCGACGAGGTCGGCGTGGTTGAGGTACAGGTGGACGTCACCACCCGTCCAAACGGCTTCACCCGGCTCGAGGTTGCATTGCTGCGCCAGCATCCGCGTCAGCAGCGCGAGCGACCACATGTTGAACGCGAAGCCGAGGCCGAGGTCGCAGCTCCTCTGGTAGAGCAGGCACGAGAGGCGGCCGTTCGCGACATGGAACTGGTAGGTCTTGTGGCAGGGCGGCAGCGCCATCGCATCGAGTTCGGCGACGTTCCAGCCCTCGATGATGTGGCGGCGGCTGCCGGGATTGGCCTTGAGGCTCTCGACCACCTGCGTGACCTGGTTGATCCCCGGCCCGCGCCGGAACAGGCCCTCCTCCCCGGCGGGCTCGTAGGTCGGCCAGTCCACCCATTGTTTGCCGTAGACCGGGCCAAGATCGCCCCATTCCGCCGCGAAGGCCGCGTCGGCGACGATTCGCGCGGAGAACTCCTTGCGGCCGATCGCCTCGCCGGTTGCGCGGCGATAGCGATCGAGCGGCCAGTCGGTCCAGATTTCCACTCCCTGCGCGCAGAGGGGGCGGATGTTGGTCTCGCCGGTCAGGAACCACAGCAGTTCGCGCGTCGCGGTCTTCCAGTAGACGCGCTTGGTGGTGAGCAGCGGCATCGCCCCGCCCGACAGGTCGAACCGGATCGTCGCCCCGAACAGCGATCGCGTGCCCACGCCGGTGCGGTCCACCCGCTCGTCGCCCTGCGTCCAGATCCGGCGCATCAGGTCGAGGTACTGGTGCTCCCAGTGCGGGGGCGCGGCGGTGACGGCGGGGCTGAGCGTGGCGGTGGTCATCGGCAAAACCTACCCGCGCGGCGTGTCGATGAAAAGGCGATGCCCCCCGTCGTCCCCGGCGCGACCGGGGATCGCCGGCAATGTCGCGCCCGCCTGGCGGCCGGCCGACTGGCACGCGAGGCGGTGGAGGTTTCGCCTCGACCGCACCCGACGCCCCTGCCCGCGCGGCGACGGCGATTCGGATTCGGCCAATTTCCGCGCGTTTCCGGCCCCTGCGAACATTTTCCGCAAAGCCCCCTTGCCACCCCCGGAATCGCCATCTATAGGCCCGCTCCTGCCTCGGGCGGTCTTCGGATCGCCCTCCGGTCGGGGAATAGCTCAGCCTGGTAGAGCACTGTCTTCGGGAGGCAGGGGCCGGAGGTTCGAATCCTCTTTCCCCGACCATTTATTCCCAAAGGGCGCGTCTTCGGACGCGCCCTTTGTCGTTTCGGGCCCGGTGAAACGGCGGTTCAGCCCCCCGTGAAATAGCGCGAGCGGACTTCGGCGATGCGCGCGCGGGCATCGGCCACCGCGCGCTCCTCCAGCGCCATCAGGACGTGGTTGATCGACCCTTCGAGGTGCATCCGCACCGCCGCCCGCGCCCGCGCCGCATCGCGTGCCTTGAGCGCGGCGAGGATCTCGACGTGCTGCTCCAGGCTGTAGCGGTAGTTGTAGTGCTTCGCCTCCTCCAGCATCCGGCGGCACTCGGGCGAGCGCGAGCGCATGTCCCACAGGTCGCGCACCCCGCGCTCCA
>DATKFS010000122.1:0-12624 GCA_035511275.1 Novosphingobium sp.
CCTCGTCCTCGCTGCGCTCGCTGGAGAGCAGTGGGTTCATGCCCATCGCGGCGGCATTGGCGTCCGGTCCGTGGATCCAGCGCTTGGCCCCGCGGCTGAGGTCGTTCCACAGTTCGCCCGCGCCTTCGTAGGCCTTCTGGCAGCTCCGGAACTCCTCCAGATCGTCGGGCGTGCCCATGCCGGTGACGTTGAAGAAATCCTCGTACTGGCGGATGCGGTGGGCGCGATCCTCGGCGCTCTCGCCCTTGGGGGCGTAGCAGTAGATCGTCACTTCCGTGGTGTGCACGTCGATCGGGCGGACGACGCGGATCTGGGTCGAGAACTGGTCCATCAGGAACACGTTGGGATAGAGCGCCAGATTGCGCGTCTGTTCGATGATGAACTTCGCCCGCTCCTCACCCAGCCGCGCGTCCAGTTCCGGCTTGTGATTCCAGATCGGCCGGACCTCCGGATTGATAACCTGCGTCCAGAGCAGGATGTGCCCGTGTTCGAAGCCGTAGACGCCGCTGGCAGGGGCCTTCGACCAGCCGTTGGCGTCCACCGCCTTGGTCCCGCCCTCTGCGCGGCGGCCCATGGTGGACTGGTAGTTTTCGTGAACGGAGCTGACGTGATAGCCGTCGCAGCCGTTCTCCATCTGCATCTTCCAGTTGCCGTCGAAAGTGTAGGTGGAATTG
Organism: Novosphingobium sp.; assembly: GCA_035511275.1. Taxonomy (GTDB): domain Bacteria; phylum Pseudomonadota; class Alphaproteobacteria; order Sphingomonadales; family Sphingomonadaceae; genus Novosphingobium. The sequence goes on from DATKFS010000122.1 coordinate 675, forward strand.
CCGGTCAGCACTTCCAGCCCTTCGGGCGCCTGATCGACCATCTGGTCGATGATGACCTTGGCCTCGCCCAGATGCTGTTCCAGCGGCAGCACGTCATGGTTCAGCGATCCGAACACGAAGCCGCGATAGCTCTCGACGCGCAGGCGCGTCAGATCGTGCGAGCCTTCGTGGTCAAAGCTTTCCGGATAGGCGCCGGTGCTGGCATCCTTGGCGCGCAGCAGCTTGCCATCGGGCTTGAAGCTCCAGCCGTGGAACGGGCAGACGAACAGCGGCTGGTTGCCGCGCTTGCGGCGGCACAGCTTGGCGCCGCGATGCGCGCAGGCATTGACCACGCCGTTGATCGCGCCGTCCTTGGCACGGGTCAGGATCACGGGCGTGCGCCCGATCCAGGTCGTGAAGTAATCGTTCTTGCTAGGAAGCTGGCTTTCGTGGGCCAGATAGACCCAGTTGCTTTCGAAGATGTACTTCATTTCCAGTTCGAACAGCGCCGGATCGGTGAAGACGTCCCGGCGGCAGCGGAACTCTCCGGTTTCGACGTCATCGACCACGGCGGTCGAGACCCGGTGCATGAGGCGTTCGTACATGATCCTGTCTCCCGTAGTCGTTGTGGTCAGGCGTTCTCGGTCTCGGGCGCGGTTTCCACGGCGGCGCGGCTGCGCGAGGTGAAGCCCTCGTCGGAGGCGTCGGCGGCGCGCTGAAGCTGGAAGTCGAACTGGATGTAGGCGCTGTCGCCCTGGCGATTGGGCACCGGCAGCAGCCCGGCGCGGGTGGCAAAGGCGAAGTCGTCGTTCGCGAAGGGATCGTCGCCGAAGTTGATCTGCGTCGTCAGCGTGCGGTAGCCGGGCGCCTCGACGAAGAAGTGGACGTGCGCGGGGCGATGGCCATGGCGGCCGAGCGCCTGCATCAGCTGGTCGGTCGCGCCGCCCGGCGGCACCGAATAGCCGCTCGGCTGGTTCGAGTGGAAGGCATACTTCCCATCGTCGCCGAGCTTGAGGCGGCGGCGGTTGTTGAACGGGGTCTGCTCTCCGGTCGGGTCGAAGTGCGAGTACCAGCCCTTCGAGTTCGCGTGCCAGACGTGGACGATGGCGCCCTGCACCGGCTCGCCTTCGGGGCCGGTCACGGTGCCGGTCATGTGCAGCACCTGCGTGCCCTCGTCGGGATCGACGCTGAGGTTCGCGTTGCCTTCCACCAGCGGCGCGCCGGCGACGTAGAGCGGCCCCTCGATCGTGCGCGGGGTGCCGCCGGTGAGCCCGGCTTCCGCGTCCTTGGCGTCGAGGTAGAGGTCGAGGAAATGCTCGAGGCCGGTGCCGGGGACGATCAGGCCGATCTCCGCCGAAGAATCCGAGAGGTACTTCATGGCGAGCCAGAACTCGTCCTCGGAGATGTCGTGGCGCACGATCAGTTCCATCACGGACTCGGTGAGGTCGCGCACGATCGCCTTGAGGCGCGGATTGCCGCCGCTCTCGGTCACGCCGGCAGCCTTGTCGAGCAACTGCTGGATTTCAGGGGTTTTTACGAAGCTGACGTTCATTTTTATCTCTCCCGTGTTCGAGGGTGTGGCGATCAGCGATCGTCGTCATGGATGGAGGAAGGGTGCCGGGCGAGCGGCGTGATCTTCATGGTCATGAAGGGGTAGAGCGGCAGCGCCATCAGCGTGTCGTGCAGCGCCGCGTTGCTCTCGACGTCGAAGATCGAGACGTTCGAATAGAGCCCGACCTTGCGCCAGATGTGCCGCCAGGTCCCCGCCTTCTGCAGTTCCTGGAAGTAGGCCTTCTCGGCCGCCTTGATCTTCGCGGCCTCCCCGGCATCGAAGCCCTGGGGAATGTTGACGTCCATTTCGACCATGAACAGCATGGCTCAGGCTCCTGCGCTGACGGCGTGAAGAAGGGGCGCGCCGCGGTCGCGGCGGAAGAAGGCGATCTTGTCCTCGTCAAGCGCGATGCCGAGGCCTGGACGCGTCGGCACGGCGAGCGAGAAGTCTGCGTACCCCAGCGGTTCGGCCAGGATCTCCTCGACCTGCAGCAGCGGACCGAACAGTTCGGTGCCCCAGGCAAGGTCGGGCACGGTCGCGAAGACATGCGCCGAGGCGATCGTCCCCACGCCGCCCTCCAGCATGGTGCCCCCGTACAGGCCAATGCCCGCAGCGGTGCCGATGGCGGCGACTTCGGCGGTGGCGAACATCCCGCCAGACTGCGCGATCTTCAGCGCGAAGACGCCCGCCGCGCCGGCAGCGGCGATGCGTAGTGCGGTGCGCGGACCGTGCAGCGCCTCGTCGGCCATGAGCGGCACCGCCTGCGTCGCGGCGAGGCGGGCCATAGCGGCAATATCGTCCCCGGCGATGGGCTGCTCGACGAGGTCGCAGCCGACGTCCGCGAGCATCGCCATGCCCAGCTTCGCCTGCGCCTCCGACCAGTTCTGGTTCACGTCGACGCGCACGCTGGCGCGGCTGCCCAGCGCCTTGCAGATCGCGCCGACGTGGGCGACGTCATCGCGCACGTCGCGCTTGCCGATCTTGAGCTTGAAGATGCGATGGCGGCGCAGGCCCAGCATCTCCTCGCCTTCCGCGATGTCGCGGGCGGTGTCGCCGCTGGCGAGGGTCCAGGCGACGGGCAGCGCGTCGCGCACCCGGCCGCCGCCGATCAGTTCGGAAACCGGCACGCCCAGCCGCTTGCCCGCCATGTCCAGCAGCGCCGTTTCCACCGCGCACTTGGCGAAGTGGTTGCCGCGCACGCAAGCGGCGACCTTGGCCATCGTCGCACCGACGCGGGCGATGTCGCAGGTCTTCAGGACCGGGATGATATAGGTGTCGATGGCGGACTTGATGCTCTCGGGGCTTTCCTCGCCGTAGCTGAGGCCGCCGATCGTGGTCCCCTCACCCACGCCTTCGATGCCGTCGGCGTCGGTCAGGCGCACGATCACCATCGCCTGCGAATGCATGGTCGCCATGGCGAGCACGTGCGGGCGGATCGTCGGCACATCGACGATGAAGGTCTCTACGCGATCCAGCGCGGCCATTGCGGCGAGTCTCCCGAATATCTGGTCTATCGAGGCTCTAGGTAGGCCGCGCGGCTTGCTCCTTCAAAGATCAATGCGGTAAGAGGGCGATACTTTGGAGGTATGATCGATGATGGACCTGCGCCTGTTCCGCTACTTCGTCGCCGTCGCGGACGAGGGCAACTTCAACCGCGCCGCCGAACGCCTCCACATCGCGCAGCCCCCGCTTTCGCGGGCGATCCAGCAGCTTGAGGCCCATGTCGGCGCACCGCTGCTCGACCGCACGACGCGTCCGCTGCGGCTGACCGAGGTCGGCAAGCTGCTCTATGCACAGGCGCTCCAGGTATTGACGCGGATGGACGACGTGGAGGCCATGGTGAAGGCGGCGGCGGTCAGCAAGCGGCGCCAGCTGGTCATCGGATTCGTCGCCTCGACCATCTATGCACGGCTGCCCGAACTGATCCGGGAGTTTCGCAAGGCGGCGCAGAACGTCGAGCTGGTCATGGTGGAAAGCACCACGCTGGAGCAGATCACGGCGCTGAAGGAAGGGCGGATCGACGTCGGTTTCGGCCGGATACGCCTCGACGACCCGGCGGTACGGCGCATCATCCTGCGCAACGAGAAGCTCATCGCCGCCTTCCCGGTCGATCATCCGCTGGCCCAGCTCGAGGGGCCGGTATCGCTGCGCGAACTCGCGGGCGAGCCGCAGATCCTCTACCCGCGCAATCCGCGCCCGAGCTATGCCGACCAGGTGATCTCGCTGTTCCGCGATCACGCCGTGGAACCCCGCATCGTCCACGAGGCGCGCGAACTGCAGATCGCCATCGGCCTCGTCGCCGCCGAGGAGGGCATGGCGATCGTCCCGGAATCCGTGCGCCGCGCCCGCAGCCACGACGTCGCCTATCGCGAACTGGTGGAGCCGGCGACCTCGCCGATCATCATGAGCCACCGCCCCGGAGACCGTTCGCCCGAACTCGCGCTCATGGCGCAGGTGATCGCGCGCAAGTACGAGGACTGGGGCTACGACGTCCCCGCCGCCCTGCTCACCAGCGAGGCATAGCGGCGCCCACCGAGGCGAACCTGAGCGAAATATCGCCCGCGCCGAAGGGCTTTCGGCGGCGGAAATCCGGGTGATTTCACCCGATCATACCTTCCGCGTATCGAAAATCGACTTAATCGGTATTTGGCGCAATGGCGCAAGTCCTTCACCCTCCCGCAAAATCATAGTCAATAAAAATGGGAGAGCGATCGATATGCAAGGTATCGATGTAAGTCGGCTTGTCGACGAGTCCAGGCTTGGTAGCGTCCACGTAAAGATCATTGTCGCGTGCGCCCTGTTGCTCATCGTCGATGGATACGACGTGTTCATCTACGGCACCGTCCTTCCGCAGTTGATGGAACAGTGGAACCTGACGCCGCCCGAGGCCGGTTCGCTGGCAAGCTGGGCGCTGTTCGGAATGATGACCGGCGCCCTGCTGTTCGGATCGCTGGGCGACCGGATCGGCCGCAAGAAATGCATCACCATCTGCTTCACGCTGTTCAGCGCCGCCACCTTCCTCAACGGCTTCGTGACGACGCCGACCGCGTTCGGCGTGTTCCGCTTCCTGGCGGGGCTGGGCTGCGGCGGGCTCATGCCCAATGCGGTGGCGCTGACCAACGAATATGCTCCGAAGCGGATGCGCAGCACGCTCGTGGCGCTGATGTTCAGCGGCTATGCGGTGGGCGGCATGGTGGCGGCCGGTCTCGGCATCTGGCTGCTGCCGAGGTTCGGCTGGCAGGCGATGTTCTTCGCCGCCGCCGCGCCGCTGGCGCTGTTGCCGCTGATCCTGCGAGGCCTGCCGGAATCGGTCGGCTTCCTGATCCGCCACGGCGAGCAGGACAAGGCCCGCGCCATCCTGCGTCGCCTCTCCCCGCGCGATGCCGTCGCCCTTGGTGGCCCCCTCTCCTATCCCGAGACCACCGCCGAGCGCGCGTCGATTAGCGAGTTGTTCCGGCATAACCGTGTACTCGGCACGACGGCGATGTGGCTCTGCTTCTTCTGCTGCCTGCTGATGGTCTACGCGCTGGGATCGTGGTTGCCGCAGCTGATGCGCAGCGCCGGGTACAGCCTGGGATCGAGCCTGTCGTTCCTGTTCGCGCTCAACTTCGGCGGCATGTTCGGCGCGATCAGCGGCGGGCGGCTTGCGGACCGGTTCGGCCTGCCGCGCGTGGTCATGGCCTACTTCCTGCTGGGCGCGGTGTGCATCACGCTGCTGGGCGTCAACAGCGCGATGCCGGTGCTCTACCTGCTGATCTTCGTGGCAGGCGCGGGGACGACCGGCACCCAGATCCTGCTCTACGCCAGCGTCGCCGAGTTCTATACCCTCTCGGTACGCAGCACCGGGCTCGGCTGGGCTTCGGGCATGGGCCGCATCGGCGCGATCGTCGGCCCGCTGCTTGGCGGACTGCTGCTGGCGGCGGAGCTGCCGATGGCGCTGAACTTCGTCGCCTTCGCCATCCCCGGGCTCGTATCGGTGCTCGCGACGGCCCTGTTCATGGTGAGCCGTCGCCAGCAGGTCTCGCGCGAAGCCCTCGCCCTCGCGGCCTGACGCATGGGCGAGGCAGGCTCCCGGACGTCGATGATCCCGGCCGTGCTGGCCGGGATCATCGCCACCACCATATCCTACGCCGGTCCGCTGGTGATCGTGTTCCAGGCCTCCGCCAGCCTCGAACCGGCGCTGGTCGCCTCGTGGATATGGGCGATCTCGATCGGCAGCGGCGTGCTCGGCGTGGTGCTGAGCTACAGGTGGCGGGTGCCGGTGGTGATCGCATGGTCGGCGCCCGGATCGGCCCTGCTGGTGACGATGCTGCCCGGGACCGACTTCGCGACGGCGGTGGGCGCCTACATCCTCGCCAACCTCGCGGTGCTGGCGGTGGGCGCATCGGGCGCTTTCGACAAAGTGGTGAGCCGCCTGCCCGCCGCGATCACCGCCGCCATGCTCGCCGGGATCCTGTTCCGGTTCCTCGTCGACATGGTGGGCGCCCTGCCCGCCACCCCGCTGACGGTGCTGGCGATGATGGCGGCCTTCTTCGCGGGGCGCATCGTCGCGCCGCGCTATGCCGTGGTCGCGGTGCTGGTCGTGGGCGTTGCGATGACGGCGCTGGCGGGCGGCTTCACCGGGTCCATAGGGACGCCGCGCCTGACCCTGCCGGTGTGGACGACCCCGCGCTTCGACTGGGCGGCGGCGGCCAACATCGCTCTGCCGCTGGCGGTCGTCGCGCTCACCGGGCAGTTCCTGCCGGGCATCGCGGTGCTGCGCGCGGCGGGATACGACCATCCGCCCGCGCGGCCGATTCTTTCGGCGAGCGCGATCGCTTCGGTGGCGCTGGCGCCGTTCGGCTGCCACGGCCTCAACCTCGCCGCCTTCACCGCCGCGATCTGCCTTGGTCCCGATGCCCACCCGGACCCGGCGCGCCGCTACGTCGCCGGCATTTCGGGAGGGGTCGCCTACCTCGTCTTCGGCGCCTTCGCCGGGACCGTGCTCGCCCTGTTCGCGACACTGCCCAAGACGCTCGTCGCCGCGCTGGCGGGGCTTGCGCTGTTCCCTGTCGTCGCCTCCTCGCTCGCCGCCGCCCTGCTCGCGGAGCGGGGGCGGGACGGCGCGCTCGTCACGTTCGCGGTGAGCGCTTCGGGGATGACTTTCGCCGGGCTCGGCTCGGCCTTCTGGGGGCTGGTGATCGGCCTCTTCGTCCATGCCCTGCAGGCGCTCGCATCGCGCCGGGGCCAGGCGGCCGCACCCTGAACGCGGCTGCCAGCCACAACCGATAATAATACGGGAGAATTCTTCATGTTCGAGATCATGGCACACGCCCTCACGGGCGTGCTCGTCGCAGCGCCCGCGCCAGTCGCACCGCCGGAGCCCGCCGCCACGCAGACGGAAGCGACCCCGGTTCCGGCCGGAACCCCGGCCCTGCCGCCCGCGCCGGCCCGAAAGGCACCGAAGCCGGCGTTCAAGCCGATCAACCACGACGAGGACTATTCCAGCTTCCGCGACGTGCGCGATGCGAACCTCTGGACCCGGCTCAAGTACATCCCCCTCGTCGGGGACACTTACGCGACGCTGGGTGGGGAACTGCGCCTGCGCCCCGAACTGCGCATCGGCGAGCGCTGGGGGCGCGGCCCGCAGGACGAGGACGGCAACTTCCAGCAGCGCACCCGGGTGTGGGGCGACCTGCAGGTGGAGGGCATCTTCCGCGCCTTCGTCGACCTCGAGCACGCCACCAGTTCCGGCCTCGATTCCGTGGTCGCCCCGATCGAGGAAGGCCGCCTCGACTTCAACCAGGCCTTCGTGGAGGCGCACGTCCCGGTGGGAGCGGCGAGGATCACCGCGCGGCTGGGGCGTCAGGAGATCGGCATCGGCAACCAGACCGTGTTCGACATGCGCGAAGGCGCCAACACCCGGCGCTCGCTCGACCTGCTGCGGGTGATGGGCACGGCCGGCAAGTGGGACGGCGGCGTGCTGACCGGCCATGCCGTGCTGGAAAAGCTCGGCACCTTCGACGACGAGACGAACGACGACTACGACCTGTCCGGCTTCCACCTGGGCCGCACGTTCGGCGCCGCGAACCGCACCGGGCGCGCCGAAGTGCTGTTCGTCGCCTCCGACCGGGCGAGCCTCGCCTTCGCCACGGCCCCGGCTTCGCGCGACCGGCGGCGCACGCTGTCGCTGCGCTATGCCGGCAAGCGCGACGCCTGGAGCATCGATGCCGAGGCGATCGGCCAGTGGGGATCGTTCGGCGACCTCGACATCGAGGCCTACTACGTCACCACCACGGCCGCCTACGCATGGCAGGGCGGGTGGAAGCCGAAGCTGGGGCTGCGGGTGGACGTGGGTTCGGGGGACCGGAACCCCAACGACGGCAAGATGGGCACCTATGGCCCGTTGTTCCCCCGGCCGCTGACGTACAACGGCGATCTCGGCCCGCACAACCTGACGATCTTCCAGCCGATGCTGACCCTGCAGCCGACCAGCAGGCTGACGCTCGACTTCTCGGCAGCGGGGCTGTGGCGCACGTCCATCAAGGACGGCGTCTATTCGCTCGGCGGGCAGGTCCTGCGCCGCGCGGACGAGACGGATTCGCGCTTCTTCGGAAAGCGGGCGACGGCGGCCGGGCGCTATGCGCTCAATCCGTTCACGACGCTCGGTTTCTATACGATCTACGGCGACGTGTCGGAGAAGTTCAGGCCGGGCCGGGACCTGTTCTACGCGGCGGGGTACGTGACGTTCCGGCTGTGATCGCCTCGCCGACGATCGGCAACGGCCCCTCCGGCCCGGCGCTCAGGCGAGGTCGACCTTGCGGGGCCGCGCGGTCGTGTCGACGACGAGGACCTCGATCAGCGTGACGACGTTGGCGGTGGGATAGTCGTCGCCCTGCTTCATCCACCAGGCCAGGATCTCGAAGATGCCGCCCGCCACGAACGGCACGGCAAGATCGACCGGCAGCCAGGGGTTGCTGCGCGGATGGCTGTCGGCGAACTCGCGCGAAAGGCGCATGAATTCCTGCCGCATGGCATCGGCCGCGCCGCCGGTCAGCAGGGTGCGCCACAAGGCGCGATGCTCCGCAACGTAGGCGCACATCGCCTGCGCCGAAGTGCCGTCGCGGCGCGCGTCCATCGCCGAAAGGCCGAGGGTGAGCAGGCGGCGCACTTCCTCTGTGGCGATCCCGGCGAGAAGCTCGTCCTTGCCGGAAAAGCGGCGGTAGAACGTGGGATAGCTCAGCCCCGCCTCGTCGCAGATCTCCTTGATCGAGATGTCCTCCAGCGGACGGGTCTCGATCAGGCCCAGGAACGCCGCGCGCATCGTTTCAAGCGACCGCTGCGCGCGGGCGTCTGCGGGAATGCGGGGCGTGGTGGTACGTGCTCTGGCCAAGGGAGTTCCGATCCTGAACGCCTGCACTAACCGGGAGTGCGCAGGTGTTCAATCGGTCGCCTGCCGCTCAGGAGTAGCTGTCAGTCCTGCCTGTCAGTCGTCGTCCCCCTCACAGCCGTCCTCGTTCGCCATCCAGTGGACGAAGCGGTGGAGCGGATACATCGCGTCGTGCGGGTTGCCGATGGCGCCGGGGCCTGCCTCGCCCAGCCGCACCACCCGCTGCGCGCCGCCGCTCGCCAGCCTGTCGCGCAGGTCCTTCATGCGGTGGAAGGGCCAGACGCCGACGGTCTGGGTGGCGACGTTGACGTACTTCACCGCCTCCTCCAGCGACGGCACGCAGACCACGTTGGCGGTCTTGCGCAAGGGGTGGAAGTCCACCGGCTCCTCGGACCGGATAGCCACGCCGCGACCGTCGCTGGCGCCGAACACGGCGTAGTCCTCGTCCATCATGCGCAGCACGTCGATCTGCTCCCGAAGGTCCGCCTCCAGCGGGCGCGGCGTGCCCTCGCCCATGCGGTCGACGCGGATTTCACGGGCCAAGACCTCGCTGTAGCGGTCGGCCTCAGCGGGGGTGGCCTCGATGAAGGTGAAGCGGCTGCAGACGCAGGCCTCCTGGTTCGCCATCGCCACATCGGCCGCGTTGCGCCGCGCCGCCTCCGCCAGCGCCGCGTCGGACGCGAAGGCCTCGCGGCCCACCATCGAGATCGAGGTCTTGGGATCGAACGAGACGAGCTGGAAGCCCGGCCCGATGTACTTCATGACGTTGTCGATCGCATCGCCGCCGCCCCATGCGACCAGCTTGTCGAAGTACTGCGGCCGGAACAGTACCCGCTCGACCGCCTCGTCCCCGCCGCGCCAGTAGACCGCCGACATCGAGCGCACGACCGGATGGCCGGGATCGACGTCCGCCATGGTGCGCAGGAACGCGACGGTGGAAAACGGGTCTGCCGAGGCCATCTTGAACACGTTCACCGCCTTCACCAGCGCGCCCTGCGCGATCGAGCGGATGCCCTGCGCGGGGGCATTGCCCGGCAGCACGTGGATCAGCCGGGGCGGGTAGGCGCGGATGAAGCTGCGGCGGCCCTGGTGGTCGGTATGCGCGATCCATTCGTCGAGCGCGCGCGGGTCGGGGAAGTTCTGCTCCACCACCTCGCGCAGGGACCGCGGTTCGAGATACTCCGCCGCATTGCGCATGAGGAACGCGATGGCCGCGCGCGGCTGCAGGCTCACCTTGGCCATGCGCTCGATGCAGGCGTCGACGTAGGGGTTGTTGGGATCGACCAGCCGACGGCCCGTCTCGGCCAGGAAGTCGATGATCTCGGCGAGCGGCGTGTCGAGCAGCGGCGGCAGCTCGGTACGCGGGCGCACGAGCCGGTCCATGTCGAGCCCGGGTGTGGTGAAGGCCACGCCAAGGTCGCGCGAGGTGTGGACCATGTCGGCCCCCTCGACCAGCCGGCCACGGATGAAGAAGGGCGCCGGATCCGGCTGGATCCGGGCGTTCTCGGGAACTTCGGCCTGCACGTTCATCGCATGTGCTCCTCAGGAAAGCCCACGGACATAGGCATCGACCGTCCCGGCACAGCCGATCTTGTCGTCGCCCTTGAGGTCGGCGTAGCGGGTGATGGTGTCGGCGATTGACGGCGATGCGTGGCCGCAGCCGCAGGGGCCGAAGTCCACTTCGATCCTGTCGCCCGAGATAACCCCGCCCCAGCGCCCGTCCATCGACAGGTCGAAGAATGCGGCCCGCGCCTCGATGGGGCCCCGGTCGGTCGGCAGCAGTTCGTCGCCGTTCTCGTTGAGCGGCAGGCACACCAGCCACGGCGGGACGTGATAGCGACCATGGCTGCACTGCGGCATGTTCGACTGGATTTCCTGCATCCCATAGGACAGGAACGTGCGCTCCGGCGCGATGTTGAAGGTCTCGTAGACGAACTCGCGGTAGTCGTCGGGGAGCAGCGCGCGCTTGAGGCCGCCGCTGCAGAACAGCGCGTTTCGCGGGTTGAAATCCTTGGCCGAAAAGCCCCGGTCCCGCACCATCTTAGCCACCTGGTAATGGCCTGCCCACATTCCCATGAGGAACAGTTCGTCCTCCCGCGCATCGATGATCGCGTCCGCCACGGCGACCACGGCCTCGGCCATGGCCCGCTGGCGCTCCGCCGCCGTCGCCTCGAACGCGGCGATCTCGCTTGGAGTGGCGACGCCGTCGGCGATCTTGCGGCGCATGACGATGGCGCCTGTGATCGAGCCCACGGTCATCGGCGGCGCGGGCGATACGAACGGGGCGACGTCGGTGCGGGCGAAAGCCTGGAACAGCCCCATTCCGAGCGCGGCGTTCTTCGGCACCCGGGCGACCGCTCCGGTGCTGAAGAACCGGCGAGACTGGTTCGCCTCCACGTCCGCGCCCCAGAGCACCGCGTTGACGAGGTCCTGGCTGCCATGCGCGATATCGGCCGCCGACGAGATCAGCATCGCCGATTTCCCGGTGGTCCCGCTGGAACAGGAGACGTAGTGCCCTGCCGCCTGCAGGCGGTCGATCCATTCGTCGATGCCGGCGATCCCCTCGAGGTCGACATTGGATGTCGGGTGGGCCGACACGGTCGCGAGCCAGCGGGTGAGCTTGTCCCACTTCTCGTCGAGCAGGAAGTTTTCGGGATAGGACTTGTAGGCGGTGTGCGGCAGCAGCAGCGGCACCGCGTCCTCGCGGCTGGCGATCCCGGACAGCCCCGCGTCCTTCGCACGCATGGCGACGACCTTGATGGAGCCGACCTGCTCCTGCAGCCGCTCGTTCATCGCCGCGACCTGTGCTTCGCGAATCTCCTCGAACGGCAGGTCGAAGCCCGTCCGGCCGGGCATATGGCCCAGCAGCCTGTCTGCCTCGGTTCCCATTGCTTTTCCCTCCTCCCACGACGGCCGCGCTGCTCCGCGACTCGTCCGAACTCTCGCATATATGTTATTTGAAATTACATATCGTACAAGAGAATATCCCGGCGGCCGGCATCAGGCCGAATTCGCCGTTTGAAGGCGCCGCTTGATAGCGCCCGCGAATA
>DATKFS010000123.1:0-2403 GCA_035511275.1 Novosphingobium sp.
ATCCCGCAGGCGCGCATGTCCGGACCGATGCCCTGGGTGATCGCGATCATGGTGGCGATGACCGCCATCGCGCTCGCCGCCGGGCTGGCGCTCGGCAACGCGGTGTCGGCCGCCCGCGCCGAGATCGACGGCGGCGTCACCGTGCAGGTCATCGAGCCCCGCGCCGACATCCGCGCGGCACAGGCTGGGCGCGCGGTGGAGGCGATCAAGACCATGCCGGGCGTCGCCGGCCTGCGGCTGGTCCCGCAGGAGGAACTCGACGCTCTGATCGAGCCCTGGCTGGGCACCGGCATCGCTTCGGCCACCGGCGCGGCAATCCCCGTGCCCGCGCTCATCGACGTCCGGCTCAAGGGCCCGGCAACGCCTGCGCAGCTCGAGGCGATCGGCCGGCGGGTTGCACCCGTCGCGCCGTCCGCCAAGATCGATGCCCAGTCCAATTGGCTGCGGCCGGTGTTCGACGCGATGGTCTCGCTGCAGGTTCTCGCGATAGCCCTCGTCGCGCTGCTGGCGCTGGCGCTGGCGGCGGCGGTGCTGCTGGCGGCCCGGTCGGCGCTGGGAGCCAACCGCGACACCATCGAGATCGTCCATCTGCTCGGCGGCACCGACGCGCAGGTGGCCCGCGTGTTCCAGCGCTCGATCGGCTACGACGCGGCCGGCGGCGGAGCCGTGGGCCTCGCGCTGGCGCTGGTCATCATCCTCGCCCTCGCCCGCCGTTTCTCGGGGCTCGGCGCCGGGCTGGTGGACAACGGCGCGCTCGTCTGGAGCGACTGGCTGCTGCTGGCGCTGGTGCCGATCCTGGCGACGCTGTTGGCGATGCTCACCGCGCGCCTCACGGTACTGCACGCCCTGCGGCGCATGCTTTAAGGCTGCGTTAGCCCATCGCTGTGCTTATATAGACTTCCATGTTCCGCCGCTTCGTCGCCTTCATCGTGCTGGTCTGGCTCTTCGGGTTCCTGTGGTTCGCCGTCGCGCTGCCCGGCCCCCTGCCCGCCGACGTGCGTACCGACGCGATCATCGTGCTCACCGGCAGTTCCGGCCGGATCGAGCATTCGCTGAAGGTGCTGGAAGCCGGCAAGGCGCCCGACCTGCTCGTCTCCGGCGTCGATCGCGAAGTGCGCCCGCGTGAGTTCGCCGTCCAGTTCCGGGTGCCGCCGCGCCTGATGCGCTGCTGCGTGACGCTCGGCTACCGCGCCTACGATACCCGCTCCAATGCCATAGAAGCCGCGCAGTGGGTGACCGAGCACAACGCCAAGTCGGTCCGCCTCGTCACTGCCGACTGGCACATGCGCCGCGCCGCCCTGGAGCTGGCGCGCGAGTTTCCCGACGACATCCGCATCGAACGCGACGCGGTGCCCTCGCGCCCGAGCCTCGGCGCGCTTTTCCTCGAATATCACAAGCTGCTGGCGCGCGCCGCGCTCAACCTCTGGGGACGATGATGACTGACCATGGCCCCGAGGGAACGCCCGTCGCGGCGGCGCCCGCGACCCCGCTCGACGTCGCGCGCAGCCTCGTGTTCTACGTCGTGTTCTATCTAGGAACGATCCTCTACGTCGCGGCGACCTTCATCGCGGCGATCTTCGGCGAGGAGCCGCTGCGCCGCGTGGCGCGCGGCTGGAGCCAGTTCCACCGAGCCTGCGCGCGCTGGCTGCTGGGCATCCGCGTACGCGTGGAGGGCCGGATGCCCGAGGAGGGCGTGCTCGTCGCCATGAAGCACGAGAGCTTCTTCGAGGCGATCGACCTGCCCGCGCAGATGCAGCGGCCCGCGCCGTTCCCCAAGGCCGAACTCGCCGACATCCCGGGCTGGGGCTGGGCATTGCGTCGCTATGGCGCTGTAGTGGTGGAGCGCGGCGAAGGCGCGAAAGCCCTGCGCGCGATGGTCTCCAGCGCGCGGGGCCTTGCCGCACAGGGCAGGCCGCTGGCCATCTTTCCCGAAGGGACGCGGGTGCCTACCGGCCTGAAACCGCCGCTCCAGTCCGGCTTCGCGGGGCTCTACAAGCTGCTTGCCCTGCCGGTGGTCCCGGTCGCGGTGGACAGCGGGCGGCTCTATCATCGGCGCTGGAAGAAACCCGGCGTCATCACTCTCCACGTGGGCGAGCGCATCGAACCCGGCCTGCCCCGGGACGAAGTGGAAGCGCGGGTCCACGCCGCCATCAATGTCCTGAACCGCTGAGCGCAACGCCTGCCTGCCTGCCAGCGAAGTGGTGGGCTCAGTTGGCGGGCGAAGGTTCCAGCGCCGCGGCGGGCGGGCGGCGCTCGTCCAGCATGGCCGCCGCTTCGTCGAGCGCGCGGGCCTCGCCCACGGTGACGCCACCCGGCCCGGACGCGGTGTCCGCCTTGGAGCAGGCACCCAGCGCCAGCAGCGCGGCGGCAACGCAGAACGGGATCAGGCGCGCTTGTTTCATA
>DATKFS010000124.1:0-28887 GCA_035511275.1 Novosphingobium sp.
GGCGCAGGAGGTGGAAGCCCCCGCCTCCGGCCGGCTGCGGATCATCGCCGAGATCGGCGTGACTTACGAAGTGGGCACCGTCCTCGCCGAGATCGGGGACTGAGCGCCCGACACCTTTTCCGGAAAAGAAGCGCGGCGGTCGGCCGGGAAGTTCAGCCCCGGTTCGGGCTTTACTCGGCCGCTTTGTCCCGTATAAAATAGTTCGATAGCAAACCAAATGGAGGATGCAATGGCACGGTATCTCGTGATCGGAGGCGCCGGGGGGGTTGGTTCGGCGCTCGTTTCGGCACTGGTGGACGCGGGGCACGAGGTCGTCGCCTCGGTGCTGAACGATGGCGAGGCCGCTGCCGTCCGGGCCGGTGTTGCGACGTTCGAACTGGACCTTTCCGATCCCGCACAGGTGGCGCAGATCTTGCGCGCCGGGATCGGCGAGGGGCAGCTCGACGGGGTGGCGGTCTGCGCCGCGCTCGCGCCGGTCGGCGTGCTGGAGACGGCGGACATCGCGCAGGCCGCGCGCACGCTCGATGTCAACGTGCTCTCGGCGCTGGCGATATACCAGGCCGTGATGCCGCGCCTGCGCGAGAGCCGGGGGCGTCTGGCGCTGGTCAGTTCGATGGCGGGCAAGGTCGCGATGCCGTTCGTGGGGGTCTACAGCGCCTCCAAGTTCGCGCTCGAAGGGCTGGCCGACGTGATGCGCCGCGAGGCCGCGCCGCAGGGCGTCAGCGTGTCGCTGGTCGAGCCGGGCGGGATCAAGACGCCGATGGTCGATGCCCAGCTCGCCCAGGTGGCGCGCATGATCGACGAACTCGATGCCGAGCAGGACCGCCTCTACGGCGCCTTCCACCGCGGTTTCCAGGCCGCTGCCCATGCCAGCCACGTCGGCACCGCCTCCACGCCCGAGGACGTTGCCGCCAAACTGGTCGCGGCGCTGACCGACGCTGCGCCTCAGCCGCGCTACGTCGCTGGAGCCGATGCCGAGCAGCTGATCGGCGCGGGCCGCGCGCTCGGCGATGCCGAGATGGACGCGGTGATGGCGCAGATGATCCTGGGCGAGACCGTCTGACGCAAGATGCCGTGAAACGATGACGAGGCGGCGACGCGATCGCCGCCGTGCATGACGAGGAGGAGAGGACGAATGAGCCTGCATGGTGAGGCGCAGCCGCGCCTGGCGGCGGCGTGGGACGAGTTCCATGCCGCGCAATCGGAAGTCCTCTCGTGGATGACGGGGAGCGAGCGGTTCGCCCGCTTCCCGCAGACACGCGCGCGGGCCTATCACGTGATGATGGAGGCGGTGGCCATGGCCTATACCTTCGCCGTCGCGCCCCGGATGCTGCATCCGCGCGTGCTGGTGAACACGGTCTGGCAGACCGACGTGTTCACCCTCGGCCAGAACGGACCGGATTTCTATTACGGCGTCGTCTTCCTCGATGGTTCGCAGGAGTACCGGCTGACCGGCAACTTCAACGATTCGGTCCTGATCCTCGGCCAGGTGATCGCGCATCTTTCGGGCCATCCGCAGTCCGACGTGGTGGGCAACTACGACTTCGCCGATTTCGAGCTGGGTGCGGACGGATCGTTCGACATCGCCATCGGCGGCGCGGAACGGCCCGGCAACTGGATGCGCCTCGATCCGGCGAGCGGCCGCAACTTCCTGCTGTTCCGCAGGGCCACGGGCGACTGGAACCAGCAGCCCGCCAGCCTCGAGATCGAGCGCGTGAGCCCGCTGCCGGTCGATCACTACGACGCCGACGAATTCGACGAGGAGACGATGGCCGGGCGGATCGAGGCGGCCACCGCCTTCCTGCGCTACCTGATCCGCGATTTCGCGATCAATCTCTACGAATGGTATCTGGGGAACGCCAGTCCCAAGGAGGAGGGCGAAAGCCGCACCGTCGTGGGCGCGAAGGCGGCGGCCGACAAGGGCTTCAACACGCTCGTCTTCCTGCCGGGCACGGTGACCAGCACGGTCGGCAGCCCGACCTCGAACTATGCGATGGCGATCTTCGACCTCGCCGAGGACGAGGCGCTGATCCTGACGCTCGACCAGGTGCCGGACGGGGTCTACTGGTCGTACCAGCTCGGCGACGTGTGGTCGCGTTCGCTCAACTACATGTACCGGCAGACCTCGCTCAGCATGGACCACGTCGCACGGGACAGCGACGGGGCGCTGCGGGTGGTGGTGTCGCAACGCGACCCGGGCGTGGCCAACTGGCTTGATACGGCCGGGCGGCTGCAGGGTTCGATCGTCTTCCGCAACTACCGCGCGATGCGCCAGCCGGTGCCGCAGACCCGCAAGGTCCGCTTCGACGAGATCATGGCGCACTTGCCGGCGGACACCCGGATGGTGACGCCGCAGGAGCGCGAGGCATCGCTGCGGGCACGGCATCGCGGCGTGCTCAAGCTGCATGGGGAGTGAGGGGATGATGACCGACATGGACGCCGCGCGCGATCGCCGCGCCTCCTGGCAACCGCCCGCGCGCCCCGAATGGGCGGCGACGGCGAACGCGCTGGCAGGCGGGCTCGACCTGCCCGGCGTGATCCCGCTCGACGCGGCGTCGCTGATCGCGGCGGCCAGGCGCAACACCGGGCTCGACCACTTCGGCTCGGACGACTGGCGCGGCCCGTTCGAGACGCTGGTCGCCGCGCTGGACGGCGAGGCCCGCCTCAACTTCATGGGCCGGGTCATGGCCCGCTCCGACCTGCTGACGTTCCTGGAAGGGCGGCTGCGGGTGGAGGAAGCCTATCGCCTCTGTCCCGAGATCGAGGACGAGGAGATCGAGGCGCCGCTGTGGATCATCGGGCAGGGCCGCACCGGCACCTCGATCCTGCAGAAACTGCTGGCGCTCGACCCGGCCAACCGCACGCTCAAGACCTACGAGGCGCTGTTCCCGGTCGCCGAGGCGGCGGGCGAGGCGATCGATCCGCGCATCGCCCGCGCCGACGCGCGCATGGCGCTGTGGCGCGCGGTGACGCCGCAGATCGACAGCGTCCACGACTTCGGCGGGGACGAGCCGATGGAGACGATCATGGCCGAGTCCATGAGCTTCCAGACCCCGGCCTGGCTCAACCTGCTGGGCCTGACCCCCAGCTACAACGCCGCGCTGGGGGGCGAGGCGCGGGCGCATTCGCTGGCCTACCTGCGCCGCGTGCTCAAGCTGCTGCAGTGGCAGGCACCGGGCGGGCGCTGGGTGCTGAAGTCGCCCGACGCGATGGGCTACCTGCCCGACGTCGTGCGCGCGTTTCCCGACGTGCGGCTGGTGTGGACGCACCGCGATCCGATCGTCGCGCTGTCCTCGGCGGTCAACATGATCGGGACGCTGATCTGGTCACGCAGCGATAGCGTGCCGCCGGCGGGGCTGTTCGATTTCCTGACCGATCCGCAGACGTCTGCGGACGCGCTGTCGCAGCCGATCGCGTGGATGGAGGACGGCAGCCTGCCGACGGGGCAGGTCTGCCACACGCATTACGCCGCGCTGGTCGAGGATCCCATAGCCGCGATCGAGGCGATCTACGCATCCTTCGGCATCGCGATGGGCGAGGCGGCCCGCGCCGCGCTCCAGACCTACGTCGCCGCGAGCCGGGGCAGGGCGCGCCAGACCCACCGCTACCGGATCGGCGCCCCGGAGCAGATCGCGGCGGAGCGGCGCTGCTTCGCGCGATACCAGCAGCATTTCGGCGTGCCCAGCGAAGTGTGACCCCGCGTGGCGAAGGGGCGCCGGCTCAGCCGGGCCCCTCGCCGCGCGGGTTGTAGCGGGCGTGGTGGCCGTTCAGGAAGAACTCGACTTGCGCGGCGCCCACGGTCTCGGTCCCGTCGGGGGCGATGGTGGTGACCTTGCACAAGTATTCCGGCCCCTGCACCATGGCTTCGCGCTGGACGCCTTCGCCGAAAGTGCTCTGCGCCGCCTGTCCGGTCACGGCGTAGGGGGTGTAGGGCGAGGGCTGGTTCGAGAAGTCGAAGGCGTCCCACTCGATCGCGAGTTCCTCCGAGCCGTGATAGGTGAAGAAGGTGCCGCCGTCCTTCCAGCTTCCCGGGTGGTAGCCCATGGTCTGCACGATCCACGGCGGCGCGGCGGGCTCGAAGACCTGTCGCCAGATGCGGCCCCTGTCGTCGGTCAGGTCGAGTTCGCCGCGCACCAGCATCAGGTTCGCGTCCAGTTCCAGCCGGTGCTCGCCCGCGGCCAGTTCCACCACCTCGTCGTCCCAGCCGCGGTAGAGCCGCCCGCCGAACGGGGTGCCGAAGACGTCGTTCATTTTGGTCTGAACGCCGTCGGCGGTTTCGTGGAGGTGGTAGAAGCCGCTGAACGCGCCGGTGTGGAAGCAGGTCCAGAACCGCAGCGCGCGCTTCGGGCCGTTGTCTACCTCGCGCGGGGGGAGCAGCGAGGCGATGGGGGAAAGCGGCGGCCGTTCGGCGTAGAGGCCCCAGGAATGGTCGCGCGCGCCGTGCCAGGTGTCGGGCGTGACCTCCCAGCGCTGGTCGCCGAGGCTGATCCACCCGCTCGCCACGCCGGGCTGTGAATAGCGCGACTGGTCGGTGGTGCGCCGGCCCCGGTTGGTGGCGACGTGGTGCTCTTCCAGGAATGCGGGCGAGCTGCCCTCCCACGTCAGGTCGAACGCCATGCCGCTGTCGTTGGCGCCCAGCGTCAGGCGGATGGTGCGCAGCGGGGTGACGAAGGCGACCTTCCACGGGCCGACCTCGACGTTGAAGTTGCGCCGCCACGCGCGGTTGAAGCGCAGCGTGGTCTGGTGCCCGCGCACGTTGAGCAGGGCATAGCCGCCGATCATGTCGCTGTTGGGATTGATCCGCGCGCCGGTGGC
This sequence comes from Novosphingobium sp., assembly GCA_035511275.1. Classification (GTDB taxonomy): domain Bacteria; phylum Pseudomonadota; class Alphaproteobacteria; order Sphingomonadales; family Sphingomonadaceae; genus Novosphingobium. The sequence continues at coordinate 4,816 of DATKFS010000124.1, forward strand.
CAGATGGACGCCCTCCTCCGCGCTGAATACGCCGAAGTAGTAGCCGTCGTCCCAGTTGTAGTCGGTCGAGGGGACGTAGCTGAAGGGCCGCGATGCCTGGTGCACCGGGAACTCGTCGTAGGGGGTGAGGATCTCGCTCATGCGCCGATCTGCCCGCACTTGTAGACGTAGTCGTTCCACTGCACGTCCTGGCTCTCGCCATGGCCGGTCAGCCCGTTCCACTGCCATTCGACAAGCGCGAGGTGGGTGCAGATGTTGGGCCAGTGGAAGCCGGGGACGGAGGCGATCACCCGCCCGGTCATGGTCTCCACCCGGCCGTCCTCGTCCTCGAACTCGACCTCGAAGCGCTCTGGCATCAGCATTTCGGCATGGCGCCAGCACTTCTTCGAGGCGCGCACGATGCGGCGCTGCTCGTCGCCGCGCGCGACCCAGCCGTCCTTGAAGATCTGGTCGGGACGCACGTCGATCTTGCCCAGCCATTCGGGATTGCCGGCGGGATCGTCGAGCGAGCCGATGTTGAAGGCGACCCGCCCCTCGTCGAAGCTGCCGGTGACCCAGTTGTACGGAGGGCCGGGGTTGTGCTGTTCCGGGCGCAGTTCGCCCCAACTGCGGTCGCGCACGGTGAAGCCGTCGACCGCGTGCGCCTCGCCGCGCAGTACCAGCGAGCCGGTGGCGTGCATGACCTGCTCGAAGTGCTGGTTGTTGCCGCGCATGACCGGGCGGCCCACGGCCTTCAGGTCGATCTCGAAGCGGGTGTCGCGCAACGCGTCCTCGTATGTCATGCGGATGTGGTCGAGCGGTTCGATGGCCTCCACCCGCAGACCGTTGGGCACGGTGATGACGCGCCCGTCGCCCACCACCGGGCCGAGCTTGAGATAGGCGGGCATGTCGAAGACCTCGGCGGCGAGGTGGTGGCGCTTGATGCCCTGGTAGACGATCAGCCCGGCGGTCACGACCTCGAGGTTCGGGTGGCACCAGACGTAGACGAAGCAGTTGATCGCCTTCTCGGGGATGTTGAAGCCCCAGTACCAGGTCTCGGTCATGGAATCGCCTTCGACGCCCCAGCCGTGGTAGTATTCATCGTCGGGCACGGCCTCGCCGAAATGGCCGTGGAGGTTGGAATTCCAGTCCGTCGTGCTCTCGCTCATGGTCGGGTCCTCGCGTCAGGAGATGGGGATGGGGGGAATGCGGCCGGGCGGCGCAGCGCCAGCAGGCCGAGGAAGAAGCAAAGCGTGCCGAGCCCGGCGAGGTAGCCGAGCATCGGCAGGAAGGCCGGGGCGGCACGCCATGCACCGGCAGCCATGGTCGCGGCGATGCCGGCCGCCGCCAGCCCCATCACCGCGCGCACCGGCGGCCCGAGCGTGTCCGCCCATGCCCCGCCCGGCGCTCCCGACAGGAAGCGGCCGCGCTCGCCGCGCGCCTCGCGCAGCGCCATCAGCACGTAGAGCGCGACGACGAGGTTGCCCCACCACAAGGCCAGCAGTACCCAGGCGGCCTGCAGGGCGATGCCGTTGTGGCGTTCACGCCAGCCCATCCACGTCACCGCGAGCAGCAGGCCGGTCATCAGGTCTAGGTTGATGAAAAGCTGCCAGGGATCGGCAGTGCCGGCCAGCCAGACGTCCATGCCCGCGCCGTGGCCGATGTCGTCGTTGAGGGCGATGTTGACGCCGCAGCCGAGCATCGCGGCGACGACCACCAAGCATGGCCCCTTCAGCGGCGGGAGGCGGGCCGGCATTCCTCAGCGCCCCCGCCAGACCGGCGCGCGCTTTTCGGCGAAGGCGCGCTTGCCCTCGATGCCGTCCTCGCTGTCCATGACCGCGGCGGCGATCGGGAAGTTGGCGATGTCGAGCGCCTCCGCCAGCGGCATGTCCATGCTGGCGCGCAGCACCTCGCGGTTGCAGCGGATGGCAAGCGGCGCGCAGGCGGCGATCTCGCCCGCCCAGCGCCGCGCGACGTCCATCAGCGTGGCGGGCGGCGCCACTTCGCTGACGAAACCGAGGCGCAGTCCCTCGGCGGCATCCACGGTGCGGCCGGTGAGGACCATCGCCAGCGCCTGCTTCTCGCCGATGATGCGCGGCAGGCGCTGCAGCCCGCCCGCCAGCGGCGACCATCCGACGCGCGCCTCGGGCAGCGCGAAGCGGGCGGTTTCGGACGCGACGACGATGTCGCAGGCCAGCGCCATCTCGAAGCCGCCGCCCATGCACACGCCGTTCACCGCGGCGATGATCGGCAGCGGATAGTGGGTACGCCCGGTAAGGCCGCCGAAGCCGCTGGCGGCTATCTCCATGACGCCGGTTTCGAGACTGTCGCGCAAGTCGTAGCCCGCGCAGAACGCGTCGCCCTCGCCGGTGAGGACGATGCAGCGCAGGCCCTCGCGCGCCGCCAGCGCATCGAACACCGCTTCGAGTTCGTGGTGCGCGGCCGGATGAAGCGCGTTGCGGCGCTCCGGCCGGGCGAGAGTGACGACGGCCACCAGGCCATCGACCTCCACGCGGCAGAATCGCCGCTCCGTGTCTGCGCTGCCGTTCATGCCTCTCCCGCACTTTTAGTTATCTAGCGAACCATATCGTTGTATCGTGCCTGTCCGGGACCGCAAGAGGCAATTCGCACGCCTGTCTCAGGATAGGTTAGGATGCGCCCGGGTGCGGCCCATGTACGGTTAGGTGTCGTCCAGGAAACGGTCCCGAAGGTGCGCGCGGCCGCCCTCGTCGAGTCCGCAGGCGGCGGCCAGATAGCGGTCGAAAGAGCCCCAGCGGCGTAGCAGCGCCTCGTCCGCGCTCGCCAGGTATTCGGCATGGGCGCCCAGCATCGCGCCAGCCGCGCCGGGGACGGCCGCCTCCAGTTCGGCCAGTCCGTGGTCGCCCGCAAAGGCCGCGAAAGCGCGCTCGTAAGTGGCGTTGGTGAGCAGGTAGTCGGCGCGGACTTCGGCCTCGACCACGCCCAGCGCGCGCAGCAGCATGGCGGTGACGAAGCCGGTCCGGTCCTTGCCCGCAGCGCAGTGGATCAGGACCGCGCTCTCGTCTTCCACGGCCATCAAGATACTGAAAAGACTGGATAGCGCTTCGGCCAGATCGTCGGTGAAGTCGGCATAGACCTTGCGCATAGCGCCCCGGAAATCGTCGAGCCCGACGTTGTCCAGCCGCATCATCCGCGTCAGGTCGGCATTGGCGCTGCCCTCCGCGCCGGTCCAGACCGTGGCGGCAGCGGCGGCCCGGCGGCTCGGGAAGGCACCGCGCTCCATGCGACTGCGCAAGTCGACGACATGGGCGATGCGCAGCGGGGCGAGCGCGTCGAGGTCGGCGTCGGTGAGGGCATGGAGGCTGGATGCGCGGTAGAGCCGGCCCGCCGCCACCGAACGCCCGTCGGCCGTGCGCCAGCCCTCGATCCGGCGGAAGTTGTGCGCCCCCTCGAGGGCGAGGATGCGCCCGGTGCAGGCGTCCGGAAACTCAAGCGTGTCGGTCATGCATGGCCCTCAGCATGGTGGCGGTCGCGGCGGGAATGGCGGCAAGGCTGTCGTCGGACAGGCCGAACGGCGGCAGCGCAATCCCGAGCACGGAGGGCAGGCCCGTGTCGCCGGCGCGGAACATGTGCGTCACCGTCTGGACGAGGCTGCCCACCTGTCCGCCGTGATGGACCAGCGGAACGGTCTCGACAACCTCGCCGCCCGCCGCCTCTATCAGCGCGCGGCTGGCCTCGGCGTTCCTGCGCCAGAGTCGGCGGCATACGACGAACAGGCCGCAGGGCACCCCTCCGAGCAGCGCCTCCGCGAGCGGCGAGGACAGGAACGAGCGGACCGGGACCGCAGGCGCATCGCCCCAGGTGTTCGACAGGATGATGGCTCCGTCGAACGGCTCCGCGGGGACGCTCCGGTCGTCGAGTTCGACCGGGAAGGGCGTGCCGCGCTGCGCTGCCTGGGTCCAGAATTTGGCGTCGGCGATGCGGAACGGGCGGACCGGCGCGCGCTCTCCGGGCGCGAACACGATGCGGCGCGGCGACACCTCCCAGCCGAGGCGGCGCGCTTCCTCGCAGACAAGGGCGCTGGCCCGGACGGCCTGCCCGGTGAGCGAGTAGTGGACGACGAGAAGGCGCGGCACCGCCGTCAGCCCCGCGCGATGCGGGCGTGGCAGCGATCCAGCACGGTGACGTCGCGGGCCGGTACGCGGGCACGGAAGCGCAGCAGGTCGCCGTCCTCGAAGAACTCGAACCGCAAGGTGTCGCCGGGCAGGACGGGGCGTGAAAAGCGCACGAACATGGCCTTCAGGCGCGTCTGGTCGTAGCCGCAGAAGTGGGCGACGATCGCTTTCGCGGCGATGCCGTTGGTGCACAGGCCATGCAGGATCGGCCGCTCGAAGCCGGCTTTTGCCGCCACGGCGGGATCGGCGTGGAGCGGGTTCCAGTCCCCGCTCAGGCGGTAGAGCAGGGCAAGGCCGGGCCGCGTGGCGATCTCGACGGCATGGTCGGGCGCGCGGTCGGGCAGCGCGTCGGGCTGGGCCTCCGCCTCGCCGAAGCCGCCCTGGCCGCCGTTGCCGCGCAGGATCAGCGTCTGCCGTACCGTGGCGAGGTGGGTGCCGTCCGCGTCGTCGTACAGCGTCTTGCGCTGGTGGAGCAGGGCGCCCTTTTCCGGCCCCTTGTCCTCGAGCCCGCTGACGCTGACATCGCCCCGGATGTCGCCCGCGGGCGGCAGCGGCGCGTGGATCTCGAAGAACTGCTCGGCGTGGAGGACCTTGACCCAGTCGATGCCGTAGCGCGGGTCCTGCGCCCAGAACCCGGGGTGGCACAGGATGTTCGCCATGCTCGGCATGGCGCGCAGGTTCTTCTCGTAGACGAACGCCAGTTCCTCGGCAGCGAGCGGATCCTCGCCGAATCCGAGCCCCAGAGCATAGAGGATCGTGTCTCGCGCGGTCAGGGTCTGAACGACGCCGGGCAGGTCCAGATTGGCAATGGCGTCGACCTTGAGGGTCATGGCAGTTCGTCTCCCTTGCATTTATTTCGATGCCCATATAGTTCGCATACGAACAAATAAACAATGGCTTTGTTGGCGCTGCGGGAGAGCGATCTTGGAGAAGGCAATAAGGCCCTGGCGGCTGGACATCCCGCAGTTCGAACTCGACGATCTGGCCGCGCGCCTCGCCCGCACGCGGTTGCCGGAAGCGGCGACCGTCGATGGGTGGGAGCAGGGCGTCCCGCGCGAACGGATGGCGGCGTTGCTGGACTACTGGCGCGACGGATACGACTGGCGCCGCTGCGAGACGCGGCTCAACGACCTCGGCCAGTTCCGCACCGAGATCGACGGGCTCGACATCCACTTCCTCCACATCCGTTCGCGCCACGCCGATGCGCTGCCCGTCGTGCTCACGCATGGTTGGCCGGGCTCCGTCGTGGAGTTCCTGAAGGCGATCGAGCCGCTGGTGGACCCGGAAAACCACGGCGGCGATGCTCGCGATGCGTTCCATGTCGTGCTGCCATCGCTCCCCGGATTCGGCTTTTCGCAAAGACCTGAAGGCCCGGGCTGGGGTGTGGAGCGCATCGCCGCCGCATGGGCGGAACTGATGCGCCGGCTCGGCTACGCACGCTATGTCGCGCAGGGCGGCGACTGGGGGGCGAGCGTCACGATCCAGATGGGCGTGCAGGCGCCCCCGGAACTTTCCGGCATCCACCTTAACATGGTCTCGGCACGCCCCAAGACGCTGGAGGAACCGCTGGATAACGAGGAGATCGAGGCGCTCCGCCTGTCGCGACTCTACGCCGAGGTCGAGTCCGCCTACGCCCGTCAGCAAGCCACGCGCCCGCAGACTCTGGGATATGCCCTCGCCGATTCCCCGGCAGGACAGGCCGCGTGGATATACGAGAAGTTCCAGCGCTGGAGCGACTGCGGCGGCGATCCCGAAACGATCCTGACGCGCGACGAGCTGCTGGACGACATCATGCTCTACTGGCTTCCCAACTGCGGCGCGTCCTCGGCCCGCCTCTACTATGAGAGTATGACGGCATTCCGCCCGTTCACGGTCGGCCTGCCCGTGGGGGTGAGCAATTTCCCGAAGGAAATCATCCCGATCCCGCGCAAGTGGGCGGACAAGGTGTTCCCGAACATCATCCATTGGGGAAAGCCCCCACGAGGCGGACACTTCGCCGCATTCGAGCAGCCGCGCCTGTTCGTCGAGGAACTGCGGACCTGCTTCGCGGCCCTGCGCTGACATCATCCCCGAATTTCGACCGAGAGAGCCCGATGACCACTCCTGCCATTCCGCCCTTCACCGAGCCCGGCGTCAACCGTCAGATGCTGCTTGCCCGCCGTCCGGTGGCCCATCCGCTGCCCGGAGATTTCGCCGTGGTCGAGCAAGGCCGCCCGACCATTGGCTCCGGCGAGATACTGGTACGCAACATCTACCTGTCCGCCGACCCCGTGCAGCGAGGCTGGGCGGCGGTACAGCCGCTGGGCGCGGTGATGCGCGGGCTTGCCGTAGGCGTGGTGGTGGAGAGCGCTGCGCACGATTTCGCGGTGGGCGATCTCGTCTTCGGCGCATTCGGATGGCAGGACTATTGTGTGCCGATGGCCGAGGACATCCTCAGCCACGTTCGCGCGCCGCGCGCGCCGGCTTCGGCCTATGCCGGGGTGCTCGGTATGCCGGGAGTGACCGCATGGCTTGCGCTGGGCACGATCGCCCCGCCCGCGCCGGGACAGCGGGTGCTGGTGTCGACCTCGGCGGGGTCGGTAGGCTCCATCGCGGGGCAACTGCTTGCCCACGCGGGGGCGGTCCCGGTGGGGCTGACGGGGAGCGCGGAGAAAGTCGAGCGCTGCCTGACGCGTTTCGGCTATTCGGCCTGCGCGAACTACAAGACGGATGATCTGGCGGAGTTTTTCCGGCGCGAGGCGGGGGAGGGCTTCGACACCTACTTTGACAATACGGGAGGTTGGATACTCGACGCCGCGATCCGGCACATGGCCCGCCATGGCCGGATCATCCAGTGCGGCACGGCTGCCACGCCGAACTGGAGCCCGCCGCCGTCCGGCCTGCGCAACGAGCGTGAGGTGTTGATGCGCGCGCTGACCTGGACCGGGTTCGTCATCTTCGACCACCGCGCGACGTTCGGGACCGCCGTCGAAGCCCTGACTGATGTGCTGCTGTCCAAAGGCCTCGACCATGACGAGGAGATCGACGTCGGGTTCGGCAAGGCGGCGGATGGGCTGGACGACGTCTTCGCCGGCCGACACGAAGGCAAGAAGCTGGTCTTCATCGGATGATCGGCGTCAGACCAGGTCGCGCAGATTTGCCGGGGAATAGGGCCTGATCGCCCCGGGCAGGCCGTCGCGAACCTTGATGGCCCATTCCGGGTCCGCGATAAGGGCGCGGCCCACCGCCACGAGGTCGAATTCGCCGGCGACCATGCGTTCCACCAGTTCGTCCACGCCTTCGACGCGGGTCGGCTCGCTCGACGCGAAGGTATCGAGCAGGTCGCGCGAGAGGCCGACCGAGCCGACCGAAATCGCCGGCTTTCCGGTCAGTTCGCGCGCCCATCCCGCCAGGTTGAGCGGCGAACGCGCGAAAGCCGGCTCGCGGAACCGGCGCTGCGAGGCGTGGAAGATGTCGACCCCGGCATCCGCCAACGGGCAAAGCAACTCGGCCAGTTCATCCGGCGTGGCGGCGAGCCGGGCGGCGTAGTCCTGCAACTTCCACTGCGAGAAGCGGAAGATAATCGGAAAGTGGGGCCCCACGCGCTCGCGGCAGGCCTTTACCAGTTCGACGCCGAACCGGGCGCGGTCGGCAAGGCCCGGTCCGCCCCAGCGGTCCTGCCGAAGATTGGTCTGCTGCCAGAAAAACTGGTCCACCGCGTAGCCATGGGCGCCGTGGATTTCGACGGCATCGAAGCCTATGCCCTTCGCCACCTCGGCGGCGCGCGCATAGGCATCGATCACGGCGAGGATGTCGGCCTCGGAGGAGCCCGTACCCACGCGTTCCCCCGGCATCACGACACCCGAGGGACTGAATTTCGCCGTCAAATCCTCCTCGACCTTGTCGTAGAGATTCTTCAGTTCCGGCTTGCGGGTCATGCCCACATGCCAGAGCTGCGGGGCGATGCTGCCGCCTTGGGCGTGGACCGCGCGGACGACCTCTCGCCAGCCTTCCCGCGCATCTTCTCCGAACATGCGCGGGACGTTGCTGTCGTTGCTCGCGGCGGGATGGTCGATCCAAGTGCCTTCGGTCAGGATCAGGCCCACCCCTGCCGCCGCGCGCCTTGCGTAGTATTCCGCGACGTTTGCGCCCGGCACGCCCAGCGGCGAGAAAGCGCGGGTCATCGGAGCCATGACGATCCGCGAACGCAGTTCCAGACTGCCGTGGCGGAAGGCACGGAAAAGGATGTCGGAATGACCTGTCATTGTTTGAATAACCTCTCCTGGTCGGTTCCAGCAAAAGGGCGCGCGCAGGCGCTGCCCGCGCGCCGTTCTTTCTAGCCGCCGAACTTGTAGGCGACCTGCAGCAGGACTTCCCGACCGCGCGAAACCGTGGCGAAACGGTCGGCCAGCACGCCCGTGTCGGTCCCCGTGCCGCTACCGGTGAACGGCACGTCTGGAGACGCGAAGAATATGTACTTGTCCGACAGGTTCCGCCCGATCAGCGACACCGTCCACTTGTCGTCCTCGGCGCCGAAGCGGACCGACGCGTCATACAGCGTGTACGCGGGCTGGCGGCTGTTGGGCGCGTTTGACGCATCGGTGAGGTAGCTCGATGAACGGGTGAAATTGCCCGAGATCCCGAACTTCAGTGTGTCCGCGATCGGCGTGTCGTAGGTGAACCCACCCTGGATATTCCACTTGGGCGAGCGGGGAACGACCGCGCCTCCAAGCTGCTGTGATCCGCCGACACAGCCTTGCGATATGGTCTGCCCGTTGTAGCAGGGAGCGCCGGGAAAGTCCTTGTAGCGGGCCTTGTTGTAGGCTGCTGCGCCGTTGACGGTCAGTCCGTCTATCGGCGCGCGCCAGGTCACGTCGGCCTCGACGCCCTGGACCTTGGCCTTGGCCGCGTTGCGGATCGAACTGGTGGCATTGGTGAAGTTGACCACCTGCAGGTCGTCGATGTTGTAGGTGTAGGCTGCGGCGTTCAACAGGAAGTCGCCCACCCTCGCCTTCACGCCGCCCTCGAACCCTTCGATGATCTGCGGCTTGTAACTGAGGTCGATATCGGGTGCGAAGAGATTGACCGAGCTGGAGTTGAAGCTGCCCGAAAGGAAGCCGTGCTTGTAGCTGGCGAAAACCGTCAGGTCGCCGGTGGGCCGGTAGGTGATCGTGGCTTCGGGCGACCAGTCCTGCCAGCTGTCGTGGTCTTTCAGCAGCGAGGCGCCCAGCGCGTTGGGCGTGGTCGTCAGGATGGTCGAGTCGTCGAGGATCGTCGTGTAAGGCCCGCCCGGCTCGGTGATGCCGCCGCCGTCGCGCACATCGGTCAGACGCTTCTTCTCATAAGTGTAGCGCACGCCTCCGGACAGTTCGAGTTCCGGAGTGATGTCCCAGGAGCCTTGGATGAACGCCGAATAGGCGTTCCCCTCCATCGAGAACATGTAATGATTGACCAGCGCGGGCGTATCCGGACCGCCAAAGCCGGGAGCAAGCAGATCGAATTGGCCCCCGAACAGGAAGGTCATCGATCCGGTCCGCGTCTTGATGTCGCTGAAGTAGAGGCCACCGGTGAAGTTCAGGTCACCTGCGAAGTCGGTGGTGAAATTCAGCTCCTGCGAAAACTCTCGGTTGCGCAGCACGTTGCAGCTCGGCAGCAGAACCGCGAAGCTGCCTTCGTAGTTCTGGCACTGGTCGAGCGTGATCTTGTAAAGCCCGGTGGAGGAGGTGATCGTCAGCGTATCGACGGGGTGGAAGTTCATCACCAGGCTGGAAAGAATCTGGTCCTGGTCGGTGAAGTTGCGCCCGTCGTCGCGGAACAGGTCGATCGTTGCGGGGATGGGGCCGAGCACGGGACCATAGCCGGCGTTGACGTTGTATCCCCCCGGCTTGCACTGGCTGTTGTCGCCCAGTCCGGCCGGCAGGAACGAGAACTGGCGCGCGCCCAGCGGACAGCTTACGAATTCCGATGCGGCGGCTGGACCATTGCCCTCGGCCTTGCCGTAGTTGAACTTGAAGCGTGCGTCGAAGTTCGTGCCCGGGTCGAACTTGAGTGTGGCGCGCACGCCGTAGTTCGTCGCGTCGGGGTTGCGCGTTCCGTTGAAGTATATGGAGTCGCGTGGCGTCTGGTCTTTCAGGTAGCCTTCCATGGTCGAATATTGACCGGCCAGGCGGAAGCCGAGGCTTTCCGTCAGCGGGGTCGAGACGAAGGCCTCGGCGCGCATTTCGCGGGCGTTGAACTCGTAGCCCATCTTGGCGCCGGCCTCGAAGCGGTCGCCGGGGTCGTTGGTGCGGATCACGACGATCCCGGCCATGCTGTTCTTGCCGTAGAACAGGGCCTGTGGACCCTTGAGCACTTCGACCTGCTCCACGTCGAAATCGGTCATGCGGCGGATCGTCGCCTTGGCGATCTGGACACCGTCGATGGTGAAGGACACTGCCTGGTCGCCGAATGGGTTGGAGTCAGGGCCGGCGATGCCGCGGATCGAGATGTTGCCGCCCTGGACGGCGCCGCCCTGTGGCCCGATCATGAGCTGGGGCACGATCCGCGCGATCCCGTCGAGGTTGACCACGCCGCGCGTTTCGAGCGCCTCGGCCGACACGGCGCTGACCACCACGGGCACCGAAAGCAGGGTCTCCGATCGTCGGCGGGCAGTGACGACGATGTCGCCTTCATCGACGGATGCGCTGGCCGTGCTGTTTGCTGGCGCGTCTGCGGGGTCAGTTGTCGTCTGGCTTAGCGCCGGACTAATGAATGCTAGCGAACCAATGCTGGAAAGTAGCCCGCTGACGAAGTGCCTTGAGATCATCCTAAGCCTCCCACTTGTATTTGTCTGTTTTATTTTGTCTTTCAAATAGTTTGAGACATCGGCGTCGTTTGGACGTCCACCGAAAGTCGGCGTTTCCGGTCTGACCGAAAATTATCTCGGTAATGCGTGTTGACTGCACGCGTGGGCGCACGACTTGAACGCGTGCCGGACGCCGCTATCCGCTTCGAAAAATGACTGCTGCACGCAATCATACAGGCCCATGACCCGACTCTCCCCGTGGCATCTAATGCCATCACGAGACATAATACGTTCGCTTACATATCATTCGCAAGCGAATTAAATTGAGTTGACGCAACGGGAATGTGATGGAGGCCCATGGTGAGGCCGGGCTCCACGTCTTCGCAGGCGCTGGATTAGTTTTGGTGACCGCATGAAACCCTTGCCGATGCCATTTGCATCGCCGGTTCGCTTTGCGGAATCACACATTATCGGAAGTCGTCGGACGGGGTGCGCCGAGCTTCGCGAAGGAACGCAAAAGGAGGCGGCTCCCGGTGGAAGCCGCCTCCTTCCCTGCCGCATCAGCGGCAGGGGCGCTGCGTGTCCTCCCATAGGCGGAGGGCAACAGAGCGGAAGGACACGCGTGCCTTGTTTCAGCGGGTGGGAAGGCTCCCTAGAATTCCGCCGACGACGCCCGTGACCGGCGCCAGCGGGTTGGACGACCCTGCTCCGCCGCTCACAAGCCCGGTGACTGGCGCAAGCACGCTTCCCGTGCCGGCATCGTTGCCGACGCCGCCAAGCAAACCGCCTACGAGGCTGGTTACCGGCGCCAGCGCGTCCGTGCCCGATCCGCCACTGACGCCGCCAAGCAGGCTGGTGACCGGCGCGAGAATGGTGCCGGTGCCCGATCCGCTACCGGTGGCTCCCAACAGTCCGCCGACGAGCCCGGTGACCGGATCGAGGCTCGCCCCGCCGGCGCCGCCCGAGCCGATGCTACCCGCGACTGGACCGAGAGCGCCGTTCAGCGCGCCGAGCACGGGCGAGGTCACCGAGGTTACCGCACCCGTCACCGGCGCGACGACGGGTGCGAGGCCGTTTGTCAGCTGGGTCACACCGTCGCCTACCTGTTCGCCCAGGAGCGCGCCCGTCAGGTTGCCGACGGGCGCGAGCCCCTGCGCGACGCCCGCCGCCGTGGTTGATAGCGTCACGTCGAGCACCTTGTCGTCGGACAGCACATCGGCCGTGGCGAGGGTGCCCGCGGCCAGGCCGTCGTCGCCGGACAGGACGTTGGCGCCCAGCAGGGTGCCGCTGGTGCTGGCGCCCGTCAGCGGGTTTCCGGCCAGGTCGACGCCGAGCAAGGGCCCCGTATATGTGGACGCCGAACCTGACGAATTGCCGGGCAGGGCACCGGTGAGACCATCGACCAGCTCGCCGAGTTGGCCGGTCACCGGAGCGAGCACGCCGGTCTGCCCGACGACGGGTGCCAGGACGCCGTTGACCGTGCCCAGCAGCGGACTGGCGACGCCGTCCACGGTGGAGGTGACGGCGGCGACCGTCGGTGAAAGGCCATCGGTCAGGCTGTTGACGGTCGATCCCACCTGCGGCCCGAGCAGGGCTCCGGCAATCGCACCGACCGGCGCCAGTGCGGCCTGCGTCTCCTGCGGTGTCGTCGGCAGGGTGACCGCCACGACCGTGCCGTCTCCGGCAAGGACATCGACGGCGAGGCCGCTGGTGCTTTGTCCGGCGGTTGGCGGGGCGACGTTCACGTCGATGATGGTGCCGGATCCGCTGGGGCCCAGGATCGAGGTCCCGCCGACGCTGACCCCGGCTGCCGGGCCGGTGATGCTGGTCGTCGTGGGGGTAGGCGTGGGCGAGGGTGTCGGTGTCGGGCCCGGCGTAGGCGTCGGGCCCGGCGTGGGGGAAGGACTGGGCGTCGGCGCGGGCGTACCGCCCCCGCCCGCTCCTGCATGGAAGCCGACACTGTCGGCGCAGGCGCCCAGCATCAGGAGCGGGATGGCTGCAGCGCAAAGAAGCGCGTGGCGCGGCGATAGCCTCATGGTGGTGATCGACATTGTTTTTCCTCCTTCAAGCTCTGTGTGTCGAGCGTTACGCCGACGCGAAGCGGAGGGCTTGCCGAGACGGAACCGTGGTGGCGCCATGGGCGCGAAAGGGTTTTTCCGCGCCCGAAAGGCTTGGGGACAACGACGTATCCCCGAGGAGAGGCGAATCCGATTTGTGCGCCGGAACGTCCGCAAAGCATCCCGTTTGCACGAATGCCGGCCACGCAAAAGCATGGGTCAGATGCGCAAAAGGGGCGAAAGCCGTGATTTGGATTGTCCCGCCGAAGCGGTGTCAATTTGTCGATGGCGCGACTAATTGACAACGATTTCAATAGGCATAGTTGCTTATAGGTCGCAATAGCATTAATCGCATGCGCCATGGGGGCCAACTCTGCCGTTCTTGCCAGCCTGATCATCGCCGAGCGCGCCGCGTTGTTGCGCCGGGTTGAGCGGATCGTCGACGACCCGGCCGAAGCCGAGGAAGTCGTGCAGGCGATGTGGCTGAAGGTGCAGGCGATGGGCGACGATCGTCCGATCCTGTCCAAGCGCGCCTACCTGTTTCGCCTCGCACGCAACCTGGCGCTGGACCTTCGCCGCCTGCAGCAGCGGCGCGGTCGGCTGGCGGACGCCGTGCAGGCGATACTCACCGAGAGCGACGATGCCCCGGGGCAGGACCGTATCGTCGATTCTGCGCAGGTTCTCGAGCGCGTACGCGCGGCGGTGGTGGCGCTGCCCGAACCGACGCGCACGATCTTTCGCCTCAATCGCTTCGAGGGCGAAAGCCAGCAGGCCATCGCCAAACGGCTGAGGATCAGCACGACCACGGTGGAGAACCACATCCGCCGCGCGCTGGCAGCGCTCGCGGCGGCGCGTGACGGGCGCGATCCCAAAGCGTAATTCGCATATTCATTCGGGACGGGTTGGGTGGCGCCGCCGCCCGCGCGTCTACACAATGTCATGGCCGGAGAGATCAAGGCGATCATGGGATGCAGGGAAGCGATATGACCGACATGCGCGGCGAGCAGGCGCGCGCATGGGTCGTGCGCCTTGCATCGGGGGCGATGTCCGCCGATGAACTGCGATCCTTCGATGACTGGGCCGCCGCCGATCCGCGCAACCGGGCCGCGTTCCTGCGCGAGCGCCAGACCTGGCAGGACCTCGACGCGGTGGAGGATGTTTTCGGTAGTGCGGCCGAGGGCGCGCCGTCGCGGGCACGCCGGTGGCCGTCGCCGTGGCTTCCCGCAGCAGCGGCGGCGCTGATCGCATGGTTTGCGGTTCCGTCCGCATGGCTATGGACGCGTTCCGACGCGGCCACGGGGACGGGGCAGGTCCGGGAAGTCGCGCTGGCGGATGGATCGCGCGTCGTGCTCGATAGCGACAGTGCTATAGCCATCGACTACGACGATACGGATCGCATGGTGCGCCTCCTGAAAGGCCGCGCATGGTTCGCGGTACGACATGGCGATGCCCGGCCGTTTCGCGTGGCCGCCGCGGACGGCGTGGTCCGGGATATCGGCACGGCGTTCGAGGTGGACGACACTGCGCCCCATACCCGCGTCGGCGTGACCGAGGGGGCGGTGCAGATCGAGACCGGTGGCCAACTCATCCTGCGTGTCGGCCAGCGTGCGGAGTTCGGGCGGGCCGGCAGTGCGGCGTACTTGCAGACGTTGCCCTCGGACGAGATCGGCGCGTGGCGCAGCGGCGAACTGCTGCTCCGCGAAGTTCCGCTGGAGGCCGCGATCCGGGCCATCGCCCGCTATCGGTCCGGCACAGTATTCGTTCTCGGCAATCTTGCGGGTGGCCCGCCGATCAGCGGCAGTTTCCGCACGGACCGACCGGACGAGGCGCTCGATACGCTGGCGGCCATGCGCGGGCTGGAGCGTGCCGCGCTGCCCGGCGGCATCCTTCTGCTGCGGCCCGGCGCGCGCTGAAACCGGCAGAGATGTATTTTTTTACGTGCTGCCCTTGGGTGGCCGCTGTGCCCGAACGTCAATGCCATGAACGGATATTGCGACTGGATCGCAGTATCGGCCGCACTCAGGCGGCTCTCGGTATCTTGGACGACGGGGAACTTGCATGAATTCGGCTTCGACACGCCTCGCATGGGGGCTGCTCGCCAGTGCCGCCTTGCCATTCGCCGCGGGCCTGCCGCAGACGGCGATGGCGCAGGACGCGGGCGCGCGATCCTTCGATATTCCGGCGCAGCCTCTGGAAAGCGCGCTCGTCGTCTGGATGCGCCAGTCGGGTATGCAGGTGGGATACGAGCCGGGCGACGTCGCCGGGCGCACCTCGGCACCGATCGCAGGTCGTCATGAATCCGGCGTCGCCCGCGCCCGCCGCGCCGCGCGTGGCGGCCTTCGACGTGGCGGATCGGCCCGAGACCGAGGATGCTCCGGCGCCCGAGGAGGAGGAGCCTGAGGCGGAACGGGTATCCTCGGCGGCGGCCCCGCCGTCGCCGCCCGTTCCCGCACCGACACTCATCGGGGCGGGGTGGCCAGTCCCGCCGATCCCGGTCATTCCAGCGGTCACCTCCCCGCCCGTCCCCGATGCGCGCCCAGCGGCACCTCCCGCACCGAAGAAGCGCCCGAGCGGCGGCGATCAGGGGCCCGATACCTGGCACGCGCGGGTGCTGGGGCGGCTCAATGCCGTGAAGACCTATCCCTCCTCCGCGCGGGCGCGCCGGCAGCAGGGCACGGTGATGGTGCGCTTCACGGTGGACCGCAAGGGGCAGGTCCTGCACGTCGCCCTGCAGAAGACCTCGGGTTTCGCTCCGCTGGACCGCGAGGCGCTGGCCTTGCCGAAGCGCACCTCGCCCCTGCCGCCGCCACCGGAGGATGTCGCGGGCGAGACGATCGAGTTGAGCGTGCCGGTGGAGTTCTATTTCTAGCGCCGGGAGTGGCCGGAAATACGAATATCACGCCGCTGTCACCAAGCCGTCATCGAGGGTTCCTAGTGCGCCGTCCCTTGAACGGACCCGCACGCGCTGTGATTTCTCCCCCCTCGACCGTCGCCTGGATCGCTGCGGAAATACTGCCGCACGAGGCGGGCCTGCGCGCGTCCCTGCGCCGGGCGGGGGTGCAGCCTTCGGAAATCGACGACATCGTACAGGAGGCCTACTGCCGCCTCAGCGAGATGGGCGACACGGCGCATATCCGCTCGCCGCGCGCCTATTTCTTCGTCACCGCGCGCTCGATCCTGCTTCAGCGCCTGCGCCGCGACCGTGTCGTGCCGATCCAGTCGATGGCGGACGAAGCCTGGTTCGAGGCGGCGGACGACGCTCCCTCGATCGAGCAGGCGGTGGGCGCGCGGATGACGCTCGGCAGGGTCCTGAAGGCCATCGCCGCATTGCCGCAGAACTACCGCGCCGTCGTCGAGCTGCGCCGCCTCGAAGGGCTTTCGCAGAAAGAGACCGCAAGCCGGCTTGGCGTTTCGGAGAAGATCGTCGAGAACAATCTCGCGAGGGGATTGAAGGCGGTGCTCAAGGCCATGGAGGGCGAGGACACGGACCATCGCGCGCAGGGAGATGACGATATGGAAGGGCGCCGCCTTGTCGCGCGGCATTGACGACATCGCCGCCGACTGGGCGGTCAGGCTCGATGGCGGCAGCCTTGCCGAAGACGAGCGGGCGGCGCTGGATGCCTGGCTGGCCGCGGATTCCCGCCATCGCGGGGCGTTCCTGCGGGCGCAGGCCGGGCTGGTGCTGATGAGCGAGGCGCCGGCTTCGCGGGTCGGCGTGGTGACCAATGCGTTCCCCCCCATCGCCGCACGCAAGGCGCCCGGAGTGTTCGCCCGCCCCGGCCGGATGCTCGGCACGGCGGCTGCCGCGTGCGCCGCCGCGCTGGCGCTGGCCTGGGCCGTGGTGCCCGGCGGCGACCGTTTCGACACCCGGATCGGCGAGGTCCGCCGCGTTGCCCTGGACGACGGTTCGGTGGCCGTTATCAACACCGACAGCGACATAGACGTCACCTACGATGACGTTGCGCGCCTGATCCACGTCGCGAAAGGCGAGGCATGGTTCCAGGTCGCGCACAACAAGGCGAGGCCCTTCGTCGTCTCCGCCGGAGCGGTCCACGTGCGCGCCACCGGCACTGCCTTTGCCGTGCGCAAGGAGGGCGACGAGGTCCGCGTCGTCGTCACCGAGGGGACCGTCCTCGTCTGGCGCGAAGGCGAGCGGGAACGCCATCCCCTTGCCGCCGGGCAGCAGGCGCTGATCGCCGGTTCGGACCCGGCCCGCCCCGTCGCCCCGCGCGAGATCGGGGCGACGCAGCCGCTGGCCTGGCGCGAGGGCGGGCTGGCCCTGCGCGACATGACCGTGCGCGCGGCGGTGGCGGAGTTCAACCGCTACAACCGCCGGCAGATCGTCATCGCCGACGAGGGCATCGCCGACAGCCGCATGATCGGCTACTTCCGGCTGGATAATCCCGACGAGTTCGCGCAGGCCGTCGCGCAAGTCACAGGTGGCCGACTGTCTTTGAAAAGTAATGAAATTGTCATTGAAAAGTAATGATTTAATTTTCGAATTTCGCGTTTCTGCCTGAGGGATTTCGAGCGCTCCCGCATCCTGTTCATGAATGCATTGGGGGTCTCGACTTGAAAAACCTTTACTACAGTTCCGCTTCCATCGTGGCGGCCGTCACGGCCATGGCCATGGCTTCTCCCGCGCTGGCGCAGGTCGCGCAGTTCTCTGTCCCGGCACAAGCGGCGAGCGGGGCGATCCCGGAGTTCGCGCGGCAGGCCAACCTGCAGATCCTGATCGCGGCGCCGCAGGCGGGCAATGCCCGCACCAACGCAGTCGTCGGCCGCTACGAGACGCGCGATGCGCTCGCCATGCTGATCCGGGGCACCGGCCTGCAGGTCTCCTCGTGGAACGGCCGCGTCGTCACCCTTTCGGGGCCGGGCCGGAGCGATGACAAGGTCTCGCGCGCAAGCCGGGGCGACGGCGCCCCGGTCGCGCTGGCGGGCGATGAGGCGGCGGCGGGCGTCGAGGGAGACGGCGGCACCATCGTCGTCACCGGCTTTCGCGCCGCGCAGGCCACCGCGATCGCCAACAAGCGCAATTCCAGCACCATCCGCGAGAGCATCGTCGCCGACGACATCGCCAACTTTCCCGACCTGAACCTCGCGGAATCGCTCCAGCGCGTGCCCGGCCTGTCGATCACCCGCGAGGGGGGCGAGGGACGCCGCATCAACGTGCGCGGCATGGGCTCGGACTTCACCCGCGTGAAGCTCAACGGCATGGAAGTGCTGTCGAATGCGGACAGCCCGATGGACAGCCGCTACCAGAACAAGCGCGACCGTTCGTTCGACTTCAACATCTTCGCCTCCGAACTGTTCAAGCGCGTCGACGTCGAGAAGACCTACCAGGCCTCGCAGGACGAGGGCGGCATGGCCGGCACGGTGGAGCTGTTCACCCCCAAGCCGTTCGACTTCGACCATTTCCAGGCCAGCTTCTCGGGTCAGCTCGGCACCGGCACCAACACCAAGGACCTGCAGCGCCGCGCGGTCGGCCTGATCTCGGCGCGCACCGAAACCATCGGCGTGCTGGTCTCGGCGGCATGGACGCGGCGCGAGTCCGAGGAACAGGGCTACAACGCCTATCGCTGGGGCACCGTCAACGCCTCGGACTTCGGCGCCAACGGGCCAGACATCTCCGGCCTTCCGCAGGAGACGCAGGACCTGCTGCGTTCGGGTCAGGTGTTTTCGGCAGCGCGCGGCAACCGCCTGTCGTCATGGAACAGCACCCAGTACCGCCTTGGCGTGACCGCTGCGGTCGAGTGGAAGCCGTCCGATACCCTGCATGTCACGCTCGACGGCCTTTACGGGCAGTACAACCAGCATAGGCAGGAACAGCATATCGCCACGCAGGGCTCGGTCTCCTCGGAGACGGCGCTGAACGGCAATACCGGCTCGTGCTACGTCAACGGCGCGGGCACGCGGGTCTGCCCGGGCGCCTCGGTGGTCAATGCGATCCACATCAACGACCACAACGAGATCGACTATCTCGACGTCTCGAACACGAAGCTGGCCACCGAAACGCGCGTCCAGCTCGCCAAGAACAAGTTCTACGAAGGCACCCTCACGGCCGAGTGGCAGCCGACCGACCGCCTGACCGTCAGCGGTCTGTTCGGGTACGAGTACTCGACCTTCAACAAGCCCTATTCGATCAAGTTCCAGACCGTCGCCTACGGCGGCCTCGTCACCGATTTCACCGGCAACCGCTGGTATCCGACCAACACTTACGACTTCGACACGAGCGACCCGGCGAACTGGAGCGCCGCCTCGTTCAACTTCGAGCAGAACTATCTCACCAACAAGTACGAGAACGGCAAGATCGACCTTTCGTACCGCGTCGCCGAGAACGACCATCTTCGCGTCGGCGTGGCAAAGCGGCGGTTCCAGAAGGACTATCATCGCAATTCGCTCAGCAACGTGCTGGTCAGTGCCTTCCAGAACGGCACGACCAGTTCGGACGTCTCGCCCTACTACGACACGTTCTCCGCCATGGGCTACACCTGGGTCACGGCGGACGTGATGAAGGCCCTCGACACCTACGGGCTCGACTGGCGCACGATCGTGCCGCAGAACGAGCAGCAGAAGATGCGCGTGGTCGAGGATACCTGGACCGGGTACGCGCAGTACGACTTCGACCGCGACGTCGGCGACCTCAAGGTGCGCGGCAACCTCGGCCTGCGCTACTACCACACCGACCAGGCCGCGTCGGGCCTGCTGGGCAACGAGTACACCACCACCGACGTGTCCTACGACGGCTGGCTGCCGGCGGCGAACCTCGTGGTCGAGCTGAACCCGAACCTGCTGGTGCGCGCGGCCTATTCGAAGAACGTCACGCGCAACGACCTGACCTCGCTGGTGCCGACCGGCTCGGCCTCGTTCTCCAACGGGCAGGTGACGGTCTCGGCGGGGAACCCCTACCTGATGCCCTACAAGTCGGACAATTTCGACCTCGGCATCGAGTACTACCTCGGCCGCAACACATCGATCGGCGCCACGGCGTTCCACAAGCGGATCAAGGGCTATCCCGGCACCGAGGTCGCCTACGACATCCCGTGGTCGGCGACCGGCCTGCCGACCGACGCGTTGCCCGGCGTCGACATCATGCCCGACACCGTGGTCACGTCCTACTCGCGCCCGGTCAACCTGCGCACCTTCAACCTGAAGGGCATCGAGCTGTTCGCGCAGACCGACTTCTTCTTCCTCCCCGCGCCGTTCGACAAGATGGGCGTCATTACCAACTTCACCTACGTCGATTCCAAGGTCGACTACGCCACCGCCGCCGAGACGGAGCAGGGCATCGCCTATGTCGCGCCGCTGCAGGGCCTGTCGAAATACAGCGCCAATGCCACGCTCTACTACGAGAACAGCCGCTGGGGCGCGCGCGTCGCGGGCAACTACCGCAGCTCGTGGTGGAACCGCACCCGCCCGCAGTTCAACGGCACGCAGATGATGGACTACGGCGATGGCTGGTCGCCCACGCTCTACGTCGATGCCAACGTCCACTTCTCGGTGACGCCGAGCATCCAGCTCACCTTCGATGCGATCAACCTGACCGGCGAGATCGAGAAGCAGTGGGCCCAGCGCGACGAGAAGATCCTGCTCAACCGGCTCTCGGCGGGCAGCACCTACCTCGGCGGCATCAACGTCAAATTCTGACGCCCCGTCAAACACCTGTCACGGGCGGGGGGCATTCGCGCCTTCCGCCCGTCACCGTTTCTTTGCCTGCGGAGTTCCCCCAATGTCGTTCCTTGCCATCGCCCTTGCCTCGGCCGCAGCCAGTGCTCTGCCGTCGGCCGCGACCGGGATGAACGACATCCAGGTCGTGGGCACCCACAACAGCTACAAGCAGGCGATGAGCGAGGACGTGCACGCCGCCATCGCCGCCCGCAGCGAGAAGCTGGCGCAGGCGCTCGACTATGCGCATCGCCCGCTTTCCGAACAGCTCGACCACGGCGCGCGCCAGCTCGAGATCGACGTGAACTACGATCCCAGGGGCGGCTACTACGCCAAGGGCAAGAACGATGCCGAGCTGCTGAAGCCCGGCTTCAAGGTGCTGCACATGGCCTTCAGCGACGCCGCCAGCAGTTGCGAGCGGCTGGTCACCTGCCTTGCCGAAATCCGCCGCTGGTCCGACGCGCATCCCGGCCACGCGCCGCTGATGCTCATGTTCAACGCCAAGGAAGACGCCGACGAGGCCCACGGCAAGCCCGCGCTGCGTTTCGACGAGAAGGCGTTCGACGCGCTGGACAGGGAAATCCTCGCCGCCATCCCGCGCGAGAAGCTGATCCTGCCGGACGACGTGCAGGGCCGCTATCCCACCTTGCGCGAGGCGGTGCTGGCGGGCAACTGGCCGAAGCTGGAAGCCGCGCGCGGCAAGATCTTCTTCGCGCTCGACGAGCACGAGGCCAAGGTCGCGATCTATCGCGGCAAGCGCAAGTCGCTGGAAGGCCGCGTGTTCTTCGTCAACACCGACGAGAACTCGCCCGCCGCCGCCTACCTCACCATCAACGATCCCATCGCCGAGGGCGAGCGTATCGCGCGCGACGTGAAGGCGGGCTTCATCGTGCGCACGCGCGCCGATGCCGATACCTGGGAAGCCCGTGCGGGCACGCTCGCCCGCCTGCGCGCCGCGCTCGCCAGCGGGGCGCAGTACATCTCGACCGACTACCTCTTCGAAGACCCGCGCCTGCCCGGCTACCGCGTGGCGCTGCCGCAGGGCGCCACCCTCCGGTGCAGCCCGGTGCGCTGCTCGGGCGTGGAGTTCGGCTCCGGGTTCTGACCCTCGGGGCGGCTCGGCCCTACTCCGTGCGCGAGCCGAGCCCGCATCCGGGCGCCTGCGCGGTGCCGAAGGTGAGCAGCTTCATCAGCGCCTCCGCGCCTTCCTCCGGCGAACATCCAGCGAGGTCGGCGCGCACGATGTTGTACGAACTGAGCAGCAGGTGCCCCAGCGTCGCGGGGGACCATGCGGTCGTCCAGTCGCCTTCCTCCTGCGCGCGGGTAATCAGCCGGATCACGTGGTCGTGGAGCGTGTTCGGGCCGATTCCGGCAGTCATGTCGGTGCCGTAAGTCTCGACGAAGTCCACCAGCAGCGCCACGCCCACCGCCGCCGATCCCGCCGTGCCCATGTCCGCCTCCCGGAACAGGAACGCGACGAAGCGCCGGATCGCCGCCACCCCGCGCTCGTCTTCGGGCGCGGGCTCCTCGTCCCACAGCTCGCCCAGCGCCAGGCTGAGTTCGCCGAGCAGCGCCGCCTTGGTCGGGAAGTGCAGGAAGAACGTCGCGCGCGAAACGCCCGCGGCGGCGGCGATCTCCACCGCCGTCGTCTTGTGGTAACCCTGCCGTGCGAACAGCTCCAGCGCGAAGCCGAGCAGACGCCGACGCGTGCGCTGCTGCTTGCCCAGCACCCCGTCGCCCACCCCGCGCCCCTGCCGTGCGGGAAGCTCGCGCCACAATTCGACTGCTCTCGCCAACTGTAATTGTCCTGTCACGGTGAAAAAATAGACGCAGGTCCAGTTTTTCGAATCAAGTAAGAAACTCGGGTCTTAATGTCTAGCTGATCGCGGTGGGAAGCCGGAATTCACGCGAGTTCCCGGCCATGCCCACGAACATTTTCCATGGCGGCTCCGATCCCACCCGGCCCTTCACCCGAAAGGCCGGAACACCGGTCTGCGTCCGCAATCCGTCACCATCCACGCACTGGAACAGGGCATATCATGAAAACCAAGCTACTCGCAGCGGCAGGTCTTGCCGCGATCGTCACCAGCGGCGCCGCGCACGCCCAGTCTGCCGGCGCCCCGCCGCAGGAAGGCGGCGAGATCGTCGTCACCGCCGAAAAGCGCGAGACGCGCCTGCTCGAGGTCGCGGCCCCGATCAGCGTCATCGGCGGGGACCGTGTCGCCGAGCGCGGCATCTCGGACTTCGAAGGGCTGGTCGAGCAGATCCCCGGCGTCAGCATCACCGCCGACTTCGGCGGCGCCGCGTCCAAGGTCATCAGCATCCGCGGCGTCGGCGGTTCGGACGACTATCGCCCGAACGGCAGCCCCTCGGTCGCGATGCACGTCGACAACATCTACCAGTCGTCCAACGCCTTCCTGTCGATGCCGTTCTTCGACGTCGAGCGGGTGGAAGTGCTCAAGGGCCCGCAGGGCACGCTCTACGGGCGCAACAGCACGGCGGGCGTCATCAACCTCATCACCCGCAGCAGGAGCGACGAGATCAACGGCTACTTCACCGGCCAGTACGAGAGCTTCCAGCGCGTGAAGATGGAGGGCGCCTTCGGCTTCCCGATCGCACCGGGCGTGGGCCTGCGCCTCGCGGGCGTGGTGGACCAGGGCGGCGGCTTCCAGGACGGCAAGGGTGCGGGCGTGCTGGGCGGCACCACGCCGTTCCCGGGCACCGGCGCGATCCCCGATCCGGGCGCGCGCAAGGGATGGGGCGACCGCGACCTGTTCGCCGGCCGCGCCACGCTCGATGCCGAGTTCTCGCCGGACAGCAAGCTGGTGGTCAAGCTGTTCGGCAGCACCGATCGCGGCGAGAACCAGATGCCCGACCTCAACGGCGGCGTGCGCACCGACGGCTTCACCGAACCCGACGACGATCCCTACACCTTCTATTCGGACCGCTATCCCGACCGCAAGATCGACGTCTGGGGCCTGTCCGCCTCGTTCTCCCACACCTTCAGCGAGGCCCTGGCGCTCGACGTGGTCGGCGGCTACCAGGCGGGCGACCGCTACGTCGAGGGCGAAGGCACCGGCTCGCCGCTGCGCAACTTCGACTTCAACTTCACCGACCGCGTCCGCCAGCACTCGCTGGAGGCGCGCCTCTCCAACCGTGACGGCGGCTTCCTCGACTGGGTCGTCGGCGGCTATTATCTCAAGGACAAGGTCGATTTCCGCACCGACCTCATCGCCACCGACTCGATGGGCACCACGCTCGTCAGCGACTACCACCAGGAGCGCGAGAGCAAGGCCGCTTTCGCGCAGGCCGACCTCAACCTGACCAGCCGCCTGACCCTGACCGGCGGCCTGCGCTACACCGCCGACAACGCCAGCTACAAGGGCGCCACCACCGACGCCAACCCGCTCGGCGTCTCCATCGCGCCGATTGCTTTGCCGACGATCCCGGT
>DATKFS010000125.1:0-7237 GCA_035511275.1 Novosphingobium sp.
GGCGCCAAGCTGGTGGAGGGCTACGGCCTCACCGAGACCGCCGGCGTCGCCGCCACCAACCCTTTCGACGGGCGCGAGGTGCCGGGTTCGGTGGGGCAGCCGCTGCCGGGCACCGACCTGCGCCTGCTCGACCGGGACGACTCGCAGCGCGACGCCGCGCCGGGCGAGCCGGGGGAACTCGCGATCGCCGGGCCGCAGGTCATGGCGGGATACTGGAAACGCGGGGGAGAAGACGCCTTCGTCGCGCTCGACGGGCGGCGCTGGCTGCGCACCGGTGATGTCGCCGTGATCGACGAGGACGGCTACGTCCACATCGTCGACCGCATGAAGGACATGATCGCGGTCAGCGGCTTCAAGGTCTTCCCGAGCCAGGTCGAGGCGGTGCTGCTCGACCATCCCGCCGTGCGCGAGGCGGCGGTGGTCGGCGTGCCGCACCCCTACACCGGGGAAGCGGCGCGCGCCTTCGTGGTGCTCGCCGCCGGACGCACCGAGACGGGCGAGGACATCGCTGCGTGGCTGAACGCTCGCGTCGGCAAGCACGAGCGCGTCGACCGCGTGGAACTGCGCGCATCGCTGCCGAAGACGCTGGTCGGCAAGCTCGACCGCAAGGCGCTGCGCGGCGAGGCGGCGGGCAGGTAGAGGTTGCTCAGATCCGGCGTCATCCCCGCCCTGGCAGGGACGACGCCGGATTTCGGCGGTCCGGCTTACTCCGCTGCGGCGGGCAGTATCAGTTCCGGCTCGGCGGCGGGCAGGCGGGCGATCGCCGGGGGCATCTGGCCGCCGTTGGGGCTGAGGCGGCCTTCGAGGCGGGCGCCCTGCTCGATGGTCAGCGCGTCGTAGGCGACGTCGCCCTCGATCCGCGCGGTCTTGAGGATCACCACCTCGCGCGCGGCGACGGAGCCGCGGATCAGTCCGGCGATGCGCACCGACTCGGCGCGGACGGCGCCGGTGATCTCGCTGCCCTCGCCCTGGACGAGCGCGTTGCAGGCGATGTCGCCGTCGATGCTGCCGTCGACGTGGAGGTCGGCGCTGGCCTGGATGTTACCGGTGATGGTCGTGTCGGCGCCGAGCATCGAGAAGCTCGACCCGGTGCCGCTGACGGTGCGGGCGCTGATGAAAGCCTTTGCCATGTCCGTCTCTCTCCTTCCTGAACTTACTTCTTCACTTGCCCGTTGCGGGCGGCTTCGAGGAAGGGGCGCGGATTGACCGGGCGGTCGTTCACGCGCACCTCGAAGTGCAGGTGGGGCCCGGTCGAGCGGCCGGTGCTGCCCATGGCGGCGATCACGGCGCCGGCCTCGACCTCCTGGCCCACGCGGGCGCGGAAGCCGGAAAGGTGGCCGTAGCGGGTCATGAGGCCGTTGCCGTGGGTCACTTCCACGCAGTTGCCGTAGCCCGACTTCTGGCCGACGAACGTCACGCGGCCCTTGGCGGCGGCGTAGATCGGCGAGCCCATCGGGCCGGGGAAATCGAGGCCCGCGTGGAACGCGGCGCCGCCGGTGAAGGGATCGGAACGATAGCCGTAGCTGGACGAGACGTAGGCGACGTGGGCGGGGCTGACCTGCGGAATCGAGGCGAGGCCGCTTTCCAGCGCGTCCATCCGGGCAAGGCTCTGGCCCATGCGGCGGAAGCGGGGATCGACGCTGCCGTCGGCCGAGGTGACCAGCTTGATGAGCGGACCACCCTCGGCGGTTCGGGCCTTGGCGGCCATCGTCGCGGGATTGAGGCCGAGCTTGCGGATCGCGTCGCTGGCGGCCTGCGAGCGCAGTTCGGCGTAGCGGGTCAGGCGATCGACGAGGGCGACCTGCCGGGCCTCGATACGCTCCAGTTCGCTGCCTTCGGGCAGGGCGGCGCTGATCTTGGTGGCGGGGGCGGCTTCGGCCGCGCCCGGGTCCTCGGGAACGTCGCCGACATGGGCGTCGAACAGCTGTTCGATGAAGGTCTGGCGGCGGGCCAGTTCGGCCGCGACGGCGTCGGCGTTCTGGTGATACCGGGCGACGCGGCCCTCGGCCTTGGCGACGCGCGCCTCGCGCTGGGCGAGGGCGGCCTGCTCGTCGACCGCGGAGGCCTGCGACAGCGCCATCGCACCCACCGAGACGCACCAGGCGCCGAGAAGCGTGGCGGCGATGCCCGCCGCGACCTTCTGGCTCCGCGACGAAACGCGGATGAAACGGACCTGCCCCTGCGATCGCATGATGAACTCGCGATCAGGGAAAGCAGTCCTGAGGCGCTGGATGAGCGCCCCGGCTGATGTGGAAAGCAAAACGACCCCGCTTGAAATCTATGTCTCAGTCCCGGATCGGCGAGCTAGCAGTCGCGGCAGGGGATGGCGAATCGACTTGGCCCGAACCCCTGCGGAATCAGGGCGAGTCGAAAGGCGCAAGCGGCGAGTTGAGGGATACAACTCGGTTTGTCATTTTTGGGCGTGGATATGACTATCGAATCGCCTCCGAAATCCGCAGAAATGCGACGGTTTTCCGGCTAAAATGCGACATTTCCGACAGCCCCCGGCAGGCCCTGCTCGATCGGTGACAAGATGCGCCATCGGTGCTAGCCCGAGGCCATGAACCTGCAGACCACCATCGGCGCCGACACGGCCGCGCAACCCTCCGGCGAAACTCCCGAGGCGCTGGTCGCGCGGCTGGCGCAGGACGGTCGTGCCGCCCAGCGCGTGCTGGCGCGGCTGTCGGACGCGCAGAAGGCCGAAGCCTTGCGCGCGACGGCAAAGGCGCTGCGGGCGGCGCGGGCCGAAATCCTCGCGGCCAACGCGCAGGACATCGTCGCGGGCCAAGCCAAGGGACTGACCGCCGCGCTGCTCGACCGCCTGCGTCTCGACGAGGGGCGGCTGGCGGGCATCGCCGATGCCGTCGAACAGGTCGCCGCGCTGCCTGATCCGGTGGGCGAGGTCATTTCCGCCAGTGAACGGCCCAACGGCCTGAAGCTGTCGCGCGTACGGATTCCGATCGGGCTGATCGGCATCATCTACGAAAGCCGCCCGAACGTGACGGCGGACGCAGCCGCGCTCTGCCTGCGCTCGGGCAATGCCGTGCTGCTGCGCGGCGGGAGCGAGGCGCTGCACTCCAACCGCGCGATCCGCGCCGCGCTCGCCGCCGGGCTGGAGAGCGTGGGCATCCCCGAGGCCGCGATCCAGCTGGTGCCGACGCAGGACCGCGCCGTCGTCGGCGCGATGCTCACCGCCGCCGGACTGATCGACATGATCGTGCCGCGCGGGGGCAAGAGCCTCGTCGCGCGCGTGCAGGCCGATGCGCGGGTGCCGGTGCTCGCCCACCTCGACGGCATCTGCCACACTTACGTCCACGCCGCCGCCGATCCCGAGATGGCGCGCAAGCTGGCGCTCAACGCCAAGATGCGCCGCACCGGCATCTGCGGGGCGATGGAGACGCTGCTGCTCGACGCCCTGTTCCCCGAGAGCGAGGCGGTGGTCGCCGCGCTGCTCGACGCCGGCTGCGAACTGCGCGGGGATGCCCGTGCGCAGGCGCTCGACCCGCGCATCCTGCCCGCCAGCGACGAGGACTGGGACACCGAATATCTCGACGCCGTGCTCTCGGTCGCGGTGGTGGACGGGATCGAGCCCGCGCTCGATCACATCGCCGCGCATTCCTCGCACCACACCGACGCCATCGTCACCGATGACCCGCAAGCTGCCGAGCGCTTCCTTGACGAGGTGGACAGTGCCATCGTCATGGTCAACGCCTCCAGCCAGTTCGCGGATGGCGGCGAGTTCGGCCTCGGCGCCGAGATCGGCATCGCCACCGGGCGTCTGCACGCGCGCGGCCCCGTCGCGCTCGAAGGGCTGACCACCTACAAGTGGCAGGTACGCGGCAGCGGGCAGGCGCGTCCCTGATTTCCCGGATGGTTCACGCGCAGGCGCGGAGGCGCGGAGAAGACAAGGGATTGGTCACGCGGGGACGCAGAGGCGCAGAGATGTCGTTTCGCGCCACAGGCAATCGCTGCACAGCGAGGCCCGCACGACACGCATCCGCTGAATGGAGAGTGGCTTCGCCGCGAGCGCGACATCTCTGCGCCTCTGCGTCTCTGCGTGACCCGCAACTTTCTTCTTTTCCTTCTCCGCGCCTCCGCGCTTCCGCGTGAAACCGGATTCCCCCGCCCGCTCCCGCCCCGGCCCGGTCACCGGACTGCTCGGCGGCAGCTTCAACCCGGCCCATGCGGGACACCGGCGAATCACCCTCTTCGCGATCGACGCGCTGGCGCTGGACGAGGTGTGGTGGCTTGTGTCGCCAGGCAATCCGCTCAAGCCCGCGGCGGGCATGGCGCCGCTCGCCGCGCGGGTCGAGTCGGCGCGCAGACAGGCGCGGCGGGCGCCGATCCGGGTCACCGCGATCGAGCGGACCTTGCACACGCGCTACACCGTGGACACGCTCAGGGCCCTGCTGCGGCGCTATCCGAAACGGCGCTTCGTGTGGCTCATGGGGGCGGACAATCTCGCCCAGTTGCACCGCTGGCGGGACTGGCGGACCATCGCCCGGATCATGCCGATTGCGGTAATCGCCCGTCCGGGGTATGATGGCATCGCCCTCGCGAGCCCCGCGATGGTCTGGCTGCGGCGTTACCGGACGTCCATGACCAGTCTTCGCGACCCGGAAAGGTGGAGCGCACCTGCGCTAGTGACATTGCGATTCGACCCCGATACGCGGTCGGCAACGGCGATACGCCAGGCCGATCCGGACTGGGCACGAAGGTCTTCCAACCGACCTTCGCGGGATGCAGTCACGCACCGCACCATTCCGGGAACGGCAGAGTGAGCGGCCTTTCGGCCCCTTTCCTGCATATCCGGCACATCGAGCAAAAGATCGATCCAGACACGGCGGTTTCCGTCGTGCCGGGTCGATCCCTGAAAGGAGCAGACACCAACTAAGATGCCACAGGCACAGATACAGCCGGCCTCAACCGGCGCAACGCCCCTCCCGGCACAGAGCGCTACCGTCAAGAGCGACGATCCGCTGCTGGCCCTCGTCCTCCAGTCGCTGGACGACGACCAGGTGCAGGAACTCGTGACCATCGACCTCGATGGCAAATCCAGCATCGCCGACTTCATGGTGATCGGCTCGGGCCGTTCGACCCGTCAGGTCGCCGCGATGGCGCAGAAGCTGGGCGAACGCCTCAAGCAGGGCGGTTTCGGCAATCCCCGCATCGAAGGCCTGCCCGCCGCGGACTGGGTGCTGATCGACGCCGGCAGCGTGGTCGTTCATCTGTTCCGCCCGGAAGTGCGCAGCTTCTACAACCTGGAAAGGATGTGGGGCTTCGACGGACCGTCCGGCGCGGCCTGAGAGCCGCCGCCGACGACGGGAGGATGAGCCCCGGTCACGTCGCGTGACCGGGCACCTTGCGAAAGGACTTCGTGCCGGGACGCCTGCGTCCTGGGCGTTCCCGATCATGCTGCTCCACATCATCGCCCGCGGGAAGATCGCCCGCTCGCCCGAGGGCGAACTGCTCGACCGCTATGCGAAGCGGATCGCCTGGCCGTTCCGCCATACCGAGCTGCCCGATGTCGGCGGCAAGGTCCCGCCGCCCGGCCAGACCCCCAGTCGCGACGTCCTGATGGACGAGCGCGGCAAGGCCATGAGCTCCGAGGAGTTCGCGGCGCTGCTCGGCCGCTGGCGCGACGAGGGCGTGCGCGAATGCCGCTTCCTGATCGGCGCCGCCGACGGCCACGGCGACGAGGCCCGTGCCCGTGCCGACCACCTGCTGTGCTTCGGCCGCATGACCTGGCCCCATCTCATGGCCCGCGCGATGCTGGCCGAGCAGCTCTGGCGGGCGACCGCGATCCTTGCCGGGCACCCCTACCACCGTTCCGGCTGAGAGCCGCTCCCCGGCGCCGGGGTTGACCAGCGCTCATCGCTGCATGGACCTTGCCGGGGGTACGAGACCGGCTCCCGGCGCTCCACATGGGGGGCCGGGCACGGCGACGTGCGCAACCGCTCAGGAGACGCAGCGATGAAACTCATGCTGGCACCGGCCATGGCGATGGCGTCCGTCGCAGCCTCACCCGCGCAAGGAGACGAAGCGATGATCATCACCCGCAAGGCCGACATGGAGACCACCGAGGGACCCGCGGCGAACTTCACCGGCAAGGTCACGGTGACCGGTCGGTTCCAGCGCGAGGAGCCCTCGCGGCTCGGCGGCGCCATCGTCCATTTCGAGCCGGGCGCACGCACGGCGTGGCACAAGCACCCGCTCGGCCAGACGCTGATCGTCACCGAAGGCGTGGGCTGGACGCAGGTCGAGGGCGGCGCGATCCACGAATTCCACGCGGGCGACCAGCTCTGGTGCCCGGCGGACCGCAAGCACTGGCACGGCGCCACGCCGACCACCGCGATGACGCATATCGCCTTGCAGGAATCGCTCGACGGTTCGCCCGTCACTTGGTTCGAGCATGTGACCGACGAGGAATACCTGGCCGGTCCCGCCAGGGACTGATCCCGGACGCCACGCGACTTCCCTCTTCCCGCCCGGAGCGCGCTCGCCTAGTTAACCCGGCGTGAAGCCTGCCCACCTGTCCCTGCTGCTCCTTGCCGCGCTTGGCGGCGCCGCGCTCGCCACGCAGGCGATGACGCAGGCGGGCGGGCTCGCCGTGCTCGACCCGGCGATGGATGCACGGCGCGCGCAGGCCGACATGCGTGCCGCCGAGGCCGAGGGCGCCGCCGCGCGTAAGCGCGCCGAGACGCTCGAAGTGCGCGCGCAGGCGGTCACCGAGCAGGCCGAGAGCACCGCGCGCGAGGCGGCCGCCGTCGCCGCGCGTATCCAGGAGACCGAGGCGGCGATCGCCGCGCAGCGCGCGCGGATGCGACTGATCGCCTCGCAGCGCGCGGGCCTGCGGGCGCAGCTGGCCGAGCGGCAGGGGCCGCTGGCGCGGCTGACCGGCGCGCTGCAGCGGCTTTCGCGCCGGCCGCCACTGCTGGCGCTGCTGCGTCCCGGCTCCGTGCGCGACGCGGTCTACATGCGCGCGATGCTCGATACGATGCTGCCCGAAGTGGAGCGGCGCACGGCCGGGCTGCGCCACGCGATCGAGCGCGGGCGCGCGCTCGAAGGGCAGGCGCGTGCCGCCGCCGCCGGGCTTGCCGACGCGCAGAAGCAGATGGGCGAACGGCGCCGGCAACTGGCGGTCATCGAATCGCGCCAGCGCCTCGCCGGGCGCGAGGCCAGCGGCATCGCCGCGCGCGAGGGCGACCGGGCGCTGGCGCTGGCGGAAAAGGCGCGC
>DATKFS010000126.1:0-3127 GCA_035511275.1 Novosphingobium sp.
AGCGATTCGACCGCCTGGTCGATATTCGCCTCGATCGGCTTGTTGGCGGTGCGGAAGATGACGTGCGTGCCGAGGCGCCGACGGCGTGCCACGAAGCCGCCGGTCGCCAGCTCGTCCAGCGCCCGGCGCGCGGTGATGCGCGATACGTCATAGTTTTCCGCCAGTTCCATCTCGGTCGGGACGGGCGAGCCGAACGGCCGGTCGCCGCGCGTGATCTCGTCGCGCAGGGTCAGGTAGATCTGGTGGTAGAGCGGGATCGCCGCATCCCGGGCAAGCTGCCCCTGCGCGCCGATCCGCGCAATGGACGCCACCCGTTTCACTGCCGTCATCGCATGTCCCCCAATCAGTTCGCCTACTTAACGCGCTCCACCGCAGTTGGCCAATAGCCGAGGCGCGCTGTCCGCCATGCGAGCAGTTGCGCGATAGGCAGGCGACGCCGCCCGCCCGATCCTTGCTAGATCGTGCTCAATTGTATTATCCATATAGCAATTTCATCGCTATGACATACGGCGAGTTAGGGGCAGAATCTTGAGCGCAGAGCAGGAAAACGAAGGCGTGGGACCGGCGCCGCTGGCAGGAATCACCGTGGTGGAGTTCACCCACATGGTGATGGGGCCGTCGGTCGGCGTGATCCTGGGAGACCTCGGCGCCGACGTCATCAAGGTCGAGCCGCCCGAGGGCGACCGCACCCGCACGCTGCTGGGATCGGGTTCGGGCTACTTCCCGATGTTCAACCGCAACAAGCGCAGCATCTGCCTCGACCTCAAGGCGCCTGAGGATCTCCAGCACGCCCGCGCGCTCTGCGCCGATGCGGACGTGGTGATCGAGAACTTCCGCCCCGGCACGCTGGCCCGTCTCGGGCTCGGCTACGAAGCGCTGTCGCAGGTCAACCCGCGGCTGATCTACTGCTCGGCCAAGGGCTTCCTCAAGGGCCCCTACGAAGAGCGTACCGCGCTCGACGAAGTGACGCAGATGATGGGCGGCCTCGCCTACATGACCGGCCCTCCGGGACGCCCGCTGCGGGCCGGGTCCTCGGTGATCGACATCACCGGCGGCATGTTCGGCGTGATCGGCATCCTCGCCGCGCTGGAGCAGCGCCATCGCACCGGCAAGGGCGCCGAGATCAAGTGCAGCCTCTACGAGACCACCGCGTTCCTCGTCGGCCAGCACATCGCGCAGAAGGCAGTCACCGGCGCGGCGGCGCGGCCGATGCCGGTGCGCATATCCGCCTGGGCGATCTACGATGTGTTCGAGACGGCGAACGAGGGCGAGCAGCTGTTCGTGGGCGTCGTCAGCGACGGGCAGTGGAAGACCTTCTGCGCCGACTTCGGCCTCACCGACCTCGCCGCCCGCACCGAGTGGGAGACCAACAACGAGCGCGTGAAGGCGCGTGACGAGATCATCCCGGTCGTCTCGGCCCTGTTCCGCTCGATGCCGCGCGAGGACCTCGTGGCCAAGCTGGAGAAGAGCGGCCTGCCCTTCGCCCCCATCGCCAAGCCCGAGGAACTGGTGGACGATGCGCACCTCAACGCGGGCGGCGGCCTGCTCGACGTGACGCTGGCGGACGGCACCGTCGCGCGCCTGCCCGCGCTGCCGCTCGAGATCGACGGGATGCGCCCCGGCCTGTTCCGCGACCTGCCGCGCCCCGACGAGCATGGCGCCGAACTGCGCGAGCGCCTTGCGGAAAGCGGAAACTGACCCGCATGGCGCGCACGCTGTTCGACAAGCTCTGGGACGCGCATCTCGTCCGTGACATCGGGGGAGGCACCGGCCTCGTCGCCATCGACCGCATCCTCCTGCACGAGCGGACGGGCGGCATCGCGCTCAAGGCGCTGGAGGAGAGCGGGCGCGCCGTGCGCGATCCCGCGCGCGTGTTCGTGACCATGGACCATGTGGTCGACACGCTCCCCGGGCGCGGCGACCGCACGATCATGCCGACCGGCACCGACTTCATCCTCGCCACGCGCGAGGCGGCGAAGCGCGCGGGTGCGACGCTGTTCGACATCGGCGACGCGCGGCAGGGCATCGTCCACGTCATCTCGCCCGAGAACGCCATCGTCCTGCCCGGCCTGACGCTGGTCTGCCCGGACAGCCACACCTGCACGCAAGGCGCGCTGGGTGCGCTCGCCTGGGGCATCGGCTCCAGCGAGGCCGAGCACGCGCTCGCCACCGGCACGCTGCGGGTCAACCGGCCGAAGCAGATGCGCGTCACCGTCAGCGGCGAGCTGGCCGAAGGCGTCACCGCCAAGGACCTCGCCCTGCACGTCGTCGCCCGGCTGGGATCGGGCGGCGGGCGCTCGCACGTCATCGAATACGCAGGCCCGACCATCGCCGCGCTGCCGGTCGAGGCGCGCATGACGCTGTGCAACATGGCGACCGAACTGGCCGCCTTCACCGCCGTCATCGCTCCCGACGCCGCCACCGCCGCATGGCTGGAGGGCCGCACTTACGCCCCGCGCGGCGAGGACTGGGAGGCCGCCCTTGCCGCCTGGGCCGAGCTTTCGACCGACGAGGGCGCCGTGTTCGACCGCGAAGTCGCCATCGACGCCGCCGACGTCGTGCCGATGGTGAGCTGGGGCACCGCTCCGCAGCAGTCGACGCCGCTCGCCGGCCGC
The DNA here is from genome assembly GCA_035511275.1 of Novosphingobium sp. Taxonomy (GTDB): domain Bacteria; phylum Pseudomonadota; class Alphaproteobacteria; order Sphingomonadales; family Sphingomonadaceae; genus Novosphingobium. Next base: position 2,616 of record DATKFS010000126.1, read on the forward strand.
GTCCCCCGTCTGGCGGAGCCCGCCGCCGACGCCGCCCCCACGACGCCCGAGGCGCACGAACGCGCGCTGGCGTACATGGGGCTGGCCGAGGATACGGCTCTGCTGGGCCTGCCGATCGACGCCGCCTTCATCGGTTCGTGCACCAACGCGCGCCTGCCCGACCTGCGGGCGGCGGCGGGCGTCCTTGCCGGACGCAAGGTGGCGCAAGGCGTGCGCGCGATCTGCGTGCCCGGCTCCACCCGCGTCAAGGCCGAGGCCGAGGCCGAGGGGCTCGACAAGGTCTTCCTCGACGCCGGGTTCGAATGGCGCGAGGCGGGCTGCTCGATGTGCTTCTTCTCCGGCGGCGAGAGCTTCGGCGAGGAGGAGCGCGTCATCAGCACCACCAACCGCAACTTCGAGAGCCGGCAGGGTCCGCGCACGCGCACCCACCTCGCCTCGCCCGCCACCGTCGCCGCGTCCGCGATCGCCGGGCGCATCGCCGACCCGCGCAGCCTGGAGGCGTGCTGATGGAG
>DATKFS010000127.1:0-30987 GCA_035511275.1 Novosphingobium sp.
TTCGGGCACGGGCGTGACGAAGTATTGCCCGATCGCAACAGGTGCGCCGTTCATACAATTGCGTACAATCGTGAATGGATTCTGCCAGACCCGCTTCGATCCGGTTCAGGAGCGCAAGCGTAGAACGAACTCAACACGGGAACAACGGTGATGTGCTCCACCGCCCGCAAAGGAGTTGGAACCCATGAACCTGTTCAAGAAGACCGCCCTCGCCGCCGGCCTCGCGGCTACCGCGCTGGCTACCACCACGCCCGCCATGGCGCAGGACTACCGTCGCGGCAACGACAACACCGCCGCCGTCGCCATCGGCGCGGGCATCCTCGGCCTCGCGGTCGGCGCCATCGCCGCCTCGTCGAACAACCGCGACGACCGCTACTACGACCGTGGTGACCGATATTACGCATCGGACTGGTCCTATCGCGACGGCTACTACTGGGATCGCGACGGCGGCCGCCATGGCCGTGACGAGTACCAGCGCCGCAACAACCACCGCGACGACTACCGGGACGATCACCGTCGTGGCTATGGCCGCGACCGGGGCGACTATCGCCGCGGATACTGATCCTTCCCTTCGAAAGGCCGGGCATTCCTCCTCGCCCGGCCCCGCGAGACACCCGGCCCCACCTCCTGGCCGGGCGTCTTTGCGTCCGGGCCGTGCGGCGGGAGAATGCCATCGGTCCGTCGCAACCCGGGCCCGGCGGACGGCAAGTTCACTTTCGGTTCACGGCGCCAATTCCATTTTCAGGCCACGCGCCCACCGCAACCGCCGTTACCCGGTTGGCCCGGAAAGGGAGTCTCACGACATGAACACGACGTTGAAGAATTTGGGAAAAAAACTGGCCATGGGCGTCGCGCTCTCAGCCTCTCTGCTGACTGCGGTGGCGCCGGCGCAGGCCCGCGACCGCTATTATGACCGGGGCGGCAACGATGCCGCGATCGCCATTGGCGCGGGCGTCATCGGCCTTGCCATCGGTGCCGCCATCGCCGATCGCGGCGACCGTCGCTACTACGACCGGGGCTACTACTCGTCGCGCCGCTACGTCACCGTCCGCGACCGGCCGGGCTACTACTATTACTACGACGGAGCCCCGAACCGCTACTACCGCGATCGCTACTACGACCGGTACTACGCGCCCTATTATCGCGACCGCTACAGCCGCAACGATCGGTACAGCCGCAACGATCGCTGGGACCGCAACCGCGACCGTCGCTACGATCGCCGCTGGGACCGGCGCGACTATCGCCGCGAACGCGACTGGCGCCGCCGCTGAAGCCAGCCCCTGACGTGAACCACGCACGGATCGGCGCCGGCGCGAACGCCGCCGGCGTTGCCCGTGTGCCGCACCTGCCCGCTCCTCTTGCGGCGCGCCATGAACGACCCTCGCCAAGCGCGGCGGGGGTCGCTATGGGCCTGCCCACCATGGAAACCGCAGACCTGCGCATCGCCCTTTTTTCGGGCAACTACAATTATGTTCGCGACGGCGCCAATCAGGCGCTGAACCGCCTCGTCGGCTACCTGCTGCGTCAGGGCGCGCAAGTGCGGATCTACGCACCCACCGTCGCCCACCCCGCGTTCGAGCCGACCGGAGATCTTGTCGGCGTCCATTCGGTGCCGATCCCGGGACGGCCCGAATATCGCATCCCCCTGTCCTTCTGGGGCAAGGCCGGCCGCGACCTCGCGAAGTTTTCCCCTAACGTCGTCCACGTCTCGTCGCCCGACCCTGTCGGCCACCAGGCGGTGACGTGGGCGCGGCGGCGCAACCTGCCGGTCCTCTCCTCCGTCCATACGCGGTTCGAGACGTACCTGCGTTATTACAACATGGCCTGGGGCGAGCCGCTGATCGAGGCCATGCTGCGCCGCTTCTACCGCCGCTGCAGCGCGCTGGTCGCGCCCTCGGAAAGCATGGCGCAGCTGCTGCGCCAGCAGCGCATGAACTACGACGTGTCGATCTGGTCGCGCGGCGTCGACCACGAGGTGTTCAATCCCGGCCGCCGCGATCTAGAATGGCGGCGCAGCCACGGCATCGCCGACCATGAGGTGGCGATCGGCTTCCTCGGGCGGCTGGTCATGGAAAAGGGCCTCGACGTCTTCTCGGACACGCTGGACGAACTGCGCCGTCGCGGCATCGCCAACAAGGTGCTGGTGATCGGCGAAGGCCCCGCACGCGAGTGGTTCGAGGAGCGGCTGCCCGAAGGCGCCTTCGTCGGCTTCCAGCAGGGCGCGGATCTCGGCCGCGCGGTCGCCTCGATGGACGTGCTGTTCAACCCCTCGGTCACCGAGACCTTCGGCAACGTGACGCTGGAGGCGATGGCCTGCGGCCTCCCCGTGGTCGCCGCCGCCGCGACCGGGAGCCAGAGCCTCGTCGACGACCGCATCTCCGGCCGGCTCATCCCGCCGGGCGCGGTCCACCAGTTCGCCGAGGCGCTGAAGTCCTATATCGAGGATCCGGCCCTGCGTTGCACCCACGGCCAAGCCGGCGTTGCGCGGGCGAGCGAGTTCAGCTGGGACCGCATCAACCAGGCCGTCGCCGACACCTACGTCCGCCTGATCCGGCAGAAGGCGCGCCGCTGAGCTTCGGGCTCAGCGCAGCACGCCTTCGCTGCGCTTCCTCGCCGCGTACCAGAGCAGGAACAGCGCGACGAGCCAGATGACGATGCTGACAGCCAGCGCTCCACCGGACGCCATGCTGGCCGGCATGTCGCTTGTCGCCTGCCAGACCTGGTTCACCGCCAGCCCCAGCAGCGATGCCGCGAAGGCGAGCACCGCGGTGCGCGAGCGCGCCAGCAGGCACAGCGCACCGACCAGCCCGCCCCAGACGCCGAGCGCCCAGGTGAAGATCGACCACGTCGGCGCGCCGTCGAGCCAGTCGACCGTCTCGGGCGGGACCTGCGCCAGCCACGCGGCGTTGCGCATCGCCGTCAGGGTCCAGTCGAGGCAGCCGAAGCCGTTCCAGACCAGCGCGAGCACCGCCACCAGCCAGTAAGGCCACCCCGGCCTTGCGCCGCCACCTGTCGCCACGATCCCTCTCCCCCTCTGCCGGCCCGCAGGCTACGCCTCTCCCTCCACGGGTGCAATCCGCCGGGCGAGGATGACGTCTCGGGGTTTACCCCCTAGATAGGGGGCATGGCCGACCTCTTCGCCGATGACCTTCCGCCCGCGCAGGCCCCCGACGCCCTGCGCGAAGACGCTCCCCTCGCCGACCGACTGCGCCCGCGCACGCTGGCGGACGTCGTGGGACAAGAGCACCTGACCGGCCCCGAAGGCGCGATCGGGCGCATGGTCGCGGCCGGACGGCTGTCCTCGATGATCCTGTGGGGCCCGCCCGGCACCGGCAAGACCAGCATCGCCCGCCTGCTCGCCGACGCGGTGGGGATGCGCTTCCATGCCGTGTCCGCCGTGTTCTCGGGCGTGGCGGACCTCAAGAAGGCCTTCGCCGAGGCCGATGTCGCCGCCAAGGCCGGTCAGCGCACCCTGCTGTTCGTGGACGAGATCCACCGCTTCAACCGCGCCCAGCAGGACGGCTTCCTGCCCTTCGTCGAGCGCGGCACCGTCACGCTGGTCGGCGCGACGACCGAGAATCCCAGCTTCGCGCTCAACGCCGCGCTCCTCAGCCGCGCGCAAGTGCTGATCCTGCACCGTCTCGACGCAGCCGCGCTGTCCGCCCTGCTCGCCAAGGCCGAGGACCTCGAAGGCCCGCTGCCGCTCACCCCCGACGCGCGCGAGGCGCTGGTCGCCTCGGCCGACGGCGACGGGCGCTTCCTGCTCAACCAGGCCGAGACGCTCTACGCCGCGCGCATCCCCGAGCCGCTCGACCCGGCGGGCCTCGGCCAGTTCCTGCAGCGGCGCGTGGCGGTCTACGACAAGGACCGCGACGGGCACTACAACCTCATCAGCGCGCTGCATAAGTCCCTGCGCGGGTCGGACCCGCAGGCCGCGCTCTACTACATGGCCCGGATGCTCACCGCCGGGGAGGAGCCGCTCTACGTCCTGCGCCGCCTCGTGCGCTTCGCCAGCGAGGATGTCGGCCTCGCCGATCCGCAGGCACTGGTGCAGTGCCTCGCCGCCAAGGACGCCTACGAGTTCCTCGGCTCCCCCGAGGGAGAGCTGGCGATCGTGCAGGCCTGCCTCTACCTCGCCACCGCGCCCAAGTCGAACGCGGCCTACGCGGCGTTCAAGTCCTCGTTCAAGGCCGCGCGCGAGACCGGCTCGCTCAGCCCTCCTGTCAATATCCTCAATGCGCCGACCAAGCTGATGAAGGACATCGGCTATGGCAAGGATTACGCCTACGACCACGACGCCCCCGATGGCTTCTCCGGCGACAACTACTGGCCGGACGAGCTTGGCCCGCAGGTCTACTACGACCCCGTCGAACGCGGCTTCGAGCGCGAGATCAAGAAGCGGCTGGAGTGGTGGGACCGGAAGCGGGCGGAACGGCGCGGCGAATAAGCGTCATCCGCGACGTGATCCGGGACGACGATGGATCCAACCAAGATGCATTTCCGCAACTTCATGGCGATCGACTGGTCCGGCGCGCTCGGCGAGCGGCAGAAGGGCATCGCCGTGGCCCTCTGCGGCGAAGGCGACGAGCCCCCTCGCCTGCTCGCCCCGCCCGGCCATGCGAAATGGTCGCGCGAGGACGTGCTGGACCTGCTGCTCCACCGCCTGCCGCCCGACACGCTGGTCGGCATGGACCTCGGCATCTCGCTGCCCTTCGCCGACGCGGGCGCCTTCTTCCCCGGCTGGGCGCAAAGCCCGCCGGATGCCCGCGCGCTCTGGTCGCTGATCGACGCGGTCTGCGCGAAGGACCCGCACCTCGCCGCCGCCAGCTTCGTCGACCACCCCGAACTCAGCGCCTACTTCCGCCGCCATGGTGGCCGTGAGGGCCTGCAGTTCCACCTCCCCGGCGCGCTCCACAAGCGCGGGCGGATGCGCGTGACCGAGGCGGCGCAGGCGCGCGCGGGGTGCAAGCCCTACTCCAACTTCAACCTCGTCGGCGCGGCGCAAGTCGGCAAGTCGAGCCTGACGGGGATGCGCCTCCTCCACCGGCTCGGCGGACGGCTCCCGGTCTGGCCGGTCGACCCGCTGCCGCAGCGCGGATCGGTGCTGGTGGAGATCTACACCACCCTCGCCGCCGTCGCCGCCGGGCGCACCGCCAGCCGCGCCAAGATGACCGACCATGCCGCGCTAGACGCCGCGCTGATCGAACTGGGATCGCTGCCCGGTGGAGGCAGTGGCCCGATCGACGACCATAGCGCCGACGCTCTCGTCACCGCCGCCTGGCTGCGCACCTGCGCCCACCGCGCCGACCTGTGGCACCCCGCCGGACTCACGGCGGACCTCGCCATCACGGAGGGCTGGACCTTCGGCGCACCCTGACGCACAACCTGCGTCATAAAACAGGGAGCGCCGTTCTTGATGAAATCCGTCCTGCTGGCAGGGATCGCCTGCCTCTCGCTCACCGCCTGCGCCGCGACCACGACTGCCAGCAGCGCCCCGCCTCCCGCAGCGGCAACCGGCGCCGAACAACCCTTCGCCAAGGAAACGTGGAAGCAGTTCGTCGACGGCGCCATCAAGGACTGGTTCGCCACCGACCCGTCCTTCGCGATCTACGAAGGCGCACATGAGTACGACGGCAAGCTGCCCGACTGGAGCGCGGCCGGTCTCAAGGCCCGCGCCGCATTCCTGCACGCGGTGATCGACAAGGCCGCCACTTTTTCCGACCTCTCCGAGGCCGAGCGCTTCGAACGCGACTATCTGGTGCAGGTCGCCAAGGGCAACCTGTTCTGGCTGGAAGACGCCGACCTGCCCCACACCAACCCCGCGTTCTACATAAATGGCGGCCTCGATCCGAACGTCTACGTCAGCCGCGACTATGCCGACAAGCCGACGCGGATGAAGGCGATGATCGCCTTCTTCAGGGCGGTGCCCGCTCAGGCCGCCAACATCCGCGCCAACCTGCCCGGCGCCATGCCCGCCAGCTTCATCAAGCTTGGCAAGGACGGCTTCAGCGGCCTCGCCGGCTACTATCGCGGCGATGCCCGCGCCGCCTTCGCGGACGTGGCCGACCCCGCGCTACAGGCCGACTTCAAATCATCTTCCGAAGCCGCAGCCACCGCCATGCAGGGCGTCTCCGACCAGATCGCCAAGGCCACGCCGACGCAAGGCTTCGCGATGGGGGCGGACAAGTTTGCGCGTATGCTCGCCGCCACCGAGGCAGTCGATGCGCCGCTCGACCAACTGGAAGCGGTAGGCCGCGCCGACCTCCTGCGCAACCAGCAGGCGCTGAAAACGGCCTGCGCCAAGTTCGCGCCCGGCAAGACCATCCAGCAGTGCTTCGACAAGATGCGCGCCGACAAGCCCGCCGACGGCCCCGTCGCCGAGGCCCGGCGCGAGATACCGGAACTCGCCGACTTCGTGCGCAAGAACGGCGTCGTCACGATCCCCGGCACGCGGCTCGCGCAAGTGGAGGAGAGCCCGCCCTACAACCGCGCCAACTCCGCCTACATCGACCCGCCGGGGCCGCTGGAGAACGGCGGCTCGTCGATCTATTACATCTCGCCGCCGGACCCGACGTGGTCGAAGCAGATGCAGATGGACTACATCCCCGGCAAGGCCGACCTGCTGTTCACCACCGTGCACGAGGTCATGCCGGGCCACTACCTGCAGTTCCTCCATTCGAATGCCACTCCCTCGATCGTCGGCAAGCTCTTCGTCGGCTACGCCTATGCCGAAGGCTGGGCCCACTATGCCGAGGAGATGATGCTGGAAGCGGGCCTTGGCGGCGGCGATCCGGGCATCCAGGTCGGCCAGATCTCCAACGCGCTGCTGCGCAACTGCCGCTACCTCTCCGCCATCGGCCTCCACGCGCGCGGCATGACGCAGGCTCAGTCGAAAACGCTGTTCATGGAGCAGTGCTACCAGGACGAAGGCACCGCCGAGCAGCAGGCCGCGCGCGGCACGTACGACCCGGCCTACCTCAATTACACGCTCGGCAAGCTGATGATCCGCAAGCTGCGCACCGACTGGACCGCCACGCGCGGCGGCCGCACCGCATGGAAGGCATTCCACGACGACTTCCTCAGCCGCGGCGGCCCGCCGATCCCGCTGGTCCGCGCGGCCATGATGAAGGAAGACGCACCGCACGCGGTGTTCTGACGAGACGTTTGGGCTTTACCGGCGCCCCCCGCTCGCGGTAAGGGCGCCGGACCTGCCGCCCGCATGGGCGCGCGCGCGCCGGCTTAGCTCAGTTGGTAGAGCACCTGATTTGTAATCAGGGGGCCACGGGTTCGAATCCTGTAGCCGGCACCATTTTTCCGCAGCAGTTCAGCTCGGCACGGGCTTGCCGGTGGCGATGTCTCTACCGGCTGTCTCGGGCACGAAGCGTTTGAGCCAGTTCGTCAGCGGTCTTTCCACATAGCGGAAATGGCAATAGCCGACGACATATGTTCCGATCAACGTCAGGGCGAGATAGCCCCATGGGCCAAGGTCGTTCACCCGGCCACGGAAGAGCCCTATGCCGATCCAGGCGATGGGAACGTGGAAGAGGTAGATCGAGAACGATATGTCTCCCAGCCGATTCCACAACGCCGGCCTTGGAACACGCAGTGGCCCGCCCAGGAGTGCTACGCCCAGCAATGCTGCGGGCAGTCCCGCCGACACCGTGTAGACGAAGCCATATCTCGAGGCGTCCGGCGGCACTGTCCAGTACAGATGCGCAATAACGCAGCCAAGTGCTGCGGCGGCCCGAACCCATGCCGGCAGATGAATCCCGCACGCGAACAGCCATCCCATAACCATGCCGGGCACGAACAGAAGCACGATCGGACGGGTCAGCGCGTAGACCGTCGTATGGGCGGGCGATACGTAGAGCCCCGCGACGGACAGCAGGCAAAGCGCCACTCCGGCAGCAAGGACCGCGCGGTCGCGCTTCAAGTGGAGCATTAGGCCGAACACGCAATAAAACAGAAGTTCGTAAAACAGGGTCCAGCCAGGCCAGAGAACCGGCAGGGCCAGCTGCCCGGTATCCGCCTCCAGTCGCGGCACGAACAACAGGGAATGGACGAGCGCATTCGGGTCGAGCGGCTGGTGCAGCAGCCACAGGATCGACACCATAAAAAGAGTCGCCAACCAGTAGAACGGCAGAATGCGCACCAAGCGGCGTGCCCAGAATTGCCGTCTCGCATGAGGCTGCCCGTAAAGCCGTCGCGACGAGATAACCATCACGCAGCCCGACACCACGAAGAAAAGCGCCACGCGCGATCCCGGCGCGTCGGGCGGGGCGAAAGACACATGCTGATTGCGGGCGATCGAAGCGGCGAACCCGCGCAGATGCTCGTAAGCTACCGCAAGGGCGGCCAGCGCGCGCAGGACCTGGATGACGACGAGCCTGCCTGATTGTTGCGCCTCGGCCACCAGATCACCTTCACTGCCCAGGCCACGCACCCGTCACGAATGCGTGGTTCCGCAAACGGTATCGGGTGTCAAGGCTCGCTGACCCACATTGGTTCACTGGCGCTTAACCGTCGTTTACGCGATGATAAGCCGGACCTGCGATGGTGAATCGCCAACGGAACGGAAATCGACTTGGACGCGCGCATCCTCCTTGCTTCGGGCTTCGTCGCCCTTGCCGCCATCGCCGGAGTGCTGGTGGTCGCCGCCTCGCCCGGGACGCCGGAGCCGGCCTCGCTGGCCGAGGCGAAGCTGGTAGCGCCGAAGGCCGCGCCCAAGGTTGCGGCGGTGGAGCCGGTCGCCGCGCCGCAACCGAAGCAGGACGAGCCCTTCGTCATCAAGCGCATCCTGCCGATCGAGGGGCCGATCAAGTACGGCGAATGGCACTGGAACGACAAGGGCGTGCCCGCCGGGCCGATCGTGGTCACGGTCGACCTTGAGGCGCGCGTGGTATCGGTGTTCCGGGGCGGTTACGAGATCGGCGCCGCCGCCGTGCTGCTCGGCACCGAGGACAAGCCGACGCCGCTCGGTGTGTTCCCGATCACCCAGAAGGACCGGGATCACGTCTCCAACATCTATACCGGCGCGCCGATGCCCTACATGCAGCGCCTGACCGACGACGGCATCACGCTCCACGGATCGAACGTCGAGCTGGGCTATGCCAGCCACGGCTGCGTGGGGATGCCCAACGCCTTCGCCGCCAAGCTGTTCGCCACCACGAGCCTTGGCGACAAGGTCTACATCACGCGCGGCAAGCAGATCGGCATGGGCGACAGCCTCGTCGGCGGCTGAAGGTCCCCGGCGCCTTCAGCCCGGCCGCTTCGCTGCCCTGACCGGCGCTTTCGCGAAGCTCCAGCCGCCGGAGTTCGGCCGCGCCACGAGATTGCCGATCGAGGCGGGACGCCCCGCCACCAGAGCTTCCACCAGCCGCGAGACGGCGCCGCCCCGCGCCTCCTCCCCGTCGAGTTCGCGCACGATCCGGGCGACGACGCGCAGCGCCACCGCGCGCGGCGCCTGCGGTCGGTACTTCAGCCCCATCGGCTCCTTCCGGACGCAGGAGCGCCATTCGAGCGCGGCCATCCATTCCAGCGCCGCGTCGGCCTCGGCGATGTGGGCGGCGCTTCGGGCCAGCGCCGGGACGTCCAGCCAGTCCGCATCGGCGAGAGCCTTGCGCACGCGCACGCGGTCGAAGCGCTCGTCGGCGTTGCTGGGATCCTCGGCGGCGCGGAGGCCGGCGGCGCGCACCACCTCGGCCAGTTCCGCGCGGCGCCAGTCGAGCACCGGGCGCAGCAGCGACAGGGCGCTGCCCGGCACCGTGCCCCGCGCGCGGACGCCCGCAAGCCCCGCCACGCCGCTGGCCCGGTTGAGCCGCATGACGAGGCTTTCCGCCTGATCGTCTGCCTGGTGGCCGGTCGCCAGCACGGCAAGCTGCCGTTCGGCCGCCCAGCCGGCGAGCGCGGCATAGCGCGCCGTGCGTGCTTCCGCCTGGACATTGCCGGGCGCCACTTCGACCCGCAGCACCGCATGGGGCACGCCGAGCACGGCGCAGACCCGCGCGACTTCGGCGGCCTCCTGCGCGCTTTCGCGGCGCAACCCGTGATCGACCGTGGCCGCCTCCACTCGCCCCGGCAGCGCGGCATGGGCAATCAGCAGCAGCGCGAGGCTGTCCGGCCCACCGGAAACCGCGACACCCAGACGCGCCGCTTCCTCGTCCACCCCTTCGGGCCAGATCGCCGCCAGGCCGGTCAGGAACCTGTCGACGACCTCGGCCCCGGGCCGGGCGTCAGCTACAGGAAAGTCCACTGCGGGTGCTGTTGTAGAGCCCGCTCAGGCGACCGGCGGCCTCCGCCGCATACGTCTCGCTGAACTCGGCGAGGGCGATGCAGGCGCGCTTGGTATCCTTGAGCTGCTTCATCGAGACACCCAGGTACAGAAGGCTGTCCGGCGCGCGTTCGCCACGCTTGTCGGTCTGGAAGTTCTGGAGGAACCACTTGGCGGCCTCGCCGGGATTGCCGTCGTCCAGATAGGCGCGGCCCAGGAGGTTGCGGCCCCAGCTGCCCCGCGAATGCTTGGGGTACTTTTCGAGGTAGAGCTTCAGCTGCTGCTGCGCCTCGGGATAGAACTTGGCTTCCCACAGGCGGAAGCCGTAACTGTATTCGTCGTCGGCGGCGTCGGCGGTCTGCGGCTTGACGATGGCCTTCACCGCCTCGACCCGCGAGGACGGCGCGGCGGCGGGGCGGGTGGCCGCCGGCGTGGCCGGACGCGGCGTGGCGGCGGGTGTGCTCGTCGCCGGAAGCGGCGCGGGCAGCGGCCGGGTGGACGTGCCGCCGCTAATGGCGTCGAGATTGCCCTGCGTGGCGGGCGCCGCGACGCCGAGCGGCGCCGGTGCGGGCATGGTCGCCGCCAGCTTCGCTTCGAGCTGGGCGATGCGGTTGGTGTTCTGCTCGACCTGCGAGGTGAGCTGCGCCATCTGCGTCTCCACCACCGCCATCCGGTTGAGGAGGTCGCTCACCGGCGTGCCGGCCGATTGTCCCGGGGTGGTCACAGGCGCGGGCGTGGCGGTGATCTCGGGCTCGAAATACTTGCCGTCGGCGCCGGGGAAGACCTTGCGCTGCAGCGCCCGGACCTCACCCTCGACCTTGTTGAGGCGCGCGTTGGTGTTGGCGTCCTGCGCGAAGGCGGGGGCCACCCCGCCGACCACGACCGCGGCGACGGCGACCGTCGCCAGCCAGCGTGACAGGCTCTGTGCGCCGAGGGGACGCGTTGCGAGGTTAGGTATCATCGCCAAATCAACTCCGTGCCGGATAGTCCGCCTCGCCGCTGTGACAGCAGCCGGCAGAACCGGGAATTAACCAATTGCACCTCCGGCGGTGTTGCCCGAAACGGGACCCGCCTGTCGAGCCGGTGCTAGTCAGAAACCGTGGAAACCGGCGCGGGAGCCTCTGCGGCGGGTACCTCGGGCTGCGGGACGGCGATGGTGCCGGGCGTCGGCACGGCCTCGCGCGGCCGGGGCGGCAGCGTCGTCGCTGCGGCCCGCACGGGGTTGCCACGCGCGACGAGGTCCGCAGCGGCGAGCGAGACGCCGGACATGACTTCGGGCTTGTCGGAAAGCGGCGGCACCGGCTTTCCGCCTACCGTCACCTGCAGCGCATCGGGACGACCCGTGCGCAGTTGCAGTCCGGCGACGCCGTCGGGCGCGGTCCAGCTCTCGCCCTTGGCCAGTTCCTTCTGGAGTACCTGCGTGCCGGCCCCGTCGGTGACCTTGACCCACACCTGGTCGCCGGTCGCGGTCAGGACCACTGGCCCCGTGGTCGGCGCGGGCGGCGGCGGGGGAGGCGCGGATGCCACCGGCGTCGCGGCAGGCCCCTCGGCCTTGTCGGCGATGAGGTCGGGCAGGTCGCCTTCGGGCGAGAGGAAGCTGCTCCAGAATACCAGCAGCACGCCGATGACGACCACGACGCCGACCGCAGCGACCCACGCCAGCCGCAGCGTCGGCACCCGCGCGGGGTCTCCAGGCTCGAAGCTGGGGGCGATCTCGGGGCGTTCGACCGCGGCGTCGTCGAGCTGCTCGCGCACCTTGGCGGCGATGACGTTCTCGTTGAGGCCCACGGCGCGCGCATAGGTGCGCGCGAAGCCCACCGCATACGTGCGCGCCGCAAGGTCGCCCAACCGGTCCTCCTCGATCGCGAGGAGGTGGCGCTCGGCGACCTTGGTCTTCGAGGCGATGTCGGCACGGCTCAGCCCGGCCGCCTCGCGAGCGGCGCGAAGCTGGCTTCCGGCGCTGTGCGGCTCACCCGAACGACCTTGGGATTCGACGTTTTCCATTCCGCTCCAGAAGCGATGTGTGTTGCGACCTGACCTTGCGACGTAACCAAACCGTCTGACGGCCCAAAGTCAATCAGCGCGGCGGCGATCACCCGAAAATTATCCGTTCAATCCTGCATGCCACCGATTGCAGCCGGAACAGGCCATGAACGCGCCCTTTCGGCCGGGCCGGCCAGCTCCGGCCTAGTCGACGGGGATGTCGCGCGCCGCCGCCCAGGCGACCATTTCGGCGCGCAGGTCCGCAGGCGGCGATGCCATCCAGCCGTTCATCGCGGCGGTGATCTCGACAAGGTCGACCTTGCCCACCAGTTCCTTGATCGGGCCGATCGCGGCCGGGGTGATCGACATGCGGCGGATGCCGAGGCCGAGCAGCGCCAGCGCCTCCAGCCGTCGCCCGCCCATCTCGCCGCAGACGCTGATGTCCACGCCGGTGCCGTCCAGCGTGCGGACCACGCGGCGCAGGAAGCGCAGGATCGCCGGGCTCAGCCAGTCGTAGCGCTCCGCCAGCTTGGGGTTCGAACGGTCGGCCGCGAAGAGGAACTGCGTAAGGTCGTTGGTGCCGATCGACAGGAACGCGATCTTGGGCGCCAGCAGGTCAAGCTGCTCGGCCAGCGCGGGCACTTCCAGCATGACGCCGTAGCGGATCGCCTCGGGCAGCACTTTCTTGCGCTTGCGCAGGTAGTCTAGCTGGCTGTCGAACACGGCCCGGGCAGCGTCGAACTCCCAGGGCTCGGCGACCATCGGGAACATGACGTTGAGCTTGCGACCGGCCGCCGCCTCCAGCAGCGAGCGCGCCTGGACCTTGAGCAGCCCGTCGCGTTCGAGCGCCACGCGCAGCGCGCGCCAGCCCATCGCCGGGTTCTCCTCGCCCTCGCCGTCGTCGTGGCGCAGGTAGGGCAGCGTCTTGTCGCCGCCGATGTCGACCGTGCGGAACACCACCGGACGCTCGCCCGCCGCGTCGAGCACGTCGCGGTAGAGGCGGGTCTGCTTCTCGCGCTGGGGCAGCGTGGCGGAAACGAGGAACTGGAATTCGGTGCGGAACAGGCCGATGCCATCGGCGCCGGTGAGGTTGAGGTTGGCGACATCGTCGCGCAGCCCCGCGTTGATCATGACATTGATGCGAGTGCCGTCGCGCGTGGTCGGCTGGACGTCGCGCATCCCGGCGTAGATCGCGGCCCGCTCGCGGCTCTTGGCGAAGCGCGCGTCGAAGGCTTCGAGCGATCCGGCCGAGGGGCGCACCGTGGCGGTGGCCTGGTCGGCGTCGAGCAGCAGCTGGTCGCCGTCGCGCACCACTCCGCGCAGGCCCCGCACGCGGCCGAGCACGGGAACGCCCATGGCCCGCGCGACGATGACGACATGGCTGGTGAGCGAGCCTTCCTCGAGGATCACGCCCTTCAAGCGCCGCCGGTCGTATTCGAGCAGTTCCGCCGGGCCGAGGTTGCGCGCGATCAGGATCGCATCGTTCCTGAGGCCCATCGCGGCGGCAGTGCCGAGCTGGCCCGAGACGATCCGCAGCAGGCGGTTCGCAAGATCCTCGAGGTCGTGCATCCGGTCGGCGAGCAGCGGATCGTCGATCTGGCGCATCCGCATCCGGGTGCGCTGCTGCACGCGCTCGATCGCGGCCTCGGCGGTGAGGCCGCTGTCGATCGCCTCGTTGATGCGGCGCGTCCAGCCCTCGTCGTAGGCGAACATGCGGTAGGTCTCGAGCACTTCCTCGTGCTCGCCGCCGACGCCGAACTCGGCCTGGTTGGCCATACGGTCGATCTGCTCGCGCATCCGCTCGAAGGCCATGATGACGCGCTGGCGCTCGGCCTCGGTGTCCTCAGCGACGATATGCTCGATGGTGACGCGCGGCTGGTGGTAGACGGCGACGCCCACGGCGAGGCCCTTGACCAGCGTCAGCCCGTGAAGCTGCACCGGCCCGGTCTGCCCGGCGCCGAGCGAACGCGCGTCCTCCTCGTCGATGAGGTCGGCATTGGTGATGAGTTCGGAGAGGACCATCGCCACCGTCTGCAGCGCCTCGATCTCCACTTCCTCGTAGCGGCGCGGCTCGACGTGCTGGACGCACAGGACGCCCACGGCACGCTCGCGCCGGACGATGGGCACGCCCGCGAAGGAGTGGAACTTGTCCTCGCCCGTTTCGGGGCGGTACGAGAAGTCGGGATGCGCGGCGGCTTCCGCGAGGTTGAGCGTGCCGGTCTGGTCGGCGATAGTGCCGACGAGCCCTTCGCCCACGGCCATGCGGGTGACGTGGACGGCCTCCTGCGCAAGGCCGCGCGTGGCGAAGAGTTCGAGCATCCCTTCGCGCAGCAGGTAGATCGAGCAGACCTCGCTATCGAGGCTCTCGCCAATCACCTCGACCACGTTGTTGAGCTTGGCCTGCGCATTGCTGCGCGATGCCATCACCTCGTGGAGGCTGGTGAGGATCGTTCGGGCTGCTTCGACGGCTCCGCTGGTCATTCCTTACGCGTAACGCAAAGCAATCGCTTTGGGAACGCAGGGGATGCCGTCGAAACAGGTTATGCGGGTGATATCGGAATCTCCGGTAGGACCGGTGGATTTCTCCGGTGGTCTAGTGCCCGGCGGTGAGCGTGGCAGGTGGGGAAGAGGCGGTCAGAACCGCGCGATTTCTTCCTTGAGCCTGAGCTTTCGCTTCTTGAGGGCCTGGACCACCGCAGCATCAGGAACCGGACGGCTCATTTCCTCGTGGATCTGCCGTTCGATGCCGGCATGCTTGAGCTGAAGGGCGCTGACGTGCGAACTATCCATGGACGGTTCCTCCTCTTGGACCGGATCCCGGCGGAAGAGCTAATTGGCGAGTGACCCGAATTGGCGACTCGGCTTCGATGATCCGGCGCAAAACCCAAGGAACCACATTCGGGCCACCTTGCGAAGACTCGTATTGCTTCATATCGGTGAATCGCGTGAATCCTGCGTCAGGCAGGATTCGGCCGCGTGTTGCCCCCCGCAGCGCACGGACGGTCGCACCAGCGCGTATAATTGAGCAAGGAATTCCGGCGTGACCGAAGAGGAAATGCGCAAGCGCCTCGAAATCCTGAGGATCGAGCACCGCGATCTCGACGCGGCGATCGACGCGCTGCTGGCGGCCGGCTCGGGCGACCAGTTGCAGGTCGCGCGCATGAAGAAGCGCAAGCTGCGCCTGAAGGACCAGATCAGCCAGATCGAGGACTACCTGATCCCCGACATCATCGCCTGAGGGATCGCTGGAAATTGCCGGGAATCAACGCATTGCCGGATTTCCGGGCGATTTGGGGCACCCTCCCGCCGCTTCGGGGCGTACCGATCGGGGACAGCGGATTTTTTGCGCGGGATTTTCGGTCGCGGGCGGTTGCCGCCGAGTCGGCGTTGCGAAATATGGCGCGGTCATGTCCATCTCGGCCACCATCAATCCGCGTATCGTCGAAGCGCTCTATTGCGAGGCCCTCGTCCTGTCGGACGAGGTGCGCAATGCCTTCACCCTCTCCGGCAGCATCGAGCGCGACGAGGATCTCGCGCGGATCGCCCTGTCGAGCGAGGGCCTGCGCACGACGACGCGGATGATGCACGCCATCGCCTGGCTGCTCAATCACCGGGCCTTCTTCACGGGCGAGATCAGCGAGTTGCAGCTGCGTCGCCATGGCCGCCTCTCGCCCGACATGCATCAGTCCGATCCGGCGCAGACCGCCCTGCTCGACCTCGCCACCGGACAGCTGGTGGAAGCGACCCGCCGGTTCTACGCGCGCCTCCTGAGGCTCGACCAGGCCTGGCGCCTGTCCACCCCGCTGGCACCCAGCGCGATCGAGCGCCTGCGCGAAAGGATCGAGGGCCGGCTCGCCAGCTAGCTCGACACGCCGCCCGCGACACCCCATATCGCGAGGCATGGATGCTACCGAGATCGAACGGCCCTATACGGTTGCCGAGCGCGTCGGCCCGCTGGTGCGGCGGGTGCTGGCGCGCAACCCTTCGCCCTTCACTTATACCGGCACCCAGACCTACATCGTCGGCGACGCCGGCGAGGTCGCGGTGATCGACCCCGGCCCCGACGAGCCCGAGCACATCGCCGCGCTGGTCGAGGCGATCGGCGCCGACCAGGTCGTGGCGATCGCCTGCACCCACACCCACCGCGACCATTCGCCCGCCGCCGCGCCGCTCGCCGCCATCACCGGCGCGCCCGTCGTCGGCTGTGCGGCGCTGGTGCTCGACGACGATGGCCCGCGCGCGGACGCCTCGTTCGACCCCGACTACCGCCCCGACCGCGTGCTTGCCGACGGCGAGGCGCTGCAGGGCGAGGGCTGGACCCTGCGCGCGGTGGCGACGCCGGGGCACACCTCCAACCACCTGTGCTTCGCGCTGGAGGAGACCGGCGCGCTGTTCACCGGCGATCACGTCATGGGCTGGTCGACCAGCGTCGTCTCGCCGCCCGACGGCGACATGACCGCCTACATGGCCAGCCTCGCCCGCCTCTACGAGCGCGAGCAGGACAGCGTCTACTACCCCGCGCACGGCCCCGAGGTGACCAAGCCGCGCCAGCTCGTGCGCGGGATGATCGGCCACCGCCGCCAGCGCGAGCGGCAGATCCTGCGCCAGATCGAATCGGGCGCGCGCACCATCGCCGAGATGGTGCCGCAGATGTACAAGGGCGTGGACGAAAGACTGTGGCCGGCCGCCGGACGCTCCGTATTGTCCCATCTCATCGACCTGGAAAAGCGGGGCATTACAATGCGGCGTGAAGACGAGTGGGCGCTCGTCGCCGCCGATTAGTCATTCGTCGACAAGTATTGGCTGAACGTAACTGAATTGATTATTGTCCGCCGCTGTCAGGGTGGAGGACAATTCATGGCGACCCTAGCCGGCGCACAGGCGGTGCGCCTTTCGTTCTGGGCGAAGATGACGATCGGCATGAGCGCCTTCATCGTCTTCGGCTTCGCGCAGTTCGCGCTGCGCGGGTTCGTGCCGTACATGACCGTGCCGCTGGTCTTCCACCTGCACGGGCTGACGATGCTCGCGTGGCTCGGCCTGCTGTGCACGCAATCGGTGCTCGCCGGGCGGGGAGCGGGCCTCGAGATCCACCGCAGGCTGGGCTGGGCCAGCGTGGTCATGCTGCCTCTGGTCGTGGTGCTGGCGAGCGTGACTTGCGTGACCGCGCTGCGCGAAGGCATCGTCCCGCCGTTCTTCACGCCCGCCTACTTCCTGGCGCTCGTCCACATCGGGGTGGCGTTCATCGCCGCGCTGGCCGCCACCGCGATCGCGCGGCGCGGCGAGGCGGACTGGCACAAGCGGCTCATCATCGGCTCTACGATCCTGCTGATGGAGCCGGCGCTCGGCCGTGTGCTGCCGATGCCGCTGCTCGGGCCTTGGGGTGGCTGGGTGCAGCTGGTGGTCCAGCTCGGCGTCGCCTCGCTGGTCTGGCGCCACGACCGGCAGCGGCTCGGCCACGTCCATCCCGCGACGATGGCGGTGATGATCGCGATCGTCCTGTCGCACGTCGTCATCGAGTTGACGGCGATAACGCCGTGGTGGATCGCGTTCGCCGCGCGCGTCGCCGCCGGCTGACTGCGCATTTTCCCCTTGGGTCCGGGGCTTCACGTCCCTAGATAGGCCCCGCCGCGGCGCAAGGACCGCGGCCCGCGACCAGAGGGAATGCCATGACCGTAATGCCCGCCGATCTTTCCGGCATCGACGTGCGCGCCGAGATCGAACGGCTGCGCAAGGAACGCAACGCGGTCATCCTCGCTCACTATTACCAGAAGCCCGAACTGCAGGACCTCGCCGATTTCGTGGGCGACAGCCTTGAACTCAGCCGCAAGGCGGCCGAGACCGACGCTGACGTCATCGCCTTCTGCGGCGTCAAGTTCATGGCCGATACCGCCAAGATCCTCTCACCGAACAAGATCGTCGTGCTGCCCGACCTCGACGCCGGCTGCAGCCTGGAAGATTCCTGCCCGCCCGAGAAGTTCAAGGCCTTCCGCGAGGCGCACCCCGACCATATCGCGCTGACCTACATCAACTGCTCGACCGAGGTGAAGGCGCTGTCCGACGTCATCGTCACCAGTTCCAGCGCAGAGACGATCCTGCAGCAGATCCCGCGCGACCAGAAGATCATCTTCGGCCCCGACCGTCACCTCGGTGGCTACCTCAGCCGCAAGTTCAACCGCGAGATGCTGCTGTGGCCGGGCGTCTGCATCGTCCACGAGGCGTTCAGCGAGACAGAGCTGCTCAAGCTCAAGGCGCAGCACCCCGGCGCCCCGATCGCCGCGCACCCGGAATGCCCGCCGACGATCGTCGACCATGCGGACTACGTCGGCTCGACCAGCGGCATCCTGCAGTACGCCAAGACGATGCCCGGCGACACGCTGATCGTCGCCACCGAGCCGCACATCATCCACCAGATGCAGCTGGCGATCCCGGACAAGACCTTCATCGGCGCGCCCGGTGCGGACGGCAACTGCAACTGCAACATCTGCCCCTACATGGCGCTCAACACGCTGGAGAAGCTCTACCTCGCGCTGCGCGACCTGGAGCCGCGCGTGGAGATCGAGGAAGGCCTGCGCCTCGCCGCGAAGAAGAGCCTCGACCGCATGCTGGACATGGCAAGCGGCACGATCGGCAAGGGCGACCTCGGGGCGCGCTAGGCCAGGGCGGGCGCAGCGGGCTCGGGCTGCGCCAGGACCCTGCTCACCATCTCGGGCTCGGCCTCGATCACCTTGAGGTAGGCGCGCACGGCGGGCGGCGGCATGTGGCGCGCCAGCTCGTACTGCCGCAGGTTGGCGACGGGGATGCCGAAAGCCTCCGCGAACTGGGTCTGGCTCATGCCGAGGTGGTGCCGCAGGATGCGGAGGCGCCGCCCCATATGCGCACGTTCGAGCCCGGCGACGCTGACGTCGAAGTCGTCCGGATCGTCGGGATCAGCCGGAATTGCGATCGTAGTCTCTTTGTTCACCTGCGTTGCTCCGTCTTACGGAAATCAGCCGAATTCGATCTTCACGCCAGACGTGAACGAGCGTGAACAGCTTTCCACCCACGACGCCTACCGCCTTGTATCGATCCTCTCCATCGACCGGCCGATGCGACGGCAGAACAGCGTGAAACGGATCGTCGAACACCCGCATCCCGAACGCCAGCGGCAGCCCGTGCTTGAGGCGATTGGCTTCGTCCTTGGCGGGGTCGAACTCGAACTCCATGCCCGGCGACTATGTGAATCACATATAGCACGGGAAGTTAAAGATCGTCCATCCGCGGGCCGGTCCATACCGGAGCGAAGCTACCCCCGTGCCGCCTGCCGTGCCCAGGAAACGATCGCGCTGCCGGGCATGGCGCCGGACTGGCGGGCGATCTCGCGGCCCTTGCGCAGGAGGATCAGCGTCGGGATCGAGCGAATCGCGTAGCGTCCCGCAATCGCGCTTTCGGCCTCGGTGTCGAGCTTGCCGAGGCGCATTTCCGGTTCGAGCTGCGCGGCGGCGGCGGTGAAGGCCGGGGCCATCTGCAGGCACGGCCCGCACCAAGAGGCCCAGAAATCGACCAGCAGCGGCAGGTCGCTCCTTCCCGCGTGCGCGTCGAAGTTGGCGCTCGTCAGCGTGACGGGGGCGGCGGCGAACAGCGGCTGGCGGCACTTCCCGCAGGTCCCGCCGGCGCCCAGCCGCTCGGTCGGCACGCGGTTGGAGGTCGTGCAGGCGGGGCACACGACGATCATGCTCGCTTGAGGCTGGGTCATGGCATCATCTCCTTTGCGCCTATCTGGGTATGCGAGGGCGCGCGGGAAAGGTCAGGCGACGACTTCGCCCACTCGCCCGGCGCCAGTCCCTCGAGCGTCCAGTCGCCGATGCGCCAGCGCACCAGCCGCAGCGTGGGATGGCCGACGGCGGCGGTCATCCGGCGGACCTGGCGGTTGCGGCCTTCGTGGATGGTGAGTTCGATCCAGCAGTCTGGCACGCTCTTGCGGAAGCGCACCGGCGGCGTGCGCGGCCAAAGCTGCGGATCGTCGATGCGCTTCGCCTTGGCCCTGAGCGTCGGCCCGTCGTTGAGGACGACGCCGTTGCACAGCGCCGCGATAGCCGCCTCGTCGGGCTCGCCCTCGACTTGCGCGAGGTAGGTCTTGGCGGTCTTGTACTTCGGGTCGGCGATGCGCGACTGCAGGCGGCCGTCGTCGGTCAGCAGCATCAGCCCCTCGCTGTCGCGGTCGAGCCGGCCGGCGGGGTAGACGCCGGGCACCTGGATGAAGTCCGACAGCGTCGCGCGCGGGGTGGGCGACTTCACGTCGGTGAACTGCGAGAGCACGTCGAACGGCTTGTTGAAGAGGACGAGGCGGGCCATGGTCAGGCCTTCGCCGCGGGCTTGTCGCCCGCCTTGGCCAACGCCAGGGCGGCGGCGAGCAGGACCATGCCCACCACGTCCATCGCGCTCAGCGTCTCCCCGAAGGCCAGCCAGCCGACCGTCGCCGACAGCGCGGGCTGCGCCAGCAGGGCGAGGCCGATCACCAGCGGCGTGAAGTGGCGCAGCGAATAGATCAGCAGCCCCTGCCCGACCACCTGGCTGGAAAGGGCCAGCACGATCACCGGGGTCCAGTTGCCGGGAATGATCGTCTCGCCCAGCAGCAGCGCGATCGCCAGAACGCCCGGAACACTCACCGCGGTCGAGATGGTGAGCAGCGAGAACTGGCCCACCCGGTCCCGCGCCGAATTCAGCATGAGGATGTAGAAGGCGTAGAAGAAGCCGGCGAGCAGGCAGAACAGGTCGCCGACGAGGTTCTCGTGGCTGATCTCCAGCGAGCCTCCCATCAGCAGCCCTGCCCCCACCAGCGCGGCGCCGATCGCCGCGATTTCGAGCGGACGCGGCGCCCGGCGCGCGGCGATGACGCCCCAGGCCATCACGATGAGGCTGCCCGAATTGCCGAACAGCGAGGCATTGCCGAGCTTGGTCTGGACGATGCCGAAGTGCCACGAGGCGAGGTCGAGCGCGAAGAACAGGCCGGCGCCTACGACGAGGGCCACGGTGCCGCGTCCCATGCGCCGCTGGGCGGCGGGCTCGCGCAGCGCCAGCAGCGCCAGCACCGGCAGCGCCAGCGACAGGCGCCAGAAGCCGGCGGCGACCGGCCCGGTGTCGGCAAGGCGGACCAGCCAGGGGCCGAGCGCCAGCGCGACGTTGGCGGCCAGCAGCGCCAGCAGGTGGCGGGGCGTCCAGTCGTGTCCGGGTGCGGGGGATGTGTCGGCGGGGGCGGTCCTGATGGTCATCGCCGCCTCCTAGCGACAGGGGCGGGGCGGCGCACCTGCTTATATTGCCCGCCCCGCCCCGGCACGCCGGCTCAGTGCGGAACGGCGTCCTCCTTCACCATCGGCTCGCCCCGCGTCTTCCACAAGGACCAGGCGACGCCGCCCGCGATCAGCGCCAGCGTCACGCCGAGGCTGACGAGCGGGGGGAACTTGGCGCCGCCCAGCGCGAAGTCGGCGATCAGGATCTTGCCGCCGATGAACACCAGCACCAGCGCCAGCGCGTACTTGAGGTAGTGGAAGCGGTGCACCATCGCCGCCAGCGCGAAGTAGAGCGCGCGCAGGCCCAGGATCGCCATGATGTTCGAGGTGTAGACGATGAAGGTGTCGGTGGTGATCGAGAAGATCGCCGGCACCGAGTCCACCGCGAAGACGAGGTCGGCGAGGTTGATGACCACCAGCGCCAGGAACAGCGGGGTCGCCGCCCAGACCATGCGGCCCTTGGCATCCATCTCCTTCACGAAGAAGTGCTCGGCGTGGTGGGCCTTGGTCACGCGCATGTGGCGCGAGATCCAGCGGATCACCGCGTTGTTGCCGATGTCGGGATCGTGGTCGCTGGCGAACAGCATCTTCACGCCGGTGAAGATCAGGAAGCCCGCGAAGAGGTACATGACCCAGTAGGCGTTGGCGACCAGCGCCGCGCCGCCCGCGATCATCAGGCCGCGCAGCACGATCACCGCGAGGATGCCCCAGAGGAGCGCGCGGTACTGGTACTTGGGCTGGATCGCGAAGAAGCCGAAGATCATCGATATGACGAAGACGTTGTCGATCGAGAGCGCCTTCTCGATGAAGTAGCCGGTGTAGTAGTCGATCGCGGGCGCCGAGCCCTTGGCCCACCAGATCCACGCGCCGAAGACCATGGCGATGGTGATGTAGAAACCTGAGAGCTTCAGCGATTCGGCGATGCCCATCTCGCGGTCGTCCTTGTGCAGGACGCCGAGGTCGAACGCGGTGAGCAGCAGCACGACGGCGGCGAACGCCAGCCAGAACCACGCGGGAGTGCCGAGCCAGTCGGCGAAGAGGAATTCCATGATTTGTCGCCCTAGCCGGGGGAAAACGGAAAGCGCCGGTACGGGAGGCGGGAGCCTCCGCGCACCGGCGGTCAGGTCACGAAATCAGCGCGCCGGAACTCCGGCCCACTGCTGCGACGGCAACAGCGAGGCGAGGCGCGCCCTGAGTTCGAGTTTGCGTTTTCTCAGCCAGGCGATCTCCAGCGGGTCGACGATGCGTCGGCTCCTCGCGCGCTGGATCAGGGTGTCGAGCTTCTGGTAGCGCTCGAGCAGGCGGAACATGCGGTCGGTCATTTCAAATCCCTATCGAACTTGAGTTGGTTCGATCGGATGAGCCGGGGTCAGGTTGCGTGACGAATCAATGCCGAGGCGTAATGGACGTCTGGAACCTGCACCGGTTTCACCCGATGCGGTCCGACATCACGAGGCGCAGGATCATCCTGCGCCGCGCCAGAGGGGCCCGGCCCGCACAGCCTTTATACGGGAGAACCCGCTGGTTTTCAAGGCAGGCGCCAAATCGGCGTCCCGGAAGCGATCCACCGGTAGAGCCGTGGGCGACGATCGAGATTGACGCCCCCTCGCCCGATGATATTAAAGTGATATCACTTTCAGAGGGGTTCCGCCGATGTCCGATTCGCATCTGCCCATCAACGCCAGCCGGGAGCAGCTTGCCTCCACGCGCAGCGGCTACGTCATGCTCGTCGTGTTCCTGGTGCTGTTGGTGGCGATCGTCTCGGCCGTCGTCAGCCTGGCGTCGAGCGACGACCCGCAGGACGGCACGATCCTCGCCTTCCTGGCGTTCATCCTCCCGGCCGTCGTCGCGCAGGTGCTGATCGCGGCGGGCTTCTACATGATCCAGCCCAACCAGGCGGCCGCGATCACCCTGTTCGGGAGCTATCGCGGCACCGACCGCACCGCCGGGCTGCGTTGGGTCTGGCCGTGGATGGGCAAGACCAAGATTTCGGTGCGCGCCAACAACGTCGTCTCGGAAAAGCTCAAGGTCAACGACCTGCGCGGCAATCCGATCGAGATCGCGACGCAGGTCGTCTGGCGCGTCTTCGACACCGCGCAGGCGCTCTACGACGTCGACGATTACCGCGCCTTCGTGAACGTGCAGATCGAATCCGCCGTCCGCTCGATCGGCTCGCGCTATGCCTACGACGACGTCGAGGATGCCGAGATCACGCTGCGCGGCAGCCACGCCGAGGTCAACGCCGAACTGCGCGCCGAACTGATCGAGCGCCTGCAAGTCGCCGGCCTGACGGTGGACGAATGCGGCCTCACCCACCTCGCCTACGCGCCCGAGATCGCCGGGGCCATGCTGCGCCGCCAGCAGGCCGAGGCGGTGATCGGCGCACGGCGCAAGCTGGTGGAAGGCGCGGTCTCGATGGTCGAGATGGCGCTGGCCCAGCTCTCGGAAAAGAACGTGGTCGAACTCGACGACGAGCGCCGCGCGGCGATGGTCTCGAACCTGATGGTCGTGCTCTGCGGCGAGCGCGACACGCAGCCGGTCGTCAACACCGGCACGCTGTACTCGTAAGATCGCCCATGGCGTCGCCCGGCAAGAAGGCCTTCGCGCTCCGTCTCGATCCCGCGCTCTACACGGCGCTGGAACGGACGGCGGCGGGCGACTTCCGCTCGGTCAACGCGCAAGTCGAAGTGCTCCTGCGCGAGGCGCTCGCCCGACGCGGGGTGAAGCTGGAAGCGGCCGAGCCCGCAAGGCGCGGGCGGCCTCCGAAAGAGGAGAACGCGTGATGCTGCACAAGATGTTCGAGGCAGGCGACTGGTTCGCCCCCAAGCGCTACGGCTATGGCGCGGGGCTGCCGGTCACCTGGCAGGGCTGGATGCTGGTGGCGAGCTACGTCGCCGCGCTGGCGGGCATAGGCCTGCTCGACCGGGCGGGCCACGGCGGCGCCCGCACGGCGGCCTTCGTGCTGTTCCTGCTGGTCACCGCGCTCTTCGCAGTCATCGTCGCCCGGCGCACGCGCGGCGGGTGGAAGTGGCGCTGGGGCGAGAAGGACTAGCGCAAGGACTGTCCCTCCACGGGACGGCGCCGAGGTGTTTACCCATCGGCGCGAAAGCCGCGCTAGCCTGTCGGCCATGACCCCGCTTTCCCGACTCGCCCTCGCCTCGGCCGCATTCGTCGCCGCCGTCCCCGCCGCCTCCACGCTCGCCCAGGGCGCGCCCGGCGAGGCGCCCTATACGGTGGTCGAGAGCGGACGCACCTTCACCCGCCTGCAGGACGCGGTGGACGCCATCGGCGAAGGCCGCGGCACCATCCGCTTCGCCTCGATGCGCTTCGCCGACTGCGCGGTGCAGGGATCGGGCGACGTGACCTACCAGGCGGCCGTCCCCGGCCAATCGGTGCTCGACGGCGTGGCGTGCGAGAACAAGGGTGCGCTGGTGCTGCGCGGCCGCTCGGCGAAGGTCGAAGGCCTCGTCTTCGCCAACATCCGCGTCGACGACAAGAACGGTGCGGGCATCCGCCTCGAACACGGCAACCTCTCCGTCGGCCAGAGCTGGTTCCGCGACAGCGAGCAGGGCATCCTTTCGGCCGACGACCCGGCCAGCACCATCACCATCGACAAGTCCACCTTCACCCGGCTCGGCACCTGCGAGGGTTCGGGCTGCGCGCATTCGATCTACATCGGCAACTACGGCGCGCTGACCGTCACGCGCAGCCGCTTCGAGGCGGGCACGGGCGGCCACTACGCCAAGACCCGCGCCGAGAAGGTCGCGATCCTCAACTGCAGCTTCGACGATTCGCGCGGCCGGACCACCAACTACATGATCGACCTCAGCGACGGTGCCACCGGCGAGATTTCGGGCAACTGGTTCGTCCAAGGGCGCGACAAGGAGAACTACTCCGCCTTCATCGCCGTCGCCGCGGAGCACCGCAACCACACCTCGGGCGGGCTCGTGATCGAGGGCAACAACGCCCGCTTCGCCCCCGGCATCGACCGCCGGAGCGCCTTCGTGGCGGACTGGTCGGGCGATGCGGTGAAGCTGGGTGCCAACACGCTGGGCGCCGGACTCGTCCGCTACGAGAAGCGCTGAGGGTTCGCCGCCGCCCTTGCCACGGGCGGCCCGACGCCCTAGCTCTGGCCCGATGGCCTTCGCCCCCGCCCTCCTGACGCGCCTGCGCATCTGGTCCCTGCTGCTGATCGCCGCGATCGGCATCCAGGCGGCCGAGCCGATTCGCGCGCCGCTGGAACGGACGCAGGGTTCGGCCTTCAGCGTGGCGACGCTCGACGTCGCCCTCGCCACCGCGCGGCGCGGGCAGGGGCAGCACGTCGCCGCCCCGCAGCCGCTGCCGCTGCTGCCCGGAACGACGCGCGCGCAAGAGGTCGCCGCCGTCCCGCGCTTCGCGTTTGCCCCGCCATCGCACCAGCGCCCCGAGGCGCGCGGCCCCCCGCCGCGCGGCCACCCGGCGCGCCTGCCGGACAGCACCGCCCCGCCGATCGCCTGAACCGGTCCCGACCCGGCGCGCGCCCCCGCGCGCCGCGATCACACCCGTTTTTCAGGACGATCCTACCATGGCTACCACTTCCCCCGGCGTCATCGACGCCGACATCGACGGGCGCGCCGACGCCACCGTGCTGCTCGCCCGCTATCCCGACCTGTCCGAGCGCGAACTGGACATGCTCCACCACTGGTTCCGGCGCGTCGCCGGGCCGCTCGACGTCGGGATGATCGCCAGCGACGCTACCGTTGCCGAGCAGTACCTCGCCTATCGCAAGGCGCACCATGACCGGTTCTCGGCCAGGGACATCGCCATCGGAGCGCTCTTCGCCGCCATCGCCGCCTGCGTGGTCGGCATCGTCGTCATGATGGTGCCCTGACCGCAACGGAGCCGGGGCGCAGGCAATCCCCCCCGCCTGCGTCCCGGTTTTCGCCTTCAGAGGAGGTGGCCGGTCCGGTCCCGCTTGGTGTCGAGATAGCGCGCGTTGTGCGGGTTCGGCGGCAGCTGGTGCGGCACCCGCTCGATCACCTCGACGCCGACGCCCTGCAGGGCCGCGACCTTGGCCGGATTGTTGGTCATCAACCGGATCCGCGAGACGCCCAGCAGGTCCAGCATCCGCGCGGCGACGGGAAAATCGCGCGCCTCGGTCGGCAGGCCAAGCCGGTTGTTGGCGTCCACCGTGTCGAAACCCATGTCCTGCAGCCGGTAGGCGCGCAGCTTGTTGACGAGGCCGATGCCGCGCCCTTCCTGCCGCAGGTAGAGCAGCACGCCCCAGCCGCCCTTCCCGGCCTCCTCCGCCATCGCCCGCAGCGCCGCGTCGAGCTGCGGCCCGCAGTCGCACTTGAGGCTGCCGAGGATGTCGCCGGTGAGGCATTCGGAATGGAGCCGCACCAGCGGCGCGCGGTCGCCATCCTGCGTACCGATGACGAGCGCAACATGCTCGCGCAGGTCGTCGAGCGCGCGGAAGGCGACGATCTCGGCATTCTCCGCCGCCGCGACCGGCAGCCGCGCGCGCGAGGCGATCGCGAGGCGCCGCGTGTCCTTCCACTCGGCAAGGTCGGCGGATGAGACGGCCTGCACCTCGCCCTCGATCGCGGGCGCGACGAGGAATGCGGGAAGGATGCCGGCGAGCCGCGCCAGTTCCATCGCCGTGCGCGCGGATTCCGGATCGTCGATGTGCTCGGCGGCGAACGGGCCCTTCATCGGGTGCGCGAGGTCGAGCGCCGGGTCGGCGACGGCACGCGCGGTGTCGAGGTCGAAGGGCTCGGCCGCGCGGATCAGCACCGGCGCCTCGGGCACGGCGGCCTCGCGCTGGTTGGCGAGCTTGAGCGTCACCGCGCGCGCCGCCGAGATCAGCATCCGGGGCGCGGCGATGCCCGGCGCGAAGGCGGTTTCCGCCGGGAGCAGCACGTCGCCCTCCCCGACACGCACCGGCCAGCCATGGCGCAGCGCGTCGAGCGCCAGCGCCACGCGGCGGGCACCGGCCGAGGGCAGCGACGTGCTCAGAGATCGAACTCGGTGACGAGCGGGATATGGTCGCTAGGCTGGTCCCAGCGGCGGGTTTCCTCGACGAAGTGATGCCCGCGCGCCTGCGGGGCGAGTTCGGGCGAGGCCCACATGTGGTCGAGGCGGCGGCCCTGGTCCTTCTGGCGCCAGTAGCTGCGGTAGGACCACCAGGAATAGTTGCGCTCGGGCGCGGGGATGAACTTGCGGCCCATGTCCTCCCACCCGGCGGCGTCCTGGAAGCGCCTGAGCGTCTCCACCTCCAGCGGGGTGTGGCTGACGACCTTGAGCAGCGCCTTGTGGTCGTAGACGTCGCAGTCCAGCGGGGCGATGTTGAAGTCCCCCACGATCAGCGTCGGCCGGTCGATCTTGTCCGCCCAGCGGGTCATGCGTTCGAGGAAGTCGAGCTTCTGGCCGAACTTGGGGTTCACCTCGCGGTCGGCAATGTCGCCGCCGGCGGGGATGTAGACGTTCTCCAGGATCATGCCCTGGCCCGGCCCGAGCAGTTCGACGCCGATGTGGCGCGCCTCGCCGTTGTCCTGCCAGTCGTGCCTGGAGAAGTCCCGGAAGGGGATCTTCGAGACCGTGGCGACGCCGTGGTAGCCCTTCTGCCCGTGGATCGCGCGGTGGGTGTAGCCGAGCCGCTCGAACATCTCGTGCGGGAAGAGGTGTTCGGCGACCTTGATCTCCTGCAGGCACAGCACGTCGGGCGCCTGCTCGGTCAGGAGACGTTCGACCTGGTCGATGCGCAGGCGGACGGAATTGATGTTCCAGGTGGCGATCTTCATGGGCGTGGCTTTAGGCATCGCTTGGGGGAATTGCCAGCCCTCGACAGGCTCGGGATGAGCAGGTCGGTGCCGGTATGTCGCGCAAACGGAGGATACCCCTCCACCACCCTTCGGGTGGTCCCCCTCCCCGAGCAAGCTCGGGGAGGAATGGGGCGGTGCGTTGTTTGTCGGCATTTTTCGTCCGGGCGGAGCGAGAATGGTGCTGATCGAGAACCGGAGCGGAGCGGCCTTCTGGCCGTGAGCACCGGAAGCGCAGAGCAGTGCCGTTCGCAGCCCGTCCGGGCGGAAAATGCCGACAAACAACAGAAAACCCTCGAGCCGGGGGCAGAGGCTCGAGGGTTCCTGTAAGCGTTCGTCACGCTAGTATCAGAACGACCACTCAGGAGGCGCGGGCAACAGGGGGGAAAACCCGCCTCAAAGCCGCTCTGACAAGTTCAATGTAGGGCGGATCGCCTTGCTGGCAAGTGAACGAACCTGAGAAAACTGTAGCCGTTTGTCGCGGGGCCTGCACGTCCGGCGACGAGCCGTTCCAAACCGGCGACGACCGGTCTAGCGCCTTCCCTTGGGGCGCGGGTCGTTCCAGCGAAAATCGTTGTCCGTGACCGGAATCCCGTAGCGCTGGTTGGACAGGGCGATGGTGGTGCGCTTGTTCTGCGAATCGAGCGCGACCCAGTAGGTCAGTTCCAGGCCGCCGGGGGCCGAGGCCTTGCGCTGGAAGATGAGCGTGATGACGCCGTATTCCGGGTGGGTGCGGTCGCGCACCTCGATGCTGGTGACGTTGGGGTTGCCGGTCTGGAGGACCTTGCCGAACTTCGCCACGTCGCGCCTGGGATCGAGCAGCGCGCCGAGCGGGCTGTTGCTGATCGGCCAGCGCTGCACCTGGCGCACGTCGTAGTCGATCAGGGTAAGCGCCTTGCCGTCGCCGACGATGAGCATGTTGGCGCTCTTCTCGTACTGGAAACGGATCTTGCCGGGGCGCTTGAGCGTCAGGACGCCGCGCACGGACTGGCCGGAGCGGTCGGTCTGGACGAAGTCCGCCTTCATGGTGTCGATGGCGCGCAGCGCCTCCACCGCCTGGTCGAGCTGCCTTGCATCCTCGGGGGAGGCGGCAAGCGCGGGCGCGGCCGGAAGGAGGGCCGGAACGGAAAGCGCGGCCAAAGCGGCCGCGCCAACGCAGGATCGAAGAGTTCTGATGGTACGGTTCATGGCATCCCCATTGGGTTCACAGCCTTGAACCGACCGTGAACCTTACTTGATCTTGGCTTCCTTGAACTCGACGTGCTTGCGCACGACGGGATCGTACTTGGAGAAGCTCATCTTCTCGGTGGTGTTCCGCGGGTTCTTCTTCGTGACGTAGAAAAATCCGGTGTCGGCGGTCGAGACCAGACGGATCTTGACGGTTGCGGGCTTCGCCATGGCGGTTCCTGTACTCTCTAAGTTTCAGCCGCCCTGGCAGGCCGGCGTTTCGACAATACCACGGAGGCGACACTGACGCGCCGCCCCGTAAGGTTGCGGCCCTTGCTGGATCGGGGCCCCAAAGTCAAGCGGCGGTGACCGATTCAGGAGAGAGGAAACGGCCGGATCGGCTCCAGAACGCCGAATTTCTCCTGTTTCGGCTTGCCGGGAAGCGGCGGCAGTTCCAGCTCGGGCGCCTCCACGCGAGTGTCGGGCAGGCGATCGAGGAAGTCGCGAATCAGGCTCAGCCGGCCGAGCTTCTGGTCGTTGAAGTCCACCAGCGTCCACGGCGCGTGGGCGGTGTGGGTGGCCTCCAGCATCGCTTCGCGCGCGAGGGTGTAGTCGTCGTACTTCTCGCGCGCGGCGATGTCGATCGGCGAGAGCTTCCAGCGCTTGAGCGGATCTTCCGCCCGCTCGGCAAGGCGTTCCTCCTGCTTGTCCTGGTCGCATGAGAGCCAGTACTTGAACAGCAGGATGCCCTCGTCGACCAGTAGCTTCTCGAACACCGGGGCATGGCGCAGGAACGCCTCGACCTCGCGCTGGCCGGCATAGCCCATGACCCGCTCCACCCCCGCGCGGTTGTACCACGAGCGGTCGAACAGCACGATCTCGCCCTTCGCGGGCAGGTGCGGGACATAGCGCTGGAAGTACCACTGGCCCTGCTCGCGCTCGCTCGGCGCGGCGAGGGCGACGACGTGGCACTGGCGCGGATTGAGCTGGCCGGACAGCGCCTTGATCGCGCCACCCTTGCCCGCCGTGTCGCGCCCCTCGAACAGCACGACGATGCGCGCGCCGCTGGCCTGCGCCCAGCGCGCCATGCCGACGAGTTCCTCCTCGAGCGGCTCGAGCAGCTTCTCGTAGTCCTTGCGGCCGAGCTTTTCGGAGCCGCCCGCCATCGCTCAGGCCTGCGCCAGCAGGAACAGCGCCAGCGCGCCGGCGACGATGCGATACCACGCGAAAGGCGCGAAGCCGGACTTGCTGACGAAGGCCATGAACGCCTTGATGACGACCAGCGCCACCACGAAGGAGACGAAGAAGCCGACCGCGATCTCGTCCCAGCCGACCGGGCCGGTGCCCGCCATCAGCGCGTCGTGGTGCTTGACCAGCTCCAGCGTGGTCGCGCCCATCATCGTGGGGACGGCGAGGAAGAAGCTGAATTCGGCCGCGGTGCGCCGCTCGACCCCCATCAGCAGCGCGCCCATGATCGTCGCGCCCGAACGGCTGACGCCCG
>DATKFS010000128.1:0-9258 GCA_035511275.1 Novosphingobium sp.
GTACCCCGTGCACGACTGGGGCAACGGCGATTTCGGCCACGTCTTCCTCGGCTGGGACGAGATGCAGGAAGCGTTCTGGCCCTCCGCCCAGCCCGCGGCGGACGAGGCCTCGCCGGAATATGCCGGTTCGCGCTGCCAGACCCTTTCCAGCGGAGGCGCGGCTTTCCGGGCCGCGCTGGAGGCGAGCAAGGCGCTGAAACCGGACGAGCGCGCCGCGCTTTCCGCCGCGCGCGACCTCGTGAAACCGGCCTGCGACGGCGACAAGGGCCCCGCGTCCTGGCCCGCCGTGGCCAGCGCCGCCGGTCGCGAATACCTCGCCTACCTGCAGGCCGCGCGCGCCTTCTACGCCGACGACTTCGCGGCCTCCCGCGCGCTCTTCGCCGACCTTGCGCGCGCGAAGGAGCCGTGGCTGGCGGAGACCGCGCGCTACATGGTCGCCCGCAACGAGCTTGCCGCCGCGCAGGCCGGGGCCTTCGACGAATGGGGCGGCTACGCGGGCGGCGACAAGGTGGACCGTCCTTCCGCCGAGCGCGCGCGCGCCGCGCTGCGCGATTACCTTTCCGCCTATCCCCGGGGCCGCTACGCCGCGTCCGCATCGGGCCTCACCCGCCGCGCGGCGTGGCTGCTGGGCGAGGGGCCGGTGCTGGCGCGAGACTATGCGGCGCTGATGGCCGCGCAGCCGCCGCTGGCGCCGCAGGCTCCCGCGCTGCTGGAGGAGGTGGAGAGCAAGGTGCTGTTCGGCACCGGGCTCGGCGCCGGTGCCGACGCGCCGCTGCTGCTCGCGACCTGGGACCTGCTGCGGATGCGGCGGCACGAGGACGCCGATGGCCAGCCGCTGCTCGCCTCGGAAATTCCGCCCGAGCTGACTTCCGCAGAGCTGGCGGCGCAGAAGCCGGCCTTCGCCGCAGCGCCCGACATCTACGCCTTCCTGCAGGCGAGCTTCGCCTATCACGTCGCCCGCGACTATCGCGGCGTGCTGGCGCTGGTGCCGGACGGCGCGCGGGCGAAGAGCTTCACCCCGCTCGCCTTCAGCGCCCAGATGCTGCGCGGACTGGCGCTGGAGAAGCTTGGAGACCGCAACGCGGCGGGCTTCTTCCGGCAACTGGCGCCCGGCGCGCGCGATCTCTACCAGCGGCCGGCGGTGGAACTCGCGCTTGCCCTGCACTGGGAGCGCAGCGGCGAACTGCCGCTGGTCTTCGCGCCGTCCGGCCCGGTGACCGAGCCGGAAATCCGCACGATACTGCTGGCCCGTGTCGCGGGACCGGACCTGCTGCGCGGGCGGGCCACCGCATCGGGCGGCGTCGAGCGCGACGTCGCGCTGTTCACGCTGCTGGCGAAGGGGCTGAGCCGGGGCCGTTACGCCGAGGCGGGTAGGGACCTGGCGCTGGTGCCCGCCGATGCCTCCACCAGCGGCTGGGTCGGCGATGGCTGGACGGGGGCGTGGATGGGCCCCGACGCCGATTCGCGCCCGCCCGTCGGCCTGTTCGCGCGCGGCCGGTTCCAGGAGCACTACGCCTGCCCTTCGCTGGCGAGGACGGCGGCGACGCTCGCCGCCACGCCGGGCGACGTGAAGGCGCGCCTGTGCCTCGGCGAATTCTGGCGGCTCAACGGCTTCGACGACTACCTTGCCGGCAATGCCCGCCCCGATGCCGACCAGCTCGGCGGGACGAAGGACCTGTTCCCCGGCACGCCGGTGCCGCGCGCGGGCCTCTACGCCGCCGTCCTCGCCGATCGGTCGGCGACGCCCGAGGACACCGCCTATGCGCTCTACCGCTCGGTCATGTGCTATGCGCCGAGCCGCATCAATTCCTGCGGCGGCGCGGAGGCGAGCGAGGCGCAGCGCCGCGCGTGGTTCCAGCGCCTGAAGCGCGACTATCCGAAGAGCAAGTGGGCGAGCGAACTCAAATACTACTGGTGAGCCGCCGCGCCGCGCTGGCGGCAGGGGGCGCGGCGCTGGTGCTGGCGGCCTGCGGCGATCGCGGCGCGGCGCCGGTCGATCCGCGCGGGCATGACGCGTTCTTCCTCTGGCCGGGAGTGACGCCCCCGGCGTGGCTGGCCCGCGCACGCGAGGTCTACGTGCTGACGGGAGAGGTGCGGCACCGGCCCGGCAGCCCGTTCGTGCCGCTGCGGGCCACCCCGCGCGTCACCGGCCCCGTGCTCTGGCTGGTGGTTCGGGTCGAGCGGCTCGACTGGGAAGAGGCGATCTACCGCGAGGTGCTGCGCGGGCTGGCGCTATGGGAGCGGGCGGGCAACCGCGTTGCCGGGCTGCAGGTGGACTTCGATGCCGCCACGCGCGGGCTCGATCGCTACGCCGCCTTCCTCGCCGACTTGCGCCGCCGCCTGCCGGGGCGCTGGAAGCTGTCGATCACCGGCCTGATGGACTGGAGCGCCGGGGGCGATCCCCGGGCGCTCGCGGGGCTGGCGGGCAGCGTCGACGAGATCGTGGTGCAGACCTACCAGGGGCGCCGCACGATCCCGGGCTACGAGGCCTACCTGGCGTCGCTGCGGCGGCTCGGCATGGCCTACAAGGTAGGGCTGGTGGAGGGTGGCGACTGGCGCGAGCCGGCGGGGCTGGCGGGCGATCCGCGGTTCCGGGGCTACGTGGTGTTCCTGCTGGGCGGCAAGGCATCGCCCCCGGCCTGACCGGGCGGGCGTCAGGGCGCGGTCGTGCGCCTTGCGCTGATGATCTTCACCGGCGGCTCCAGGATCTGGCCGCGCATCACGCCTTCACCCTTGGTGGGCGAGAGCGGGGCATTCCACACCTGCTTCACCACGTCCATGCCCGCGACGACATGGCCGAAGGCGGCGAATCCGGCGCGGATGTCCGGGTTGTCCGAAGTGGGATCGGCGTCGAGCGAGGTGAGGTCGCCGACCATGATGGTGAAGTCGGCGGTGGCGCTGCCCGGCGCGAAGCGCGCCATCGAGATCGTGCCTGCCTTGTGGCTCAGGCCGGTGGCGGTGGTGGGCTCGTGCGCGATCGGGGGCAGGACCTTCACCCCCTGCAACCCGCCCTGCAGCAGCCCGGCGGGCTCGTCGCCCCAGTCGAGGTGCATGGCGCGGTAGAAGGTCGCGCCGTCGAGCCGCTTGGTATCGACGTACTTCAGGAAGTTGGTGACGGTGATCGGCGCGTGGGTGCGGTCGAGCGCGAGCGTGATCGTCCCCTGCGGGACGGTGATCGCGACATAGGCGTAGTCGACCGGCACCGGCGCCGGGGCAGCGCTTGCCGCCGGGGCGGGCGCTGCGTCCTGCGCGGCGGCGGGCGCGAGCGAGAGGGCGAGCGGCGCCAGAAACGCCAGTCCCGCCTTCATCGCGATTCGCACCGCTCCGCGCATGGGGTCAGCGGACCCGCTTAACGAACACGCGGGCCGCCGAAGGGCAGCGGCGGGGGAGCGCGGCGGGCGCCGCGCGGCAGCTGGGCCTGGTAGGCGCGGCCGCAATGCTCGACGCAGTAGGGGAACCCGGGGTTCACCTTCTCGCCGCAGAAGTGGAAGTCCGGCTCGCCCGGGTGGCCCATCGGCCAGCGGCAGACACGGTCGCTGAGATCGAGCAGGCTGGTCTTGCCGGCGATCTCGGCGCTGGGCTTGGCAGGGACCAGGCGGCGCGGCGGGGCAGGCGGGATCGGCTGCTGCTGGTCGCCCGGGCCCTGGCGCAGGAAGCCGCCGGGGCCGACCGAGACCACGCGCGGACGGTCCGAGACCGGCGCGGGGGGCGTATCGCCCATGGCTGCGGGCGACGGCGCGGCAGGCTCGGGGCTGCGCGGCGCGGGCGCGACGGGAGCCGGCGGCGCGGCGCGGGTCACCGGAGCGGCGGGCGCATCGGCCTGCGGCTCCGCTGCGCGGGGCGGCGGCGCGGCTTCCACCGGCTTCACCTTCTTGGGCGCGGCGGGGCGGGCGGGCTTCTCGTTCGCCTTCACGGGGGAGGGGCGCGCCTTCAGGCCGAGGCGATGGGCCTTGCCGATCACCGCGTTGCGGCTCACCCCGCCAAGCTCGTCCGCGATCTGGCTGGCGGTGGCACCGCCTTCCCACATCTTGGTCAGCTTCTCGATCCGCTCGTCCGTCCAGCTCATTCCAGTTCCATCATTTCGAAGGGACGCTCCCGGGACAGCCCCAGAATCGCCCCGGATATCCAGGCGCCGCTTGCCTCGGAAGGCTACAGCCGATAGTCGCCGGTCCATGGCCGATCAACCCCATTCGACTGCGCTGCCGGACACCCCCGGGATCCTGGATCCCCGCGACAATCCGGCCCCTTCCGTTTCAGCCAGGTTTCCGGCGAAGGGCGAGCCCGTGATCCACCAGGTCAACTGGGTGGGGCTCAAGACCCTTTATATGAAGGAGGTCCGCCGCTTCTTCAAGGTGCAGACCCAGACCATCTGGGCCCCGGCGATCACCACGCTGCTGTTCCTGGTGATCTTCACCATCGCGCTGGGGCGCGGCGGGCGCGAGGTGCTGGGCGTCAACTTCGCGACTTTCGTGGCGCCGGGTCTGATCGTCATGGGGATGATGCAGAACGCCTTCGCCAATTCCAGCTTCTCGTTCCTCGCGGGCAAGATCCAGGGCACCATCATCGACTTCCTGATGCCCCCGCTGACCGAGGGCGAGCTGATGCTGGCGATCGTCGCGGCGGCGGTGACGCGCGCGGTGCTGGTGGGCCTCGCGCTGTCGGCGGCGATGCTGCTGTGGCCGGGCATCGACATGTCGGTCGCCCATCCCTGGGCGGTGGTGTGGTTCGGCCTCGCGGGCTCGGTGTTCCTCGCGCTGCTCGGCTTCCTCTCGTCGATCTGGGCGGAGAAGTTCGACCACAACGCGGCGGTGACCAACTTCGTCATCGCCCCGCTCTCTCTGTTGTCCGGCACGTTCTACGTGATCGACAACCTCGCCCCCGCGTTCCAGGCGATCAGCCGCGCCAATCCGTTCTTCTATGTGATCTCGGGCTTCCGCTTCGGGTTCCTCGGACAGAGCGACATCGGCGACACCAACATGGCCGTGTTCCACAGCGCGCTGGGTATCGGCCTGCTCGACGCGGTGCTGGCGGGCGTGGTGTTCCTCGTGCTGCGGTCGGGCTGGAAGCTGAAAGGCTGATTTGCTGCGCAACCGGGCGCAAAACGGTCGGTTGTACATGCTTCATTAACGAAAATTTATCCGCTCTGGCGCATGCAGGTTCATGTGGCATTAGGCAAAGCCCCGGGCGAAAACCGCCGAAGGATTGTCGTGCGCTTCACCGCGCCGATCGTCGTGGCCGCGCTATGCATACTGGTGCTCATCCTCGGACTGCTGCACTGGTCGGGCCGCGAGGTCGACCGCATCGCCCGCGAGCGTGACCGCGCCATCGTCTCGCTGGTCCTCGCGCAGAGCGTGGAACGCGTCGCCCATGCGCAGGAATCCTCCACCGTCTGGGACGAGGCCGTGCGGCAGGTGCGCCGCACCCCGCTCGACGCCCAGTGGCTCGATCTCAACCTCGGCGAATGGTTCGAGAACTACGCGGGCATCGACGAGGTCTATATCCTCGACCCGCGCGACCGGCCGATCTACGCGATGCGGCAGGGCAACCGCGCGCCGCCCGAAAGCTACATCGCCCTGCAGGAGGTCGCCGCCCCGCTGGCGAAGCTGCTGCGTGCCAGCCGCAAGGTGCAGCAGCGCCTCAACGGCAACCTCGCCATGCTTTCGCCGGGGCAGGGCGACCTTGCCATCGTGCGCGGCCGCCCGGCCATCGTCAGCGCCAAGCCGATCGTGACCGACAGCGGCAGGCTGAAACAGGCGCCCGGCACCGAGGCGGTGCACATCGCGGTGGTCTACCTCGACGACGACTTCTTCGCCCGCATCGGCCGCCAGTACGGGCTCGCCGACGCGCACTACGCGATCGCCCCGGCGACCGGCGGCGATGCCCGCTCGGTGCCGCTCCACGATCGTCACGGCGGCACCATCGGCTATCTCGTGTGGAAGCCCTTCGCACCGGGACGTCAGGTCACGGCGGCGCTGGGGCCGGTGCTGCTGATCGTGCTGCTGCTGACCACC
Organism: Novosphingobium sp.; assembly: GCA_035511275.1. Taxonomy (GTDB): domain Bacteria; phylum Pseudomonadota; class Alphaproteobacteria; order Sphingomonadales; family Sphingomonadaceae; genus Novosphingobium. The sequence goes on from DATKFS010000128.1 coordinate 6,012, forward strand.
GGCGTCATCTACCTGCTCTCCAGCCGCCTCGCGCGGCGCACCCACGACCTTGAGGAGAGCCGCCGCCACGCCCAGCACCGGGCGATGCACGACGAACTCACCGGCCTTGGCAACCGCGCCACTTTCGAGCAGCGGCTGGACGAGGCGCTGTCACGCTCGCGCCGCCACAAGACGCTGCTGGCGCTGCTGTACATCGACCTCGACCGCTTCAAGCAGGTCAACGACACGCTCGGCCACCCCGCCGGCGATGCGCTGATCCGGCAGGTCGCGCGCCGCCTGATCGCCGAAGTGCGCGGCTACGATCTCGTCGCTAGACTGGGCGGGGACGAATTCGCCATTCTCATCGGCGAGCCCGCCGACAGGGACGCGGTGGAGGGCATCTGCGCCCGCGTCGTCGCCGAACTGGAGCGCCCGTTCGACCTCGCCGGGTCGCAGGCGTTCATCGGCGCCAGCATCGGCGTCGCCATGGCCCCGGCGGACGGCACCGACCGCACCGAACTCACGCGCAAGGCGGACATCGCGCTCTACAAGGCCAAGACCAACGGCCGCAGCCGCTTCTGCTTCTTCACGCCGGAGATGGACGTCGACGTCCGCTCGCGCGAGGAGAGCTACCGCGACCTGCGCCTCGCCCTGGCCGACTGCGACCGCCAGCTCCAGGTCCATTACCAGCCGATCTTCGCGGTGGAGGACGAGAGCATGGTCGGCGTGGAGGCGCTGCTGCGCTGGCGTCACCCGGAGCAGGGCCTGATGGGACCGGCCGAATTCATCCGCTCGGCCGAGGAATCGGGCCTGATCGAAGTGCTGGGCGAATGGGTGCTGCGCCGCGCCGTGCGCGACGCGCGCGAGTGGCCGGGCCTGCGCGTGGCGGTCAACGTCTCGCCGATCCAGCTGCGCAGCCGCAAGTTCGTCGACACCGTGCGGCAGGTGCTGGCCGAGGCGGGCGTGGCCCCGGCGCGGCTCGAACTGGAAATGACCGAGACCGCGCTGATGGCCGCGTCCGGCGACGTCGCGCGCTCGCTATCGGAACTGCGGCGGCTCGGCGTGGCCTGCGCGCTCGACGATTTCGGCACCGGCTATTCCTCGCTCAGCCACATCCGCGACTTTGCGGTGGACCGGGTCAAGATCGATCGCTCCTTCGTCAACGCCGTCACCACGGTGCCGGGTGCGGCGCTGGTCGAGGCGATCGTCAGCCTGGCGCGCGCCAACGGCCTGTGCCTGACGGCGGAGGGCGTGGAGGCGCAGGAGCAGTACGATTTCCTGCGCAGGGTCGGCTGCCACGAGGTGCAGGGCTACCTGCTGTCGCGCCCGCTCCCGGCGCACCAGATCCTGTCGATGGTGCACGGGCATCGCCCGGAGCGCGAGGATCGCCCCGCACTGAGCTAGGGCCGGCACGCGGGGAAGGAGACGACCGGCGCCCCAAACCGTACCTCAGTGCCTCAGTGCGCCAGCCCGCGACGGAGCTGGTAGCGCCCCTCGGCATAGTCGTCGAACATCTGCGACAGCGAGGGATGGTCCACCGGCCCGCCCTCGGGATCGCCGAGCAGGTTCTGCTGGCTCACGTAGGCGACGTAGCTCGATTCCTCGTTCTCGGCGAGGAGGTGGTAATAGGGCTGGTCTCGCAGCGGACGCACGTCGATGGGGATCGACTGATACCATTCCTCGCTGTTGGCGAAGACCGGATCGATGTCGAAGACCACGCCGCGAAAGTCGTGGTGACGGTGGCGAACCACGTCGCCGATCGCGAATCGCGCCCGGTTCTGCAGGGGAGCGTCGATGACGCGTCCGGCCTGCGGGGAGAAGAAGGACGCCCTGTTCATGAGCGGAATATAGGTCCCGCGCCGATGCGAAACAAGCGATCGGCCGGGACATTCCCCCAAAAGTGCAAATCGGGGCTTGCCGAGCCCGAACAAGTCGGCTAGCGGCGCACTTCGCTTGACCCGGCGGGGCCTTCCCCGCTGTAGCACGATCTCTTGCGGAGAGGTGGCAGAGTGGTCGAATGCGCTGCACTCGAAATGCAGTGTACGGGAAACCGTACCGTGGGTTCGAATCCCACCCTCTCCGCCAGAGCTACCCACAAACCCTCCCAAATCATCCCACAATACCTCGCGTTTCTGCGGGTTTCCGGCTAAGAAGCTGCACCGATCTTCCCCGATCTTCTCGGACCTAACCGGGGTAAATGGGGGTAAAGGGTCGGGGTAAGCTAGCGGTGGGGGTGCGTTATACCCCCAGGGGTAGATATGCTGACGGACAAGGAAGTGCGGAACGCGGCGCCGAGGGACAAGCCGTATAAGATGGCAGATTCGGGCGGGCTCTATCTCTACGTCTCCAAGACGGGCTCGAAGACCTGGCGCATGAAGTACCGGCTGTTCGGGAAGGAGGGCTTACTGACGTTCGGGCCCTACCCCGAGATCAAGCTCAGCGAGGCCCGCGACAAGCGCGACGATGCCCGTCGGAAGCTGCGGGACAACATCGACCCATCGGGAGCGCGGAAGAAGGCCAGAGAGGCCGCTGAGCGCGAGAAAGCGGAACAGGCCAAGCTTGTCCCCTTCGAGGAGGCGGCGCGCGCCTGGTTCGAACTGCAGAAGCCGCGCTGGGCGCCCGTGCACGCCAACGACGTCATCACCAGCCTGGAGCGCGATGTCTTCCCGACGCTCGGCAAGAAGCCGCTCGTGTCGCTGGACGCCCCAGCGATCCTGAAGACACTGCGGCTAGTGGAGGCGCGCGGGTCGATCGAGACGGCGAAGCGTCTGCGTCAGCGGATCTCGGCGGTGTTCGCCTACGCGATCTCCGAGGGCGTCGTGACGCATGATCCGGCCGCCGTCGTGGGCAAGGCGCTCAAGCCGCTGCCGAAGAAAGGGAAGCAGCCGGCCATCACGGATCCCGACGAGGCGCGCGAGGTCCTGATCGCCGCCGAGGCGTCGGGGGCGGACCCTGTGACCAAGCTGGCATCACGGCTCCTGGCGCTGACGCAGGCGAGACCAGGTATGATCCGATTCGCGGAGTGGTCGGAGTTCGAGGGTATCGATTGGGAGGGGGAAACCTTCGGCCCGTTCATGCCGCTGTGGCGCGTGCCTGCCCAGCGCATGAAGCTGGTGGCCGATCTGAAGGGGGAGGAGGAGTTCGAGCACCTCGTGCCGCTGTGCTGGCAGGCTGTGGAGGTGCTGCGTGCGGTCAGGCGCATGTCTGGCCGGGGAAGGCTGGTGTTTCCGGGGCAGCGGCATAGCCATCGCCCGATCAGTGAGAACGC
>DATKFS010000129.1:0-38420 GCA_035511275.1 Novosphingobium sp.
TCGACGAGGGTGCGACGCTCAACATGGAACTGACCGCCGACACCGGCAAGGGCTACGTCCCCGCCGTGTCGAACCGTCCCGTGGACGCGCCGATCGGGCTTATCCCGGTCGACTCGCTCTACTCGCCGGTGCGTCAGGTCAGCTACAAGGTCGACAATGCCCGCATCGGGCAGGAACTCGACTTCGACAAGCTGAACCTCACCGTCGAGACCGACGGCACCGTCACCCCGGAAGACGCCGTGGCCTATGCCGCGCGCATCCTCCAGGACCAGCTGGCGCTGTTCGTCCACTTCGAGGACATCGCCCCCGTCGGCCAGTCGCCGATGATCGGCATGGCCGCTGGTGGTTCGGCGTCGTCGGAAGAGAGCGACACCAACCAGCTCAACCGCTACCTTCTCAAGAAGGTGGACGAGCTGGAACTGTCGGTGCGTTCGGCCAACTGCCTCAAGAACGACAACATCATCTACATCGGCGACCTGGTCCAGAAGACCGAAGCCGAGATGCTGCGCACGCCGAACTTCGGCCGCAAGTCGCTCAACGAGATCAAGGAAGTCCTCTCGTCGATGGGCCTGCGCCTCGGCATGGACATCCCGGGCTGGCCGCCCGAGAACATCGAAGAGATGGCCAAGAAGCTCGAGCAGGAACTGCTCGGCTGATCGGACCCTTCCGTTTCGAAATGAAGAGGGCCTCGCGGGAAACCGCGGGGCCTTTTTCTTTGCTTGGCGTGGGGGAGGCCGTGGGGGCGTGTCGCTGTTCGGGAAGCTAGCTTTCGACGTTTGGGTGCCGAAAGCAGACTTTCCGGTTCCGCCCCCTTGCGGACATTCGGCAGTCGAGGCAACCTCTAGCCATGACAGTCTATGCAGAAGTTGATCCGGTCATCGACGCTTGGGCACACGCAACGGTCAAAAAGCTCTTTACCGAATGGGTGGATCAGCCCGCGAGGTTCGCCTACGTGCCGGGACTACGACCGTTCGAGTGCTTTCAAATTTCCATAGACCCGCCCTTTAACGGTCGTATTGCCGTATCGGCTCGATCTATCGATACCGACGACGAAAGTGAGTTCGACGAGCGCTGGGAGGGAGCAACTGGTGCGCTTCCCATTCTCCTCGAAGAGGCTACCGCTGTGGTTCAGAAGTGGGTGAACCGCCCAACAGCGAATGGCAGCTAACCACCCTTCATCGTCATTCCCGCGAAGGCGGGGATTCCGCTTTTCTTGCTCGTCAGCGGAAAACGCAAGGCAAGCGGGACCCCGCCTTCGCGGGGTGACGAGCAAGAGGATAGTGACCCCCACGCCGCGTCCAGCTACGAGGCTGTGGAAGTCCCCGAGGCGGGGCGCGAGGTTGCAGATGCTTCCACGATCTCGGCATGAGCGGCGTGACCGGGGCATATCCGCCCTTGACTCCGGCCCGCAAATGGTCTTGAGGGCGCCCTTCACACGACAGTGAGCTGGCTTTGGGCGGTGGCCGAACCACATCGCCCGGCAGCCAGTACCTTGAACGGCTGTCTGACGAACGGAGAAGAAATTATGCGTCACAAAATGGGTGGCCGCAAGCTGCAGCGCAAGTCCGGCCATCGCGCCGCCCTCATGCGCAACATGGCTGCCGCGCTGATCAAGCACGAGCAGATCAAGACCACCACGCCCAAGGCCAAGGAACTGCGTCCTTACCTCGAGAAGCTGATCACGCTCGCTAAGAAGGGCGGTCTTTCGAACCGTCGTCTGGCGCACGCGCGCATCCTCGACGAAGCGCAGGAAAAGAAGCTCTTCGAAGTCCTCGCCGAGCGTTATGCCGGTCGCGAGGGTGGCTACACCCGCATCATCAAGGCCGGCATCCGCGCTTCGGACGCCGCTCCGATGGCGGTGATCGAGCTGGTCGACCGTGACGTCGACGCCAAGGGCCAGGACTCGGGTCCGGTCCTGACCGACGCCGAGGAATACGCCGAGGCCTGAGCCACGGCGTCCCTGACGGGATGAACGAAAGCGGTCGCGGACTTCGGTTCGCGGCCGCTTTTCGTTGTTGTCCTGTCGCCGTTTTCCTACACCGCCGGGGCCTGCTACGTTCGTTGCAGGTCTTTCCCATCGTCGAAATCCCGCCATCCCCGCCGCATCGGGAAACACCCCGCGCGCATGTGTTTCATCAACAAGCTCCAACTCCTACACCGGCGGCGAGGCCGCCGATGTGTTTGCCGGGCCGGTCTCTTGTGATAGTCACGATCCGACAAGGACAAACTCCGGGAGGGTACGCACATGGATCGCCTGCGGGCGCTGATCGGGGGCTTGCTGCTTTGCATGGGGGCGCCCATCTGTGCAGGACCCATGCCGGACATCACCTATCCCCAGACCCGCCGCGATCCGCTCGTCGAAACCCTGTTCGGAGAGGACATCGCCGACCCCTATCGCTGGCTCGAGGCCGATGTGCGCCATGCGCCCGAAGTCGCCGACTGGGTCGGGCGCGAGAATGCCGTCACCGAGGAATACCTCACCGCGCTGCCGCAGCGCGAGCGGTTCGAGGAGCGCATCCGCGCCTTCATGGACTACGAGCGCTTCGGCCTGCCGGTGAAGGCCGGCGGGCTCTATTTCTATACGCGCAATTCCGGGCTGCAGAACCAGGCCCAGCTGTTCGTCCGCAAGGGCCTTTCGGGCGAGCCTCGCCTGCTGCTCGACCCCAATGCCTGGGCGGCCGACGGCGCCACCGCGCTCGACGCGTGGGAACCGTCGCAGAAGGGCAGCTACGTCCTCTACAGCGTGCAGGACGGCGGCAGCGACTGGCGGATCCTGCGGGTCCTCGACGTCAGGACCGGGGAGCCGCTGGCCGACCAGATCCGCTGGGCCAAGTTCACCGGCCTCGCCTGGGTGGGCGAAGAGGGCTTTCTCTACTCGCGCTTCCCCGCGCCTGAGGAAGGCACGGCCTTCCAGGGCCGCAACTACGACCAGGCGGTCTATTTCCACCGCATCGGCACCCCGCAGGACGAGGACCAGCTCGTCTACGCGACGCCCGACCATCCCGACTATGGCCACGCAGCCGAAGTCACGCAGGACGGCCGTCTCGCGCTCATCACCAGCCACGTCGGCACCGATGCGCGCTACGAAGTGCGGGTGATCGACCTGTCGCGGATCAGGCGCGACGGGTGGAAGGCGACGCCGCTGGTCACCGGGTTCAGGGACGACTGGAAGCTGGTCGAAGGGGCCGGGCGGCGCCTGTGGTACGTGACCAACTGGGACGCGCCGCGCTACCGGCTCGTCGCCATCGACCTCGACGATCCGGTGCCGCAGTGGACGCAGGTCGTCGGCGAGCGCGAGGACATCCTCGAGCGGGCGGGCATCGTCGGGGACCAGCTCGTCCTCAACTACATGCGCGATGCCGCCAGCCATGCCGAGATCCTCGCGCTCGACGGCAGCGCGGGGCGCACGCTGAGCCTGAACGGGATCGGCACGGCCTCGGGCTTCCGGGGTCGTCCCGGCGATCCCGAGACGTTCTACGCCTTCACCAGCTTCAACTGCCCCGCCTCGATCTACCGCATGGACCTGACGACCGGCGTGACCGCGCCCTTCGCGCAGCCAAAGATGTGCTACGATCCCAGCGCCTACGTGGTCGACCAGCGCTTCTACACCTCGCGCGACGGGACGCGGGTGCCGATGTTCGTCGTGCGCAGCCGCGCGGTGGCGAAGGCGAAAACGCCCGTGCCGACGCTGCTTTACGGGTATGGCGGGTTCGACGTCTCGCTCACTCCGGGCTTCTCGTCGATCCGCATGGCCTGGCTGGAGGCGGGCGGTGCCTTCGCGCTCGCCAACCTGCGCGGCGGCGGCGAGTACGGGCGCGAGTGGCACGATGCGGGGCGAGGACCCAACAAGCAGAACGTCTTCGACGACTTCATCGCGGCGGGCGAGTTCCTCGTCAGGGAAGGCATCGCGAAGAAGGACGGGCTCGCCATCCAGGGCGGCTCCAACGGCGGGCTCCTGGTGGGCGCGGTGGTGAACCAGCGGCCCGACCTGTTCGCCGCCGCCGTCGCGCAGGTGGGCGTCATGGACATGCTGCGCTTCGATCGCTTCACCGCCGGGCGCTATTGGGTGGACGACTACGGCCACCCCGACCGCGAGCCGGACTTCAGGGTGCTGCGCTCCTACTCGCCCTACCACAACATCCGCGAGGGGGCGGACTATCCCGCGATCCTCGTCACGACGGCCGATACCGACGACCGCGTGGTGCCGGGCCATTCGTTCAAGTACACCGCCGCGCTCCAGCACGCGAACCTTGGCGACAGGCCGCGCCTGATCCGGATCGAGACCCGCGCCGGCCACGGCTCGGGCAAGCCCACCGACAAGGCGATCGAGGAAGGGGCCGACATCCTCGCCTTCCTCGCCCAGTGGACCGGGTTGCAACTTCCGGCGGAAGCCACCATCGCCCACGTGGGCGACGAGAGCGCGGCGACGCCGTGACGGTTCACCCGTGCGACAGCATCGACGGGCTACCGCCGTGCAATTGGGCGGCGCGAACCGTGCGCGCCGGGGCTTGGACTTTCCGCCGATGAAGACTTTCCGTTCGCGTGCCGCCGTGACCCTGGCTGCCCTGGCCGCCCTGTCGTTGACCGCGACGCCGTCGCTGGCGCGCGACCGGTACGGTGACTGGAACCGCCACCACCGGCATCGCGGCGGCGACGGGATCGACGCCGGCAGCCTGCTCGCCGGGCTGCTGGTGGGCGGCGCGGCCGTCGCCATCGCCACGTCGGCCGGGAAGAAGTCGTCCGATGGTCGCGGCGACGATCGCGGCGACGAGCCTGCGCCCTATCGCTATCCGGGCGGGCCCGTAGCGGGCGACCAGGGTTATGGCGACGCGCCCGTCGCGGATGACCGGCCACTGCATGATGTCCCGGGCGACGTGGGGCAGGGCAGCTTCGGCGCCGCAGTCGATGCCTGCTCGGCCGAACTGGAGCGCGGCAGCCAGCGCATCGATTCGGTCGACGGCGTGCGCCGCATGGGTGAGCGCTATTCAGTCGAAGGCAGGCTGCAGGACGGCCGCCCCTATGCCTGCAGCGTCGACGATACCGGCCACATCCGCTCGGTCGCCGTTGACGGGCACGCGATGACCTGACGGCGCACCCGGCTCGCTCAGTCGTCGCCCTTGTGCGCGGGCAGGCCGAGCGACCAGTGAATTGCCGCCCCGCGCAGGGCGAAGCCTCCCATCACCGCGAGCGCCCAGGTCAGCGCCGGAGAGAGGCCCAGCGCGATGCCCGCGCCGCCAAGTCCGGCCGCGAGGGCGGCGGCGGTGACGTACAGTTCGGGCCGCATCAGGATCGAGGGCTGGCCCGCCAGCACGTCGCGGATGATGCCGCCGATGCAGCCGGTGACCACCCCCATCAGCATCGCCGGGACCGGCGGCACGCCCCATGACAGCGCCTTGATCGTGCCGAACACCGAGTAGATCGCCAGGCCCAGCGCATCGGCCCACTCCAGCAGGCGGCCTTCCCACCAGCGTACCGGCGTGAACCAGGCGACCAGCGCGACCGCGAGGCATACCGGCGCCACGAAGGGATCGCGCACCCAGAACACCGGCGCTCCGATCAGCAGGTCGCGCAGCGAGCCGCCGCCGACGCCGGTGATGAGCGCGAAGAAGGCGACCGTCACGAAAGTCTGCCGCAGCCGTGCCGCCGCCAGCGCGCCGGTAAGGGCGAAGACGGCGATGCCGAAAAGGTCCAGGGCAGGGGGCAGGGCGGGCGTGGCGAGTGTCATGCCGTCCCCGTAGCACGGCGTGTGCGGCTTGACCCTCTGTGAAAATACGATACACACAGGATCATAAGAATGCGGCGCAGGAGAGAGCGCATGTCCTACGAGAATGCGGACTGGTACACCGACGTGTCGCTGGTGGACGATCCCCACGCCTATTTCGACCATCTGCGCGCCCAGGGCCCGGTCGTGCGCCTGCCCCACCGCAATGCCGTGGCGGTCGTGGGGTACGAGGAGACGGTGCAGCTGCTTCTCGATACCGAGCACTTCTCGGAGATCAACGCGGTCACCGGAGGGATGGTCGAGCTTCCCTTCGTGCCCGAGGGAGACGACATCGGGCCGCAGCTCGAGGCCCATCGCAAGGACATCGCCTTCTCCGACCAGATCGTCTGCGAGCAGGGCAGCCGCCATGCCGACTTGCGCTCCATCCTCTCGCGCCTGTTCACGCCGAGTCGTTTGAAGGCGCTCCAGCCGCAACTCGCCGCGACGGCCGAGGGGTTGATCGACGAGTTCCACCGGGACGGCGAAGTCGATATCGTCCGGCAGTACGGCGGGCCCTATGGCGCGCTGGTGATCTCCGACCTGCTGGGATTGTCGGAAGCGACGCGGGCGAAGTTCCGCGGCCTGCTCGAAGGGTCGATCCCGGTGCCCATGGATGCGACGCACGAGGAGATGATGCGCAATCCGCTGGTGCCGGTGGGCAAGGACCTGTTCAAGCTCATCACCATGCGCCGCCTCGCCAATCACGCGCTCATGCGGCCGCTGCGCGCGCTGTTGGCGCAGGAAGACATCCTCAACGATCTGGCCAAGGCGACCTACCCCGACGGCAGCAAGCCGTCGCTGGTGGACGTGACCGGGCTGGCCGCGTTCCTGTTCGGCGCGGGGCAGGACACCACCAACCGCCTGCTCGCCAACGGGTTCAAGGTGATCGCCACGCGCCCCGACATCCAGGCGCAACTGCGCGCCGACCCGTCGCGGATTCCCGACTTCATCGAGGAACTGCTGCGCTTCGACGGCTCGGTGAAGAGTGGGGGGAGGATCTGCCGAAAGAGCACCGTGCTCGGCGGCGTGGAGATCAAGGCCGGGACGCCGATCCTGATGAGCCACATGGCCGCCAATCGCGATCCTGCCCGCTTCCCCGATCCCGGCACGTTCGACATGGACCGGCCGCGCATCAAGGAGCACCTCGCCTTCGGACGCGGCGCGCATACCTGCATCGGCGCCCCGCTCGCCCGGCGCGAGGTGGCGGTGAGCATCGAGCGGCTGCTGGCGCGCATGGGCAACATCCGCCTGTCGGAGGCGCACCATGGCCCGAAAGGCGCCCACGTGTTCGAGTACGAGCCCACGTATGTCCTGCGGGCATTGAAGGCGCTGCACCTGGAGTTCGATCCGCTCTAGGGGATTGAACTCTCCGGCACCAAGGGCGTCCATCGGGTGTAATACCGGTGGCGATGGCGACGCTGCTTGCACCGCGCGCCCATCGCTCTAGGTTGCGGGCCAACCCTCATGCGACGGACACATCCCATGATCACCTTGAAGCGCCTTTCCCCCGCCGCCCTGCTGCTGGCGAGCGCCGCCTGCACCGCCGCCCAGCCGGGAGAAATCGCCTCGACGCCTGCCATGCCCACCGAAAGCACCGCCGCCGCCGAGCCGGACTACGACCTCGCCGCCCAGAAGGAGAAGCTGGCGACCATCCCGATGGAGGTCGAAACGGCCTTCCTCAGCGCGGAAGAGCGCGACGTGGTCAACCTGCTCATCAAGGCTTCCGACCTGATGAGCGAGATCTACCTGCGCCAGCGCTACGAGCAGAACCCGCAGGTGCGGCGCGCGGTCTCGATGAACCGCCGCGCGGACCGCGACCTGCTGGTGGAGATGTTCGACCGCAACTTCGGCCCGTGGGACGAGATGGCCGACCTCCATCCCTTCTGGGGCACGACGCCGATGCCCGAAGGCGCGGGTTTCTACCCGCCGGACCTGACGCGCGCGCAACTGGATGCCTACGTGGCCGCCCATCCCGACCAGAAGGCGGCGCTGCTCAGCCCCTACACCGTCGTGCGCCGCGAGGGCGACAAGCTGGTCGCGGTGCCCTATTCGGTCGCCTATCGGGAGTGGCTGGAGCCGGCGGCCAGGTTGCTGGAGCAGGCCGCGGCGCGCACTTCCAACGCAAGCCTCAAGCGCTTCCTCGCCCTGCGCGCCAAGGCGTTCCTCAGCGACGACTACTACGAGAGCGAACTGGCGTGGATGGACCTGACCGGCACGCCGATCGAAGTCGCGATCGGGCCCTACGAGGTCTACACCGACCGCCTGATGGGCGCGAAGACCGCGTTCGAGAGCTTCGTCACTCTCAAGGATCCCGAGGAGTCCGCCGCGCTCGCGAAGTACAAGAACCACCTCCGGGACATGGAGGCGAACCTTCCGATCGACGAGCGCTACAAGAACTTCGCGCGCGGCTTCGAGAGCCCGATCGCGGTGGCCGAGCAGGTGCGCGGCGGCGGCGACAACGTGCCCGGATCGCAGACCATCGCCTTCAACCTGCCCAACGACGAGCGCGTGCGCGAGGCCAAGGGCGCGAAGAAGGTGATCCTCTCCAATGTGCTCGGCGCCAAGTTCGACCGTATCCTGAAACCCATGGCGCCGCTGGTGCTGGGGCCCGACCAGGCGGTGCTGGTGGCCAAGAGCTACATGCAGTACGAGACGCTGTTCCACGAACTGTCGCACAGCCTCGGCCCGGGCTCGATCGTGGTCAACGGCGAGAAGACCACTGTCGACAAGGCGCTGAAGGAGCAGAACTCCGCGCTGGAGGAAGCCAAGGCGGACGTGGCGGGCGTGTGGAACATCCTGCTGATGATGCGCAAGGGCGAGCTTCCCGCCGCCGAGCGTCCGCAGCTCTTCGCCACCTACTTCACCGGCATCTTCCGCGCGGTGCGCTTCGGCGCGGTGGAGGCGCATGGGCAGGGCGCGGCGCTGCAGTACGCCTACCTGCGCGCGCAGGGCGCCTTTGCCTACGATCCCGCGACGAGGCGCTACGTGGTCGACGACGCGAAGATGGAGGCGGGGCTGAAGGCGCTGCTCCACGACATCCTGATGCTGCAGGCCACGGGCGACTATGCCGGCACCAAGGCCTTCATGGCGAAGTGGGCCAAGCTCGACGCCGAGGCCGACGCCGCGATCGCGGCGATGGGCACGCTCCCGGTGGACATCCGGCCGGTCTACCCGGACCAGATCTGACGCATCGTCGCCCCGGATCGGGTCCGGGACGACGATGGTTCACGGGCGCATGACGACCCGGCCGAACGGGTGGTCCTCGGCGACGAAGCGGTGCGCCTCGACGGCGTCCGAAAGCGCGAATTCCCGCGCGATCGGCATGGCGAGGTCGCCTGCATGGACTCGGGCGAGCAGGTCGGCGAGCAGGGCGTGGACGCGCGGCGTGTGCATGTCGCGGCCGAACGAGATGCCGGTCACCTGCATGGCCTTGCGGATCAGTTCGAAGAATCCGAAGCTGGGCAGTGTCCCTTCCGCCGCGCCGATCACCGCGTAGCGCCCGTGCCCGCGCAGGGCATCGACGAGGGCGTCCTTGCCCCGCCCCCCGGCGAGGTCGAGCACGAGGTCGACGCCCTTGCCTCCGGTGATGTCCCGGCAGCGCGCGGCGATGTCCTCCTGCCGGTAGTCGATGCCGTGGCCCATCCCCAAGGGTGCGATGCGCGCAAGGCGGTCGGGGCTGGAGGCGGTGCCGATCACCGTGGCCCCGGCCTGCGCCGCAAGCTGCACCGCCGCGAGGCCGACCCCGCCGGCCGCACCCTGGACGAGCACCGTCTCGCCCGCCTTCAGCCCGCCGTAGGTGAACAGAGCGTCCCACGCAGTGCCGAATGCGATCGGCACGACTGCGGCCAGCGCGAGGTCCATGCCGTCGGGCACCGGGTAGGCATACTTTTCCGGCACGGCGAACAACTCGGCGTGGCTGCCGTTCCAGTCGAACCCGACCACGCGGTCGCCTTCCCGCAAGCGCGTCACTTCGGCGCCTGTGGCGATGACGGTGCCGGCCGCCTGGTATCCCGGCACGAACGGGGTGCGCGAGGGCGGCGTGTGGATGCGGTTGAGAAGGTCCCCGCCTTCGATCGAGATCACCTCGACGCGGATAAGGACCTGCCTCGGCCCGATTTCCGGGTCGGGCAGTTCGCCCACGCGCATGACTTCGGGCCCGCCGTTCTCGGTATACCAGACTGCCCGCATCGTTCTCTCCCGTTCCACGTCACGGCCCCTCCTGCCAGCAGGTGGATGCCCGGCGCATCTGGTCAATCGGACAGGGCCGGGAAAGACAGGCCGGGCTTCCGCTGGAGTCAGGGCGTGAAGCGCAAGTACGCGACGACGCGCGCGCCGTAGTGGCGGTCGGTCCAGCGCGAGGCGGGATCGACCTCGTCCGTGCCGATCGAGGTGCCCGTGTAGCGAATCCCGGCGGCGAAGCTGGCTTCGGCATATTCGGCGCCGAAGTGGTGGTCGAGATAGTCTCCGCCGGGGCGCAGGCGCGCGGCGCGCGGATCGTCGCGCGTGGAACCGCTGGTGTGACCGAGACCGCCGTAGAGCGTCACCGGCGTGCCGGGCACGCCCGCCGAAAGTTGCGCGTCGAGGTAGAGGTTGCTGCCGCCGATGGCGTCCTGCGGCGGCGCGAAGGCCGCGCCGATCGAGAGCTGAGCCGGGCCGAGCGTGCGCGCCACCTGGCCGGTCAATTCGAGGTAGCTCGTCCCGGAGCGGCCCACGAAGAGGTTGCCGCGCACCCCGGCGTCCACGTCCCACCCGCCGCCGCGCAGGGTGTAGCGGGGGCCGATGGCGATGCCGAGGTCGGCGCCGCCGTGCCGCCGGCTTTCGCGCAGGGTAACCGCGTCGAGGTCGAGCGCGAGGTCGTAGGTGACGGGCACGGAGGCCGCGACGGAGAGCGCGGCCTTCCCGTCGCTCCAGCTGAGGCCACGCTCGCGATGGTCCGTCTCGGCCTCGAACGCGACCGAAGGTGCGGACTGCGCCGCCGCCGGGGCGGCCCAGAGCGCGGCACAGGCGAGGGCGCCGCCGGTCGCGGCGCCCATGCAAGGGAATCGCATCATGTCTTCGCGGGGCGTCTCAGTTCGCGGCGAGGTGATGCGCGGCCTCGATAGCGGCGAGGGCATGGTGGCGGTCGCCCGCCGCCGCCTCTGCGAGATGCGCGCCGATGGCGGGCGCCTTGTCCTCGACGAGCGCGGCGAGCTGCCCATCGCGGCCACGGCAGTCGCCGGGCAGGTTCTGCGTGAAGGTCTTCTCGCCGGGGACCCGCGCGCGCAGTTCGTGGTCGCCATCGGCGATGACGCGCTCGACCGAGACGGTGGCCGTCATCACGCAGCGCTGGGTGCTCGGGCGGGAGGACACGGCCATGCCGATGGTGCGCGCCTTGGTGGTGACGCTCGCCCGGTAATCGACCTGGTAGGTGGTCCCGCGATGGTCGATGTCCACGCTGTGGATGGGCGCGGCGGCAGCAGCAGCAGCGAAGGCGGCGAGGGCAAGCAGGCTCATGTCGTCTCCCGATATTTCGATGTGCCTAAAAATAAGGCAGTCGTGCACAATCATTGTGCAGTTCCGACGTAGAAGCCGAATGCTTCCGGTTCCTTGCTCGCGGGTTACGATCTCCGGCCCGGCGTTCGCGGCGGCGATCCCGGTGTGGCGGGACGGGCTTTGGCGCAGCGCGGGTTTTTCCCGATTTCGCGCGAATTTCACGCTCCTACTATTCCGGTCTGGATCCACTGCACCGGAGTTGGCGATGCGCCTTGGAACCCGTTCACTGATGGCGCTGGCCGCCATGGGACCTTGTGGAAGCGCGCTGGCGCAGGAGGCCGAGCCCGGACCGCCGCCCGCCTCGATCACCTCCGGCCCACCGGCGGCGGGCGGCGACCAGGAACTGGCGCAGAAGCTGTCGAACCCCGTCGCCTCGCTCATCAGCGTCCCGTTGCAGGAGAACGTCGACCTGGGCGCCGGTCCACGCGGCGACGGGATCAAGTCCACGCTGAACGTCCAGCCGGTGATCCCGTTCACGCTCAACGCCGACTGGAAGGTCATCGTCCGCACCATCCTGCCGGTCATCGCGCAGGAGGACATATCCGCGCCCGGCGAAAGCGAGTTCGGCCTGGGGGACACCACGCAGAGCCTGTTCTTCTCTCCTCAGAAGCAGGGACCGGGCGGGATCACCTGGGGCGTGGGACCGGCGATCCTCTATCCCACGGCGACCGACAGCGTGCTCGGCGGCGGCAAGTGGGGAGCAGGGCCCACTGCGCTGGTGCTCAAGCAGTCGCACCAGAACACCTTCGGGCTGCTGGCCAACCACATCTGGTCCTTCGCGGGCAAGGATACGCGCGGGGGCATCAGCACGACCTTCATCCAGCCGTTCTTCAGCCACTCGACCCCCAAGGCGACGACGTTCTCGCTGAACACGGAGACGAGCTACGACTGGAAGCACAAGAACTGGGTAGTGCCGGTCAACGTCAGCGTCGCGCAGTTGACCAAGGTGGGCAAGCAGCGCATCCAGATCGGCGTCGGCGCGCGCTACTACGTGGAGAAGCCGGAGGGTGGCCCGGACTGGGGCGTGCGCGCCGTGCTCACCTTCCTGTTCCCCGAGTGAGCGGGGCGGCCCGGTCCTACCGCTGGACGGTGATCGATGCAGTGCCCTCCGCCCAGACGGGCAGGTAGAGCCCCTGGCCCGCGGCCTTGATGCGCCCCGTGCGGGTGCGGGTGACCTCGGCGCTGATGAGCAGGTTGCCTTCGCGCTTGTCCTCGATCGCGCGGTCGATCTTGCCGAGCAGCTTGTTGTAGTCGTTCTCGAAATTCTGCGCGAGCGCTGCGGCGATCGTGTGCGCCATGCCCGGCGTGTTGGCGAGGCGCAGGATGAGGTTGCCGCCGGTCACGTCGGTGCTCCCGCTCACCTCGAAGTTCTCGAAGCCGACGCGGCGGGAATTGTCGGCGTTGACCGGCAGGCCGGTCATCCACACCGTGCCCCTGGCCGGGCCGACCCGCCCGGCGAGGTCGGTGGCCGTGAACTCTACGCCCACCGCGATGCGCCCGCCCGTGGTGCCGTAGATGGTGGCCTTGCGGAACTCCGCCCTGACCGGGCCCACGCCCGGCACCGCGAAGGGCCGCCTCGACCGCTTGTGCAGCGCCTTCATCAGCACCGGCTCCAGCTGCGCGTAATCGGCGACGACCGGGATGAAGAAGGCCAGCTTGCCCGCTTGGGCCTCCAGCGGCCTGACGGGCGGCAGCGGCGTCGGGGTGGGATCTGCGGGCCGCTTGCCGACGCGGGTCTCGGTCACCGCCTTGACGCCGAGGTTGAGGACGAGCCGCCGGCCGTCGAGCTGGTAGCCGCCGTACTGCAGCTCCTTCGGGCTCACGCGCATCCACACCGGCGGGTTCTCGCGGTTGAGCGAGAGCGTGGTGAAGGCCGAGTTCCACGCGCGCTCGACCTGGCGGCGCACTTCCAGCTTGCCGAGCTGGCCCGGCAGTTCGCGCTCCAGCCTGGCGACGACGGGGGCCAGCTTCTCCTCGGCCTGCTCGGTGAAGTCGATGCGCTTGCCGAGGAAGTCGAGGTGCGGGCGGTTGGTCCAGTCGTAGCGGATGTCGACCGTGCCGCGCGGGCTCCAGTCCTGCGCCAGCGTCAGGCGCACGACAGCGTGGGCCATGGCGTCGGCCGTCGCGGTTTCGCGCTTGAGCACGCCGCCGATATCCTCCGCGCGCACGACCGCGTGGAGCGGCATGTCGAGCACGATCTCGCTGCCCTTGCCCGCGAAGCGCAGCGGGCCGCGCCGGACCTCGCCGACGATGCGGCACTTGAGCGTGGGCGTCTTGATCTTGGCGATGCCGATGTCGACCTGCTTCGAGGGGACGCAGGTCTGGTCGGGCTTGTCGATGGTCCAGAGCGTGCGCGGAATGTCCTTCTCCAGCGCGGCGGCCAGATTGCCGAGATCGGCGTGGATGGGCACGGTGATGAGCGAGGCCTGCGGGTCCACCTTGATCGCGTCATGCGCGCGGGGCGGCGGCTCGTCGTCGCGGCGGTGGCAGGCGGGAAGGGCAAGGAGCGCGGCCATGCCGGCCGCTGCGGTGACGTATCGCGTGATCCTCATAGCCGCCGTGCCCCGGATTGCCATTGTGACATGCAAAAATTCGCCGCGCGGCGAAGTGTTCCAGGGCGACAGATCTCCCCGGCGGGCGAGGCACTGGCAATCGGTAGTTTCCGTGGTCTGCTACCGGGTGCAGGTTCGGACGATCGTTTCAGCTGTTTCGGGGGCGTTTTTCAGGACTTGTGCGGCGGGGAGGCGGATCAGGCTTACGCCTTGGGCTTGGAGCCACACATCGCGCGCAAGATCGCGTTCGGGGTTGTGGCCCATGGCGTGGGCGATGCCGTCGATCTCGATGCCGGTCTTTGCAGAGGGGCAGTAGAAGTCGAGCACGTAGGGGCCGATCGGGTGCTGGCGGCGGAATTTCAGGCCGAGCGGGGAGCGGCGCAAGTGCTGCCAGAGGAGGACTTCGGGGAGGGTCATCTTGCGGCGGAGTTGGCGGGCCTTGCGGATTGTTCCCAACTGTTGCTGCATGCGCGGGTACCCCTCCACCACCCGCTGCGCGGGCGGTCCCCCTCCCCATTGGCTGCGCCAACAGGGAGGATCCGGGGAAGTTACGATGCCTTAATCCTCCCTGTCCCCGCAGGGGATGGGGAGGGGGACCGCCCGCGCAGCGGGTGGTGGAGGGGTAAAGCGCCCAAACGAAAAGGGCCGGCGCTTTCACGCCGGCCCTCTCGAATGACTGAAGCCGAAAATCAGATGTGAATCGGCTTGCCGGTAACCGCCATCGCCGCTTCCTTGATCGCCTCGGAGTGCGTCGGGTGGGCGTGGCAGGTGTAGGCGATGTCCTCGCTGGTGGCGCCGAATTCCATGGCCTGCGCGGCCTGGGCGATCATGGTGCCCGCGACAGAGGCGATGCACCACACGCCGAGCACGCGGTCGGTCTCGGCATCGGCGATGACCTTCACGAAGCCGTCGGGCTCGTGGTTGGTCTTCGCGCGCGAGTTGGCGAGCATCGGGAACTTGCCAACCTTGACCGCGCCGCGCTCCTTGGCGGCTTCTTCCGTCAGGCCGACGCCGGCGAACTCGGGCTGGGTGTAGACGACGCCGGGGATGACGTCGTGGTTCACGATGCCGGTCAGCCCTGCGATGTTCTCGGCAACGGCGATGCCCTCGTCCTGGGCCTTGTGCGCGAGCATCGGACCGGGGATGACGTCGCCGATGGCCCAGACGCCGTCGACCTTGGTGCCGAAGTCGTGGTCAGTCTCGATCTGGCCGCGCTGGTTGAGTTCCAGCCCGATCTTGTCGAGGCCGAGGCCCTCGGTGTTGGGACGGCGGCCGATCGAGACGAGCACGACGTCCGCTTCGATGACTTCGGCGTCGCCGCCCGCTGCGGGCTCGACGGTGACCTTGGCGACCTTGCCCTCGACCGCGACGCCGGTGACCTTGGTGCCGAGCTTCAGGACCATGCCCTGCTTCTTGAAGATCTTGGCGGCTTCCTTGCGGACGTCGCCGTCCATGCCGGGGAGAAGCTGGTCGAGGAACTCGACGACGGTCACTTCCGCGCCGAGACGACGCCAGACCGAACCAAGCTCCAGACCGATCACACCGCCGCCGATGACGACCATCTTCTTCGGAACGGACTTGAGTTCGAGCGCGCCGGTCGAATCGACCACAACGCCGCCGTCATTGTCGATCGTGACGCCGGGCAGCGGCGTGACCGAGGAGCCGGTGGCGATGACGATGTTCTTGGCGGTCACGGTCTTGCCGGCCACTTCGACGCTGTGCGCGTCCTTGAAGGTGGCGTAGCCCTTGATCCAGTCGATCTTGTTCTTCTTGAACAGGAACTCGATGCCGCCGGTCAGGCCCTTCACCGCGTCGAGGCGCTGGGCCTGCATGACGTCGAGGTCGAGTTCGGGGGTGACCTTGATGCCCATCTTGGCCATCGAGCCGCCTTCCTTGGCCGCCTCGAAGTATTCCGAAGCGTGGAGCAGGGCCTTCGAGGGGATGCAGCCGACGTTGAGGCAGGTGCCGCCCAGCGTCTCGCGGCCTTCGGCGCAGGCGGTCTTCAGGCCCAGCTGCGCGGCGCGGATGGCCGCGACGTAGCCGCCGGGGCCGGAACCGATGACAAGGACGTCGTAATCGTAATCAGCCATGTTCAGGCCTCCGTACGCTCGTGCATCGCAACTTTGTGGCACGAGCGGAAAATAGTCATTTCAGCGCAAGTGAAAACCCCGCCCGTCCGGTGTGGGCGGGCGGGGCTTTTCGTCTCAGAGGTCGATCAGCAGACGGGTGGGATCCTCGATCGCTTCCTTGATGGTCTTGAGCGCGGTGACCGCCTCGCGGCCGTCGATGATGCGGTGGTCGTAGGACAGCGCGATGTACATCATCGGGCGGATCACGATCTCGCCGTTACGCACCACGGCGCGGTCCTCGATGCGGTGGAGGCCCAGCACCGCCGACTGCGGCGGGTTGATGATCGGGGTCGACATCAGGCCGCCGAACACGCCGCCGTTGGAGATCGTGAAGGTGCCGCCCTTCATGTCTTCCATGGTCAGCTTGCCTTCCTTGGCCTTCTTGCCGAAGTCCGCGATGGCCTTCTCGATGCCGGCGAAGCCCAGCTTGTCGCAGTCCTTGACGACGGGGACGACGAGGCCGTTCGGGGCCGAGACCGCGATCGAGATGTCGACGTAGTCGTGGTAGACGATCTCGTCGCCGTCCATCTGCGCGTTGACCGCCGGGATGTCCTTCAGCGCCAGGACCGAGGCCTTGGCGAAGAACGACATGAAGCCCAGCTTGATGCCGTGCTTCTTCTGGAACACGTCCTTGTACTTCTCGCGCGCCTCGATGACGGCCGACATGTCGACGTCGTTGAAGGTGGTGAGGAGGGCGGCGGTTTCCTGCGCGGACTTGAGGCGCTTGGCGATCGTCTGGCGCAGGCGCGTCATCTTGACGCGCTCTTCGTTGCGCGCGGCCGGAGCGGCTGCGGCAGCGGGGACCGAGGCGGCAGGCGCCGAGGCGGGCTTGTTCTTGGCCGCTTCGAGGACGTCGTCCTTGGTAATGCGGCCGTCCTTGCCGGTGCCCTTGATGGTCGCCGGGTCGATGCCGTGCTCGAGGATCGCGCGGCGCACGGCCGGCGAGAGGACCGAGGAACCGGCCGAAGCCTCGTCCGAAGCGGCGGGAGCCGGGGTCGGAGCGGGCGAGGGGGCCGGAGCCGAGGCTGCGGGCGCCGCGGCCGGAGCGGCGGCGGGCTTGGCCGCGGGGGCACCCGAGCCAGCTTCGATGGTGGTGATCAGCGCATCGACGGTGACGGTGTCACCTTCCTTGGCGATGTGCTGGCCCATGACGCCCGCGACGGGGGCCATGACGTCGATCGCGACCTTGTCGGTCTCGAGGCTGGCAATGGGCTCGTCGACAGCGACGGCTTCGCCGGGCTGCTTCAGCCATTGGCCGATGGTGGCCTCGGAGACGGACTCGCCGAGCGTGGGGATCTTGACTTCAGTGGACATGATTTATCTCAAGCCTTCTGCTTGCGACGGAGTTCGGAACGGACGGAAAGATGCAGCGCGTCGGCGACCAGCGCGGCCTGTTCGGCTGCGTGGCGCTTGGCGAGGCCGGTGGCCGGCGAGGCCGAGGCGGAACGGCCGGCATAGCGCGGACGCGGGGCCGAAACGCCCGCTTCCTTGGCCGATGCCTCGATCAGCGGATCGACGAAGAACCACGACCCGTTGTTGCGCGGCTCCTCCTGGCACCAGACGATTTCCTCGAGGTTCGGCATCTTCGAGAGACGCTCGGTCAGCGGCTCGCCCGGGAAGGGGTAGAGCTGTTCGAGGCGGATGATCTGGGTGTCGGTGATCTCGGCGGCGTCGCGCGCCTCGAGCAGGTCGTAGAAGACCTTGCCCGAGCACAGGATGACCTTCTTCGTATCCGCATCGGCCGCGCCGTTGGGATCGGAGAGGATGCGCTTGAAGTCGCCGTCGATGAAGTCCTGGGCCGAAGACTTCGCCAGCGGGTGACGGAGCAGCGACTTGGGGGTCATGATGATGAGCGGCTTGCGGAACGCACGGTGCATCTGGCGACGCAGGACGTGGAAGTAGTTCGCCGGGCTGGTGATGTTGCAGACCTGGATGTTGTCCTGCGCGCAGAGCTGCAGGTAACGCTCCAGACGGGCCGACGAGTGCTCGGGACCCTGGCCTTCGTAGCCGTGGGGCAGCAGCATGACGAGGCCGTTCGCGCGCAGCCACTTGGATTCGGCCGAGGCGACGTACTGGTCGATGATGATCTGCGCGCCGTTGGCGAAGTCGCCGAACTGCGCTTCCCACAGCACCATGGTCTTGGGATCGGCGCTGGCGTAGCCGTACTCGAAGCCGAGCACGCCGTATTCCGAGAGCGTCGAGTCCAGCACTTCGAAGCGGCCGTGGGGCAGCGTCTTGAGCGGCACGTACTTGTGCTCGTCGGTCTGGTCGGTCCAGACGGCGTGGCGCTGCGAGAAGGTGCCGCGACCGCAGTCCTGGCCCGACAGGCGAACGCCGTAGCCCTCGGTGACGAGGCTGCCGAAGGCGAGTGCCTCGGCCGTCGCCCAGTCGAAGCCTTCGCCCGACTTGAACATCTCTTCCTTGGCGGCGAGCACGCGGGCGAGCGTCTTGTGGACGGTCAGACCCTCGGGCACCGT
Source organism: Novosphingobium sp. (assembly GCA_035511275.1). Lineage (GTDB taxonomy): Bacteria > Pseudomonadota > Alphaproteobacteria > Sphingomonadales > Sphingomonadaceae > Novosphingobium. The sequence goes on from DATKFS010000129.1 coordinate 18,452, forward strand.
GGTGAGCACGCGGCCGAGGCTTTCGAACAGCTTGGGTTCGATCTTGGTCTCGACGTTGCGGCGCGCGGTCTCGGGATCGGCGGGCTTGTGGAAGCCGCTCCACTGACCGGCGAACCAGTCGGCCTGGTTGGACTTGTAGGTCTTGGCCGCCTCGAACTGCTCCTCGAGGTGGGCGGTGAAGCTTTCCTCGGTGTGCGGCAGGAACGCGTCATCGATCACGCCTTCGCCCTTCAGGCGGTCGGCGTAGATCTTGCTGACCGGCGGGTGCTGGCGGATCTTCTGGTACATCAGCGGCTGGGTGAAGCCGGGCTCGTCGCCTTCGTTGTGGCCGAAGCGACGGTAGCACCACATGTCGATCACGATGTCGCGGCCGAAGGTCTGGCGGTAGTCGATCGCCAGCTTGCAGGCGAAGGTCACGGCAGCCGGGTCGTCGCCGTTGACGTGCAGGATCGGCGCCTGGACGCCCTTGGCGACGTCCGAGGGATAGGGCGAGTTGCGCGCGAACTGCGGGCTCGTCGTGAAGCCGATCTGGTTGTTGATGATGAAGTGGATGCAACCGCCGGTGTTGTAGCCCTTCACGCCCGAGAGGCCGAAGCACTCCCAGATGATGCCCTGGCCGGCGAAGGCCGCGTCGCCGTGGATGAGCACGGGCAGGACCTGCTTGTGGCGGGCATCGGGGCCGACGTCGTCGCCGATGTCGTCGGCGATCACCTGGTAGGCGCGGACCTTGCCGAGCACGACGGGATCGACGGTCTCGAGGTGCGAGGGGTTGGGCATCAGGCTCATGTGGACCTTGATGCCGTCGAACTCACGGTCGGCGGAGGTGCCGAGGTGGTACTTCACGTCGCCCGAGCCGCCCACGTCCTCGGGGTTGGCGGTGCCGCCCGAGAACTCGTGGAAGATGACCTTGTAGGGCTTGGCGAGGACGTTCGCGAGGACGTTCAGGCGGCCGCGGTGGGCCATGCCGTAGACGATCTCCTTCACGCCGAGCTGGCCGCCGTACTTGATGACGGCCTCCAGGGCGGGGATCATCGATTCGCCGCCGTCGAGGCCGAAGCGCTTGGTGCCGACGTACTTCTTGCCGAGGAACTTCTCGTACTGCTCGCCGCGCACGACGGCCGAGAGGATCGCCTTCTTGCCTTCCGGCGTGAACTCGATCTCCTTGTCGGCGCCTTCCATGCGGTCCTGGAGGAAGCGGCGCTCCTCGGTATCCGCGATGTGCATGTACTCGAGGCCGACCTTGCCGCAGTAGTTGGCGCGCAGGATCTGGACGATCTCGTTGACGGTCGCCCACTGCAGGCCGAGCGTGCCGCCGACGTAGACCTTGCGGTCCTTCGCGGCGCCGGTGAAGCCGTGGTACTCGGGCGTGAGGTCCGCCGGGAGCTGGCGCTGGTTGAGGCCGAGCGGGTCGAGGTCCGCCGCGAGGTGACCGCGCACGCGATATGTGCGGATCAGCATCATCGCGCGGATGGCGTCCGCCGCGGCTTCGTCTATGCGGGATTCGTCGATCTTGGCACCGCCCTTGGCGGCCGCCTTCGCGACTTCGGCCTTCAGCGCCGTCGGGTCGAGGCCCTGGGTCCAGTCGTCCTCGGCATCACCGCCGACGAGCGGCCAGTTGCGGGGCTTCCAGCTGGGGCCGGCCTGGGGCTCGTCGAGTCCCATGTCAGGGGTGAAATCGAAACTCTCGTCGCCCATGGAATCACCTATCGCCACGCCGGACGGGCTTGTCCGGGCGTTGTCCTGTGTTCGCGGCGCTGACGGTTCCGGGGAGGAAGGGCCGAAAGTCCGCTCGGGTATCTCGCCGCCGACCGCCCGGCCAACGACGCGTCTTGGTAAGCCCCCGGCGGCGGCGCGGTTCCGCGCGCGCCGCCGGAGCGCTCAAATCAGGCGAGTTCCTTGAGGCGTTCCACAAGGGTTTCGCCGAGCAGCGACGGGCTGGACGACACCTTGATGCCGGCCTCTTCCATCGCCGCGATCTTGTCCTCGGCGCCGCCCTGGCCGCCCGAGACGATCGCGCCCGCGTGGCCCATGCGGCGGCCCGGAGGCGCCGTGCGGCCGGCGATGAAGCCGGCCATGGGCTTCTTGCGGCCGCGCTTGGCTTCGTCCTTGAGGAACTGCGCCGCTTCTTCTTCGGCCGAGCCGCCGATCTCGCCGATCATGATGATCGACTGGGTGGCGTCGTCGGCCAGGAACAGCTCGAGGACGTCGATGAAGTTGGTGCCGTTGACCGGGTCGCCGCCGATGCCGACGGCCGTGGTCTGGCCAAGGCCCGCGTTGGTGGTCTGGAACACGGCTTCATAGGTAAGCGTGCCCGAGCGCGAAACAACACCCACCGAACCCTTCGAGAAGATCGAACCGGGCATGATGCCGATCTTGCACTCACCGGGGGTCAGGACGCCGGGGCAGTTCGGGCCGATGAGGCGCGACTTGGAACCGGCGAGGGCGCGCTTGACGCGGACCATGTCGAGGACGGGGATGCCCTCGGTGATGCAGACGATCAGTTCCATCTCGGCGTCGATCGCCTCGAGGATCGAGTCGGCGGCGAACGGCGGCGGAACGTAGATGCAGGTGGCCGAGGCGCCGGTCGCGGCCTTGGCTTCGGCGACGGTGTCGTAGTTGGGCAGGCCGATGTGGGTCGTGCCGCCCTTGCCGGGGGTGACGCCCGCGACCATCTGCGTGCCGTAGGCCAGCGCCTGCTCGGTGTGGAACGTGCCGGTCGCACCGGTCATGCCCTGCGTGATGACCTTGGTATTCTTGTCAATGAGGATGCTCATTCAGGTGCTCCTGGGGTGAACTTTAATTGCCAGTCTGAAAATCACGGAACTGCTTGGCGACGTCACGCCAGGCTCCGTCAGATTCAGGTTGTAGGGGTTCGCCGGGGAAGTGGATCTCGCCATTCCCCTCGTCACCGCTGACGTCATAAAAGCCGACGCCGTAGGTGACAGCTAGGCTTCTAACCAGCGGATATACCTGTTCCGCCTGAGACCAGCGGAAGCCGGCGTAGATGACGTGACGCCCGATCGAATAGTCCGCCGAATCGTCGAAGCGATCCTCGCTCGCCCCATCCGGACCGTTCATGTTCGGATATGTCTTGCGGATCGCCTCGTACCACGCCCGCAGCGCAGGCGTGGTGACGGCCGGATCGTCGTAGCCGTGAGGTTCCGACCACTCTGCCTGTTCGTGATACCACGCCACGAAGGCGCCGCGATCATGCGGCGCTACGGCGGGGTCGAACACCATAAGGTCGTAGCTCACGGCAGACGTGCCTCAGGCCAGCGAGCCGTCGATGGCCTTGCAGGCCACCAGCAGTTCCTTGACCGCGTCGATCGAGACCTGGAGGCCCGACTTGGCCTGCTCGGTCAGCTCGATCTCGATGACCTGCTCGACGCCGCCGGCGCCGATCACGACGGGGACGCCGACGTAGAGGTTGTCGACGCCGTACTGGCCGGTCAGGTGCGCGGCGCAGGGCAGGATGCGCTTCTGGTCGCCGAGGTAGGATTCAGCCATGGCGATCGCCGAGGCGGCGGGCGCGTAGAAGGCAGAGCCGGTCTTCAGCAGGCCGACGATCTCGCCGCCGCCGTTGGCGGTGCGCTTGACGATCGCGTCGATGCGCTCCTGCGTCGAGCGGCCCATCTTGACGAGGTCGGGAACCGGGATGCCCTTGATCGTCGAGTACTCGACGACGGGGACCATGGTGTCGCCGTGGCCGCCCAGCACGAACGAGGTGACGTCGCGGACCGAGACGCCGAACTCCCAGGCGAGGAAGGTCGAGAAGCGGGCCGAGTCGAGCACGCCGGCCATGCCGACGACCTTGTTGTGGGGGAGCCCCGAGAATTCGCGCAGCGCCCAGACCATCGCGTCGAGCGGGTTGGTGATGCAGATCACGAAGGCGTCGGGGGCGTTGGCGGCGATGCCTTCGCCAACGGCCTTCATCACCTTGAGGTTGATGCCCAGCAGGTCGTCGCGGCTCATGCCGGGCTTGCGGGCGACACCGGCGGTGACGATGATGACGTCGGCGCCGGCGATGTCGGCGTAGTCGTTGGTGCCCGTGATGGCGGCGTCGAAGCCTTCGACCGGGCCGCACTGCGACAGATCGAGCGCCTTGCCCTGCGGCAGGCCTTCCGCGACGTCGAACAGGACGATATCGCCCAGTTCCTTCTGCGCGGCGAGGTGAGCGAGAGTGCCACCGATGTTGCCTGCGCCGATGAGGGCAATCTTCTTACGAGCCATGATCCGTGCTTGTCCTTCCCAGTGGCGGGATTGTCCGGACTTCAAGGCGGCCTGCTTTCAATCCCGCAGAAGGCAGGCGCCGGGTTTGCGGAGCCGGCCCTACGCCCCCGGGCACGACATTGCAACCGCCAAACGGCCCTCGACACACGGATGACCGCACTTTTAACTGATAATAGTTCGCAATTGCAATAGTCTCTGCAATCGGCGGAAAATCAGGCGCGTGAGGGCGCGAAACGACAGGCCGCGGCGCGGTGCGCGGAGACTCGCGGGGCTGGTGTGAAGGTTTCGGACATGCCGACGAGCAGGGCAAGCCCTGCGTGATGCGACTCGTCGAAAGCGGCGCGCGGGTGGGCGGGCGCGCGAGTGCCGGACCGCGCGCAGAACGGGATCAGGTGCCCAGGCGGTCCTGCGCGGCCTGCGCCATGCGGCGGTCGAGCCGGCGGCAGATCTCGAGCCAGCGGGCGCTGGCCTCGATGTCGCCCGAGGCATGGGCGGCGACCGCCTCGTCGCGGGCCTGGCTGGCGGCGGAGAGGCCGTGGCGCGCGAAATGCATGAGCGCGGCGGCGAGCGTCTGGTCCAGTTCCGCCTCGGGCGCGTTCGGCACCGCGTGGAGGGCGAGGCGGCGGGGGCAGGGCGGGTTGTCGTTGCTCGCGCCGAGCGGAGCGCCGAGGCACAGCGAACGCGAAATGGCCGGTGTCGTCCCGCCCCAGGCGGCGGCAAAACGGATGGTCATGTTCGTCGGGGCCTCTTTGCTAGGGGTCGTTGCTTGACGTCCTTCCTAGCAGGGAAGGCGCTAAGTCATCATGAGAGGACTTGGTTGCTTAAATCTTGACCAAGCGCCCTAGGGGCTTTCCCCGGTCTAAGCTTTTGCAATCGATTGATTATCAATTCTGCGGGTTCGCGATCCAGCGCCCGGAGTTGGCGTACTCTTCCTTGATGCCGTCGGAGGCCGGAAGGTTCTGCGCGCGGTAGAGCGCGTCGCCGCCGCGCTGGGCGACTTCGGCGGAATAGGCGGGGGAGAGCGTCGGCACGGCCTGCGGGGCCGGGGCGGCCTTGGCCTCGACCAGTCCGAAGGCGCGCTGGACCGCCAGCGGGTCGAGCGCGGCGGCGGCTGCGGCGGCGCTCGAGGAATCGTCGCGGCGGTGGGGTGCGGCGACGGGCTCGCCGCCCATGTAGGCGAAGCGGAAGGTTGCCGGATTGCCCGCCGCGCCCCGGAAGCTGTAGAACCGGTGCGCGCCGATGGTGCCGAGATAGTTCAGGCTCGGCGCCCAGTACGGGCTCACCTGGACCGTGTGGTAATGCGTGGCGAGGCCGACCGGGGCATAGACGTAGCCCGCCAGCGCCGCGCGGGCGACGCTTTCGGCGCGGTCCCAGAACAGGCGCTGCGGGCGCCGGGCTAGCGAGCCGTCGCAGGTGAACGAGAACTGGCAGCCGCTCGACCGCTCGGACCCTTCGTAGACGACGCCGCAGACGGTCTTGGGATAACTGGGGTGGGCGACGCGGTTGAGCACCACTTGCGCCACCGCGCGCTGCCCGGCGTCGGCCTCGCTCGCGGCTTCGTAGTAGATCGCGGCGGTGAGGCACTGGAGCGCGCGGGTGCGGTCCACGCCCGAGTTGTCGATGCGGAAGGCGCGGGCGATGGGGCCGGGGCTCGAGACGGAGTCGTCGGCGTCGGAGCGGATGCCCTCGCCGATGCGCAGGGGCGCGGCCTCGCTGTCGAGGTAATAGAATGCCGAGCCCGGGAAGCTGGCGCCCGCCTGCTCGAAGGGCATCGGCGAGACGGCGGCGTCCGGCGTCACGGCATCGGCGATGGCGAAGCGGTCGGGCGCGGCGAAGGCGGGCAGGGCCACGGCGGCGAGCGCGGTGACGGCAAGGGTCCAGCGGCGCTGCAGTGCCACCGGGTGGTGGCCGATCCCGCGCGCCCGGCGCGGGAAGCGGCCCGTGAAGTCGCGCGGGCGCTCCCAGCCTTCGAATCCGAACTCGTCCGCCGGGGCGGGCAAGGGTTCGGAGAAGGCGGCGGGTGGGGGCACTCGGGTCCTGTCAAAGCGTGGGCGCAGTTCGGCAGCACCGGGCCTACCTGCGTAAGGCGCGCGGCGCACCCCGCCATTCGCCGCCGTCCCGTTGCGGTACAGGGCAGCGCTCTACGCTTAAGGGCTTAAGAAATTGCCGACAGTCCGCTCGGCCCGGCCAGCGGTCCCAGCTTTCGCTGGGACGACGTGGGCGCCGCTTGCAAACCCTGCAACTCCGCACTATCGGGCGAGCACGTCATGGGTTGCCCGGTTCGCCGGGCCTAAGAGGGAAGCCGGCTGCAATTCCGGCGCTGTCCCCGCAACTGTGACCGGAGAGCCCGTCTCCATCGCGCCACTGGCCAGAAAGGCTGGGAAGGCGGGGGCGGGCGATGATCCGGGAGCCAGGAGACCTGCCCAGAGACGGTCGTTCCGCAGCCGGACGGGGTGTTCCGGGTGCAGCGGGTCCGCGTACCATGAGGGGCGCGCGAGGCCTCCGCCATGAACGGCGACACACGTTCAAGGTTCGGAGGAAGACCATATGAAGTACCTGTTTCTGCTCGGCACCGCGCTTGCGGCAAGCACTCCCGCGATGGCGGCGGATGACGAGATAGCGATCGGCGGTGTCGATCGTACCCCTGTCGGCGGCGAGAAGATCGTCGTCACCGCGACGCGCGAGCCCACGCCCGTCAGCCAGGTCGGCCAGTCCATCAGCATCGTCACCCGCGCCGACATCGAGCGCACGCAGGCGACCACCGCGACCGACGTGCTGGCGCGCATTCCCGGCGTGACGGTGGTGCAGTCGGGCGGCTTCGGCCAGCCCTCCAGCGTGTTCATCCGCGGCGCCGAGAACGCGCAGAGCCTCGTGCTGATCGACGGCGTGCGCATCAACGACCCGGCCGACGTCGGCGGCGGATTCGACTTCGGCAACCTCACCATCGGCCAGTTCGACCGCGTCGAGGTCGTGCGCGGATCGTCGGGCGTGCTGTGGGGCAGCCGGGCGATCGGCGGCGTCATCAACTTCATCACCGCGCGCCCGACCGAGCAGTGGACCGCGCGCGGACAGGCCGAGTACGGCTGGCGCGACCGCAGGAACCTCAGCGCGTCGGCGACGGGCCTCGTCGGCCCCGTCGGCCTGACGCTGGGTGGCAACTGGCTGAAGGGCGACGGCTACTCCGCCTTCAACGAGCGCCGCGGCGGCACCGAGAAGGACGGCTTCGAGAACAAGTCGGCCAACGCCCGCGCGCAGGTCGAACTGGCGCAGGGCCTGTCGGTCGATGCCGGCGGCTTCTACGCCAAGGGCGACTACGACTACGACAACACCGGCGCCGATGCCCTGAACGAGGGCCGCAAGCGCGATACGCTGGGTTATGCGAACCTGCGCTACTCGGGCCTCGGCGACAGGCTTTCCGCGCGCGTGGGCTATGGCATCAACGATACCAACCGCGTGTCGGACGATGCCGTGTTCGGCCCCTACGAGACCAATGGCCGCACCGAGCGGTTCGAGGGGCAGCTGGTCTTCGCGCCGGTCGAGATGGCCACCCTGCAACTGGGCGCCGAGACCGAGAAGCAGAAGTTCGACGACAACTACGGATCGAAGGATTCCACCTCGATCGACAGCTACTACGGCAACCTCACCCTGCGGCCGCTGGCGGGCCTCACGCTGAACGGCGGCCTGCGCTACGACGACCACGAGGACTTCGGCCACAAGACCACTTTCGCCGCCAACGGCGCGTGGGTGCTGGGGGACGGGGCGGACGCGCCGATCCTGCGCGCCAGCTACGGCGAGGGCTTCAAGGCGCCTTCGCTTTACCAGCTCTACACCAACGCGGGCTTCCGCGCGCTCGACGCCGAGACCTCGAAGGGATGGGACGCGGGGATCGAACAGCCCTTCGCCGAGGGAACCGGCCGCTTCACGCTGACTTACTTCGACAGGAAGACCCGGAACCTGATCGACTACGATCTGGCCAACTGGAACTACTACAACGTCGGCCGGGCGCGCGCGAAGGGTGTGGAACTGGGGATGCAGGTCACCGACTGGGAAGGCTTCGACGTCAACATCGCCGCGACCTACCTCGATGCCACCAACGAGCTGACCGGCGCGCGGCTTGCCCGTCGGCCCCGGACCAACCTCTACGCCAGCCTCGACAAGGCCTGGGAGATCGGGCTCAAGCTCGGCGCGGACCTGCGCGTCGGCGGGGGGCGCTACGACGACACGCTCAACGCGCAGTACGTGCCGGGCCACAAGGTCCTGGGCCTGCGCGGCGCCTTCACCGTCACCGACAACCTCGAGGTCTACGGCCGGGTCGAGAACGTGTTCGACGCGCACTACGAAGTGGTGCGCAGCTACGGCACGGCGGGCCGTTCCGCCTATGCCGGCGTTCGCGTGAAGATGTGAAGGCAGGGTCGGTCATCGCAGGGCCGACCCGGCTTCCCGCCTTCGCGGGGATGACGAAGAGGGGTGGGATGGCCGGTGCGCTCACCACCCTCGCGCTCGCCCTCGCCGCCTGCGGGTCCGGCGCTCCCATGGCCGATGCCGCGAGGCCGCGCATCGTCTCGCTCAACCCCTGCACCGATGCGGTGCTGGCGGAGGTCGCCGCGCCGGGGCAGTTGCTGGCGATCTCGCACTACAGCCAGGACCCTTCGGCCACGTCGATGGACATCGCCCGCGCGCGCCGGTTCAAGGCGACGTCGGGTTCGGTGGAGGAGATCGTCGCGCTCAAGCCCGACGTGGTGGTGGCGAGCAGCTTCCTTGCGCCCGCCACCGCGCAGGCGCTGCGCGACCTCGGCATCCGCGTGGTGCTGGAGCCGATCCCCTCCGACGTGCCCGCCGCGCTGGCGCAAGTGCGCTCGCTCGCGGCGCTGACCGGGGACCGCAAGGCCGGCGCCGCGCTGGCCGGGCGGATCGAGGCGGCACTGGCCGACGCCGCCCCCGCGCCGGGCGGCAGCTCCGTGCCCGCGCTCGTCTGGCAGTCCGGCGGGATCGTCGCGGGCGACGACACGCTCATCGCCGACCTCATGGAGCGGTCCGGCTTCAAGAACGCCGCCGCCGCGCGCGGACTGGCCCAGGCCGATTACCTGCCGCTGGAGCGCGTGGTGGCCGATCCGCCGCGCGTGATCTTCACCGTGGGCTCGCCCGCCGCCGAGGAGGACCGGATGCTCCGCCATCCCGCGCTGGCCCGGCTGGCGGGAGTGACCCGCGCGCCGCTCGACGGTTCGCTGCTGTGGTGCGGCGGTCCGACCATCCCGCGCGCGCTGGCGCGGCTGGCGCAGGTGCGTGCGCAGATCGGTGGCGCGGGATTGTCGCGCCGGGCATCCGGGACGATGGCGCCGGCTCTGGCGCACGTCCATACGCAGAACCCGCAGCTTGCGCACATCCCGAAGGCCCGCCCTTGAACCGACGCCTCATCCTCTGCCTGATCCTCGCGCTCGTGGTCGGGATACCGCTATCCCTGCTGGCGGGGCGGGTGTGGATCGACCCGCTCGACCCCGCCACGCGCAATGCCATGCTGATCGTGCTGGAACTGCGCCTGCCGCGCGCGGCGCTGGCGGTGGTGATCGGGGCGGGGCTGGGCGTCTCGGGCGCGGCGATGCAGGGCTATTTGCGCAACCCGCTCGCCGATCCTGGGCTGTTCGGCATAGCGCCGGGCGCGGCGCTGGGGGCGGTGCTGAGCTTCTGGACGGGGTACGCGGCCTCGGTCTGGCTGCTGCCGGTCTTCGCGCTGGTCGGCGCGGGCGGGGCGATGGCGCTGCTGGCGCTGATCGCCGGGCGCGAGGGTGGCATCGCGCTGTTCACCATGGCGGGCCTGATGATCGCCAGCCTTGCCGGCGCGCTCACCAGCCTCGCGATCAGCCTTTCGCCCACGCCTTTCGCGATGAGCGAGATCGTCACCTGGCTGATGGGCGCGCTGGCCGACCGGTCGTGGCGCGAGGTGGCGATCGCCGCGCCGCTGACCGCGCTGGGCATCGCCGTGCTGCTCGCCGCCGGACGCAGCCTCGACGCGCTGACGCTGGGCGAGCAGGCGGCGCGCTCGCTGGGGCTCGATCCCGGACGGCTGCAGGCGCTGATGATCGTCGGCATCGGCCTCACCGTGGGCGCGGGCGTGGCGGTGGCGGGGGTGATCGGCTTCGTCGGGCTGATGGTGCCGCATCTGGTGCGCCCGCTGACCGACCGCCGCCCGTCCTCGCTGATGGTGCCGAGCGCTCTCGCCGGGGCGCTGCTGCTGCTCGCCGCGGACTGCTTCTGCCGCCTCCTGCCGCTCACCGGCGGCGAACTGCGGCTGGGCATCGCGCTGAGCCTGTTGGGTGCGCCGTTCTTCCTCGCGCTCCTCCTGCGTATGCGCCGGGGGCTCGCATGAGGCTGGAAGTCGTCGACCTGACGCTGGCGGGGCGGCTGCGGGACCTGACCCTCTCGGTCCATTCGGGCGAGGTGACCGCGATCTGCGGGCCGAACGGCGCGGGCAAGTCCACGCTGCTCTCGTGCTTCGCGGGGCTGCTGGCGCCCGACGGCGGACTGGCGACCCTGGGTGCCAGGCTGCTGCGGCAGGTGCCCGCGATCGAGCGCGCCCGCCGCATCGGCTACCTGCCGCAGTCGCCCGAGGTGGCGTGGGACGTGACCGTGGAGGTGCTGGTCTCGCTCGGCCGCCTGCCGTGGGGGGACGGGCGCCGCGCCGAGGGAAGGGCGGCGATCCACGAGGCCATCGCGGTCATGGACCTCGAAGCCTTCCGCCACCGTCCGGTCACAAGCCTGTCGGGCGGCGAGAAGGCGCGGGCGCTGATGGCGCGGGTGCTGGCGACGCAGCCGCCGTGGCTGCTGGCGGACGAACCGCTGGCGAACCTCGACCTCGGCCACGCGATCGCGCTGATGCGGCGCTTGCGCGAACAGTCGCGGCTGGGGCGCGGGGTGGTGCTGGTGCTCCACGACCTTGCCACCGCGATGAACTTCGCGGACCGGGTCATCGTTCTGGAGGCCGGGCGCCTCGCCGCCGACGGCGAGCCGGGGCACGCGCTGTCGTCCGAAGTGATCGAACGGGTATGGAAATGCCCCGCCCGCTGGCTCGGCGAGCCGGGAGCGAAGGCACTCTCGCTGGGGTAACGAAAATCCTCCCCATCGCCTCGCGACAGGGAGGACAACGCGAGCGCTTCAGTTCTGGACGAAGTGGCCCTTTGACCAGACGCGCATCTCGTCGGCGTGCTCCTCGTTCTCGCGCACGTGTTCCTTGCGCTGGCGGTCGAAGATCAGCGATCCGGTGAGCCGCGCGAAGCGGCTGCGGCGGAAGGGGATCTCGGCTCCGATATTCATGACATATCTCCTCTCGACGAGACAACGCGCCAACCCTGCGACGGGTTCCAGAGGTCAGCGCGTGCCGACCCCGCGCGAGAACTGGTCCTGCAGGTTGGCGAGGGTGCGCCCGGCAAGCGGCGGGAGTTCGCGCGCGGGCTTGCCCTTGCGCAGCGCGGCGCGGTCCTTTTCGCCGGGCTCGACCACGCGCACGCGCACGGCCGCCTTGCCCGTGGCGCGAACGCCGAGCAGTTCGGCGGCGCCTTTCGAAAGGTCGAGGATGCGCGTGGGATCGCCGTAGGGGCCACGGTCGTTGACGCGCACGACGATGCGGCGCCCGGTGTCGAGCGCGGTGACCTCGACGTAGGAGGGCAGCGGCAGCGTCTTGTGCGCGGCGGTGACCCAGCCGGGGCGGAAGCGCTCGCCGTTGGCGACCTGGTTGCCGCTCTCGCCGCCGTACCACGTCGCGTAGCCGAGCATGTCGTAGCCCGGCTGGGCGGCGGGCACGTAAGTCTGGCCGCGCACCTTGTAAGGCGGGCCGATGCGGACCGGCACGTCGCTGACCGGCCGGTACTTCACCCCGCCCCCGCAGGCCGCCAGCGCGGCGGCGAGCGTCAGGACGAGCATGTTGCGCAAGCTGGGCATGGGCGCAGCCTAGGCGCGGTGCGGGCGCGGACCAACGATGCGACGGCGGCTTTCCACAAGCATCGCGGAACAGCGGGGCGGGCATGTCGGTTGGTGGCGATGTGTGAGACGCGGGGGCTTCGACGGGCCTGAGCGGATGTGGGAATGCCACCACCCCCGCTCACCCCGAGCTTGTCGAGGCCCCCACGGCAAAGGAGAGCAGATGCCCACGATCCTCCAGACGATGACCGTCGCCGCGCGCGACCGGGGCCGCATGGCCGAGGTGAGCGCGGTGATCGCCCGCTTCGGGCTGGACTCGCTGCTGGCCCGGCTGGGGCTGGCCAAAACCGGGGGCGGCGAGGCGGCGCAGGAGGAGGCCGATCTGCCGACGCGCACGCGCCGCGCGCTGGAGGCGCTGGGGCCGACTTACGTGAAGCTCGGCCAGATCCTCGCCACCCGCCGCGACATGCTGACCGACGAATGGATCGCCGCTTTCGAGCAGCTCCAGAGCGATGCGCCGCGCCTGCCGTTCGAGGCGCTGCGGCCTGCCGTGGAGGAAGCGCTGGGCGAACCGCCGGAGACCGCCTTCGCCGCCTTCGACACCGAACCGCTCGCCGCCGCCTCGATCGCGCAGGTCCACCGCGCGAGGCTGCACGACGGCACCGACGTGGTGGTCAAGATCCGCCGCCCCGGCATCCGCCGCGCGATGGAGGCGGACCTTCGGCTGCTGCGCCACCTCGCCGCGCTGGCCGAGGCGCGCAGCGAGACGGTGCGGCGCATGACGCCCACCGCGATGATCGAACAGCTGGGACGCGAGATCCTCGACGAACTGGACTTCACCAACGAGGGTCGCAACGCCGACATGCTGCGCGCCGACCTCGCGCCGATCGGCCGGGTGGTGGTGCCGCGCATCCACTGGGCGCATTCGTCGAACGCGGTGCTGGTGATGGATTACGTCGAGGGCGTGCCCCCGCGCGATCCGGCCGCCTTGCGTGCCGCCGGGATCGACCCCGCCGCCATCGCCGACCTCGGCGCGCAACTGGTGCTGGAGATGGTGCTGGTCAACGGCCGCTTCCACGCCGACCCGCACCCCGGCAACCTGCTGTGCCTGCCGTCCGTGGGCGAGGGCGATGACGGGGGCGACCGGCTGGCGCTGCTCGACCTCGGCTCGGTGGGGTTCGTCTCCCCGCGCCGCCAGCACGAGTTCCTGACCTTCATCCTGTCGCTGCGCGGCAACGACCCCGGCGGCGTGGCGGACATGCTGGCGCTGTGGTCGCAGGCCGGCGAAGTGCCGCGCGAACGCCTGCTCGTCGCGTCCGAGCGGCTCGTCGCCCGGCACGGCAGCGGGGCGCTGGTGCTGAACGCCATGGTCGCGGACTTCTTCCCGCTGCTGCGCAAGGAAGGGCTGGTGCTGCCACCCGACCTCGTGCTGATCTTCAAGGCGATGGTGACGATGGACGGCGTGCTGTCCGGCATCGCCCCGGACTTCGACTTGTCCGAAGCGCTGACCGCGCTGCGCGGGCGGCTGGTCGCCTCGCGGCTGACGCGGCTGGCGGCGCCCGACCGGCTGGAGGCGCTGGTGCTCGAACTCTCGCGCCTCTCCGCCGACGCGCCCCGCCTGATCCGCGCGGCGACGGCGCGGCTGGAGCAGGCCGACACGCCGCGCGCCGACCCGGGACCCGGCCCGGCGATCCGCCATGCCGGGACGCTGGTGGCGGCCGCGATCGTGCTTCACGCGGTCGCCGGGCTGGTCGGCCTCATTCTGTGACGCCGACGGGGCACCGCTTCCTGAACCCGGCCATTTCTTCGGCGGAACGGACCTGGACGCGCGCCTTGCCCTCGTTCTGGCCGGGCTTGAAGCCGTTGTAGAAAAAGTCGGGCCTCAGGCCCGGAAGCGCGACGTCGTTCAGGAAGAGGAACAGCTGGCCGGACTTGCGCGCCTTGAAGGAGCCGACCGTGCGGGTTCCACGGCTGGAGTAGCAGAGGGCATCGCCGCCGAACTCGAGTTGCTGGACGACGGCGCGGCCGTAGAGGTTCGTGTCGTCGCTTTCGTCGCCGGCGCGGATCTGGACCACGGGTTCGAGCCAGCGGGCGGTGCCGACCCGGCGGAAGCCCGCGGCCAGGGCCATTGTCCCGACGTGTTTCCAGTCGATGCCGAAGGTCGCGATGCCTTGCGCGGGGACCGGGATGTTCGGACCGTCGTGCCACGGTTCGGGCGAGGGCTCGAGCGGTTCGATGACGACGAAGTAGCGGTCGCCCTTTTTCACCCTGAGGGGCACGGGGAGGCTGGCCTCCGTCGTGGGCTGCGCCTTTGCGCCGGGCTTAGGCTGGGCCACCTTGAGGCACGTCTGCGAGGCGTCGAGCAGTTGCCCCGTGCCCATCGTCGAGGGGCCGGGCGACTTGCCGGAGCAGTAGGTGCCGACCGTTTCCTTGTAGTAAAGCACCCCCTGGACCGCGACGACGGCCAGCGCATAGACCCCGGCGAGGAGGATGCCGCCGCCGGTGAGGGCGGGCATCACGTCCCATTTCCAGCGCTGCAGCGTGCGCTGGTAAAGGTAGCTGCTGCGGAACTTTCGCAGCCCGGTCGGCTCCGGCGTCTCGGCGGCGATGCCGTCGACGGAGTCCCACCAGAGCACGCGCATCCGGTCGCGCAGGCTGGCTTCGAGGCCGACCATGACCTGGCTCATCAGGAACAGGGCGAAGAGGATCACCAGCGTTTCCGCCCAGTGCCGCGTCAGCGCCGCGTACCAGGGACTGAGGAACCCTGGGACGAAGCCGCCGACCCACGCGAACGTGCCGTCTACCCAGTTCAGCCAGAAATTCTCGGGGTTGGGGATATGCCCCTGCTTGTCGCGCAGCGGCGCGATGACCAGCAGCAGCGAAACCGCGACGACGAGGAAATACCCGACGCGCCGCACCCACACGAGGTCCCAGTGGTTCTCCTGGACCTGCACGCGCGGCCCGGCGATCCGCGCGCTCTCGACATTGTCGATGGCGGCGCTGATCTTCGGGTCCGTGGCGGGCTGGAGCGCATCGACCTCGAACGTCTCGGGCAGGACGATGGGGGCGTAGTTGTCGTTGCCCACCGCGATGCGCTCGATCACGCTGCGGTGGATCAGGCAGCGCAGCAGCAGGCCCTGCGGCCGGTGCGGCTTCTCGCCGATGGTGGGATCGCGCAGCACCCGCGTCTCGTCGAGCGTGATCGCGTCACCTGCGCGCGGGTGGAGCATCGCTGAGATCTTGCGCGGCTGGTAGCGATAGTACGCCGCCATGCCGGACCGGGAATCGTGCATCGGCCCGAGCGGGTTGGCGAACTGCTCGATCCGCAGCTTCTCGCTCGGGATGAATTCCAGCCGGTTGCCGATCTCCGCCATCATCCAGTCGAGCGACACGTAGGCGAGGCTGTCGTCGGGATAGCCGCCGCCCACGTCCGAATGCATCCCGCAGAACCACACCTGCTTGAGGCGGGGTGCCAGCGCCAGTGCCGCGCGCTCCTCGTCGGACAGGGCGGCGATGCGCTGTCGCTCGGCCAGCGCCCGCTGCAGTTCCTTCAACAGGCTCTCGACCGGCTGCTTCTTCTCCAGCGCCTTGCCGAGCCTGAGCGACACTTCCCCGGCCGGCAGCTCGTCGACGAGGGCCTGCTGCAGTCGTTTCAGGTCGGCATCGACCGACCGCCTTTTGGCGAGCGCCTTGTCCAGCTTTTGGGTGATCTCCTCTACCGGCCGCTGTTCCGCCACCTCGTCCCACAGCAGCGGCCAGAAGCTGTCGCGCTCGTCGTCGAGGGCGAGGGCGTGGCGGGCGGTCCTGACCTTGGCGTTGAGCATGTAGTCGGTCATCGTCAGCGGCCAGACGTACTGGTCGATGCCGCGCGTCACTTCGCTGATCGGCCCGCCATAGGCGGCGACGGTGTCCCACACGCCGACGAACTCGACGTCCGGCTGGAGCACCGAGCGCGCGTTGAATTCGTGCCCCCGCAGCCCCCGCCAGCCCCGGATCAGCAGGTCGCGCGCGCCTCGCACGACGAGGAACAGCAGGCCGAACCGGTCGGGCCGGTTGTGCCCGAGGAACCGCCGCAGCGCGTCCGCGCAGTTGCGGTTCAGCTCGCGCTCGTCCTTGTAGGGCATGATGCCCTCCTCGCAGATGAGCGCGACGAGCAGGCGGATGGTGAAGGCGCCGCGGCTGAAGCCGAAGGCGTGGATCTCGTCCCCCTCGTTGAAGTTGCGGCAGACGTAGCGGTACAGCTCGGCGAGGTTGCGCTTCAGGCCAAGGCCGAAGATGCCCCCCAGGACCGCGAGGATGCGAATGCTCGAGGTGCCGACGCCGTTGTCGTAGAAGGCGATCTGCGGCTTGGCCATGGTGACGTCGCCCAGCCGCAGCGCGGTGTAGAGCCGGTAGACGTTGGTGCGAAACAGCTTTCCGCTGCTGTTGCCGGTGCCGTCAGAAAAGACGATGATGCGTTTGGACGCGGAAACGGGCGGAGAAGAATCAGCACGACGTTCCGTGTTTACGTTCGCCGTTTCGGAGGAATTTCCTTCTTGCGGCGCAGTATCGACTTCGCCTGATCTTGTATCGTCCGAATACCCCATGCCATTTCTCCCACCCGGTCGAGTCGAATACTATGAATGGGACATTCGGCGCAATACGCAGAGGTGCAGGGCGTCCGTCCGCCCGTCGCGCCCGCGAAGCGGTTGCGCCCGCCCGGAGCGCC
The DNA here is from genome assembly GCA_035511275.1 of Novosphingobium sp. Classification (GTDB taxonomy): domain Bacteria; phylum Pseudomonadota; class Alphaproteobacteria; order Sphingomonadales; family Sphingomonadaceae; genus Novosphingobium. Next base: position 35,301 of record DATKFS010000129.1, read on the forward strand.
CAGCCATTGTCATGGCGCCATCCGCGCCCATCTATGAGGCTAGCGAAATCGGCGCCTGCCTCTTGATGGCCGCGAACAAATCTGGAACATACCGCCTCCATGAGTCTCACCCACATCACAGTGCGCGGTGCGCGCGAGCATAACCTCAAGGGCTTCGACATCGCGCTCCCGCGTGAGAAGCTGATCGTCATCACCGGCCTCTCGGGCTCGGGCAAGTCGAGCCTCGCGTTCGACACGATCTACGCCGAGGGGCAGCGCCGCTATGTCGAGAGCCTGAGCGCCTATGCGCGCCAGTTCCTCGAAATGATGCAGAAGCCCGATGTCGAGCATATCGACGGGCTCAGCCCCGCCATCTCGATCGAGCAGAAGACCACCAGCCGCAACCCGCGCTCGACGGTGGCGACCGTCACCGAGATCTGGGACTACATGCGCCTGCTCTGGGCGCGCGTGGGCATTCCCTACTCGCCCGCCACCGGCCTGCCGATCGAGGCGCAGACGGTGTCCAACATGGTCGACCGGGTGATGGGGCTGCCCGAAGGCACGCGCCTCTACCTCCTCGCCCCCGTGGTGCGCGGCCGCAAGGGCGAATACCGCAAGGAACTCGCCGAGTGGCAGAAGGCGGGCTACACCCGCGTGCGCATCGACGGCGAGTTCTACCCGATCGAGGACGCCCCCGCGCTCGACAAGAAGTACAAGCACGACATCGAAGTCGTGGTCGACCGCATCGCCGTGAAGGACGGCATCCAGACGCGCCTCGCCGACAGCTTCGAGCAGGCGCTGAAGCTCGCCGAGGGGCTGGCCTACGTGGACCTTGCGGATACCACGGTGGCGGAACTGGGCGGCGGCGCGCTCTCCGCGCTGGCCGCGCCCGAGCCGGTCGAAGCCCCCACGCTCACCAAGGGCATGAAGAATGCGGGCCTCCCCGCCAACCGCATCGTCTTCTCCGAGAAGTTCGCGTGCCCGGTCAGCGGCTTCACGATCGAGGAGATCGAGCCGCGCCTGTTCTCCTTCAACGCGCCGCAGGGGGCGTGCCCCGCCTGCGACGGCCTCGGTGAAAAGCTGCTGTTCGACCCGCAACTGGTCGTGCCCAACGAGCACCTGACGCTCAAGCAGGGCGCGATCGTGCCCTGGGCCAAGTCGAACCCGCCTTCGCCCTATTACATGCAGGTGCTCTCCAGCCTCGCCAAACACTTCGGCTTCGACCTGACGACGCCGTGGGAAGAACTGCCGGGCGAAGTGCAGCTGGTGATCCTCTACGGCACCGGCGGCAAGGCCGTGCCGCTCACCTTCAAGGACGGGCGCAAGGAATATACCGTCAACAAGGCGTTCGAGGGCGTCATCGGCAACCTCAACCGCCGCCTGATCCAGACCGACAGCGCCTGGATGCGCGAGGAACTGACCAAGTACCAGACCGCGCAGCCCTGCGAGACCTGCCACGGCAAGCGCCTCAAGCCCGAGGCCCTGTCGGTGAAGATCGCGGGCAGCGACATCGCCGACGCCGCGCGCTTCTCGGTGTCGGACGGCTTCGCCTGGTTCGGCGAACTGGAAGCCAAGCTCACCGACCAGCAGAAGCAGATCGCCCACGCCATCCTCAAGGAAATCAACGAGCGCCTCGGCTTCCTCAACAACGTCGGGCTCGACTACCTCAACCTCGACCGCACCTCGGGCACGCTGTCGGGCGGCGAAAGCCAGCGCATCCGCCTCGCCAGCCAGATCGGCTCGGGCCTGTCGGGCGTGCTCTACGTGCTCGACGAGCCCAGCATCGGCCTGCACCAGCGCGACAACGACATGCTGCTCGTCACGCTCAAGCGCCTGCGCGACCTCGGCAACACGGTGATTGTGGTCGAGCATGACGAGGACGCGATCCGCACCGCCGACTACATCGTCGACCTCGGCCCCGGCGCCGGCGTCCACGGGGGGCAGGTGGTGGCCGAAGGCACGCTCAAGCAGGTGCTGAAAAGCAAGGACAGCCTCACCGCCGCCTACCTCAACGGCACGCGCCGGATCGAGGTGCCGGCCAAGCGCCGCAAGGGCAACGGCTCGTTCGTCACGGTCGAGAACGCGCGTGCCAACAACCTGCGCGGGGTGACCGCCAAGTTCCCGCTCGGCACCTTCTGCTGCGTGACGGGCGTGTCGGGCTCTGGCAAAAGCTCGCTCACCATCGACACGCTGCAGGCTGGCGCCAGCCGCCAGCTCAACGGCGCGCGGGTGATCGCGGGCGCGCACGACAAGATCAAGGGCCTCGAAAAGTGCGACAAGGTCATCGAGATCGACCAGTCGCCGATCGGCCGCACCCCGCGCTCGAACCCGGCCACCTACACCGGCGCCTTCACCCAGATCCGCGACTGGTTCGCCGGCCTCCCGGAATCGCAGGCGCGCGGCTACAAGCCGGGCCGCTTCAGCTTCAACGTCAAGGGCGGCCGCTGCGAGGCGTGCCAGGGCGACGGCCTCATCAAGATCGAGATGCACTTCCTCCCCGACGTCTACGTGACGTGCGAGGAATGCCACGGCAAGCGCTACAACCGCGAGACGCTGGAGGTCCGGTTCAAGGGCCATTCGATCGCCGACGTGCTCGACATGACGATCGAGGACGCCGAGGAGTTCTTCAAGGCCGTCCCCCCGATCCGCGACAAGATGCACATGCTGAACGAGGTCGGGCTCGGCTACGTCAAGGTCGGCCAGCAGGCCACCACGCTTTCGGGCGGCGAGGCGCAGCGCGTGAAACTGGCCAAGGAACTGGCGCGCCGCTCCACCGGGCAGACCCTCTACATCCTCGACGAGCCCACCACCGGCCTCCACTTCGAGGACGTGCGCAAGCTCCTCGAAGTGCTGCACCGCCTCGTCGACCAGGGCAATTCGGTGATCGTCATCGAACACAACCTCGACGTCATCAAGACCGCCGACTGGATCATCGACATGGGCCCCGAAGGCGGCATCCGCGGCGGCGAGATCGTCGCCGTCGGCACCCCCGAGCAGGTCGTCAAGGAACCCCGCTCGTTCACCGGCCACTACCTCAAGCCGCTGCTGGGGAAGTGACGCTCATTCCTCCCCGAGCGCGCTCGGGGAGGTGACCGCCCGCGCAGCGGGTGGTGGAGGGGTGCGCGCGGTTTACGCGAGGGT
>DATKFS010000130.1:0-5448 GCA_035511275.1 Novosphingobium sp.
CCAGACCATGACGCTTGGCGGCTATCTGCGCCTGCTCGCCGGCCGCTGACCCGCACCCTCTGGGGTACGCGCACGCGGGGGTCTCACTTCGTCATCCACCCGGACGCCAGGGGTTCGCCATCGTGATCGCCGCTTCGCCACCGCACGCGGGAGGCGCAGCCGATGTCCGGAGGCCCCATGTCAACAGCGCGACTCGACCCCCCGCCACGCTATCTCCGCACGCCCGAGGCGGCGCGCTTCCTCGGCCTGTCGGGCCGCACACTCGAGAAGCATCGCACCTATGGCACCGGCCCGGTCTATCGCAAGCTCGGCGGCCGCATTGTCTATGCCCTCGACGATCTCCAAGCCTGGGCGGATCGTGGCACGCGGCTCTCAACATCCGATCCGGGCCATGACGTTGTCCACCCCGCCAAGCCGCATGCACGGATCGCCCAGGGGACTGCCGCCCGGCGCGGCGGCGGCGCGTCATGATCATCGCGCTCCTCAACCAGAAGGGGGGCGTCGGCAAGACGACGCTCGCGCTGCATCTCGCCGGCGAATGGGCGAGCCGGGGAAAGCGCGTCCTATTTATTGACGCGGACCCGCAGGGCTCGGCGCTGGATTGGTCACAGCAGCGCGGGCGCGAAGGCCTGCCGCGGCTGTTTGGTGTCGTCGGTCTGGCGCGGGACACGCTTCACAGCGAAGCGCCCGAACTGGCAAGGGGCGCGGATCATGTGGTGATCGACGGACCGCCGCGCGTCGCCGGCCTGATGCGCTCCGCACTGCTCGCCGCCGACCTGGTGCTGATTCCCGTACAGCCATCGCCTTTCGACGGCTGGGCCTCCGCGGAGATGCTGTCGCTGCTCCGTGAAGCGCGGATCTATCGTCCGCAGATCGCCGCCCGCTTCGTCCTCAACCGATGCGCCGCGCGCACCATCATCGCCCGCGAGACGGCCGAGACTCTGGCCGATCACGATCCGCCATTGCTCGCGTCCACAATCGGCCAGCGTGTCGCTTTCGCCGACACCGCGCGGTCTGGACGCCTCGTCTCGGAAATCCACGGGCACGGCCCGGCAGCGCGCGAGATCACCGCGCTCTGCAGCGAGATCGGGAGGATCGCGCCATGACCGGGCGATCCCAGAAGGGCGACTTCACGGCGCGTCCGACCGACCCTGAGCGCTGGGTCAAAGCCTCCGGTCCGCGCCCCGCGCGGAACGGCGATGCCGCCGCGTACACGGCGCGTCTCACGATCGACGTCACGCCCGACATGCGCGGCCAGATCAAGATCGCCGCGTTCCAGCGCGGCATCACCGTCGCCGACATGCTGCGCGAACTACTCGCCCGCGAATTTCCCCCAGCCGAGGGAGACACGCCATGAGCGGCTCTCCTCATTCGCACCGCGCGCCGGCGGCGCTGCTCTTCGACGGTCTGACCCGCGTCGAGCTGATCTGGATCGAGAAGAAGATCGAATACTGGATTCGGTTCGGCCGGGACGTCCAGGAACAGATTCTCGACCGGCGCCGGCGCGTCGTCAGCTTCCCGCCCCATAGTGTCTTCGCCTTTGTCCGTTGGGCGGCCAACGACTTCGGCACAATCATCTCGCGCATCGACATCGTGCGCGCGGTCTCGCCGGGCGAAGCCTACCAGACTCTGCCCTTCGTGCGTCCCGGCGGCGACATTCTGCTGAGGATGGATGGCTGGCCGAAAGTCGAGCGCGTCCTGCAGATCGTCGACGCCATCGAGGCGATCGGCATCAATCCATCCGAGGTCTCGCCGCATCATTGGCGACACGTTCACAATCGTATCGCCGCCGGCCAGGAGCCGCACAGCTACACGGCCGAACAGCATCGGGCCATCCTTTTGCGCCGGAGGGTCGAACCATGACCCGCTTCGGCTACGTCATGACGACGTATTTCATCGTGATGCTGATCGGTGGCCTGTCCTTCGTCCACATCACACCCAGGCTGATCTGGAACGCCTCCGCCAGCACGCCGGTCGGCCTCTATGCGATCACGCGGTCGCCGCGGCTCGAAGTGACCGACCTGGTCGCTGTCGATGCTCCCGAGCCGCTCGCATCATTCCTCGCCGAGCGTGGCTACCTGCCGCGCGGCGTCCTGCTCATGAAACGCGTCGCCGCGCTACCGGGGCAACAGGTCTGCCGCACCGGCACGCACGTCACCATCGACGGCATCGCGATGGGCGATGCGCTGACGCGCGACCGTCTCGGTCGCGATCTTCCGATTTGGCAGGGCTGCCGGCGCATCGCCGACGGCGAAATCTTCCTCATGAACTCGTCCGTCGAGGACAGCCTCGACGGGCGCTACTTCGGTCCAGTTTCCGCCAGCTCGATCATCGGACGGGCAACCCCCCTCTACACCGACGAAGACGGCGATGGCCGTTTCGAATGGCGCGCCGCGACGCGGTGACGGCGCGCCCATTCCCGTTTCACCGCACCACACAGGAGTCTTCCATGCCGCAGATCGGAGAGTTCACGCGCACCAAGACTGGTTATGCCGGGCGCATCCAGACGGTCGCGCTCGACGTCGAGATGGTGCTCATTCCCGCCGAGCGTTCGGACGCCGAGAATGCCCCGGACTATCGCATTCACCTTCGCGACGACAACGGTCCCGAGATCGGCGCCGGTTGGAAGCGCACAGGCGAGAAGGCCGGCGACTACGTGTCGTTGCAGGTCGACGACCCGTCATTCCGCCAGCCGATCCGCGCCAATCTGTTCCAGTCTGGCGACGACAAGTCCGCCTGGGGTCTCCATTGGAACCGTCCGCCAAAGCGCAGCGAGCGGGACTGACGGCATGCCGATGCGCCGCCCATCACTGAAGCATCCGGTAGAGACCGGGCGGACACGCGCCGCCCGGCATCTCTCCGTCCTTCTCCTTTCCGGCCTGCTGATCGCCGGCGGATCACCGGCCGCCGCGCTGGCGCAGAACGCGACCGGCTCGCGCGCAAAACCATCCGACCCGGTCGCCGTCTTCATCGCCGAGGCCGCGCAAAGGTTCGCCATTCCCGAGCGCTGGATTCGCGCCGTCATGCGCGCCGAAAGCGCGGGCGATATGCGTGCGACGTCATCCGCGGGTGCGATGGGTCTGATGCAGATCATGCCCGATACATGGACGGCGCTTCGCACGCGTCACCGACTTGGGCGTGATCCTTACAATCCGCGCGACAACATCCTCGCCGGGGCAGCGTACCTGCGCGAGATGTATGATCGCTATGGCTCGCCAGGTTTTCTGGCCGCCTATAATGCGGGGCCGGGACGCTACGAGGCTTATCTCGCCGGTCGCCCGCTTCCGGCCGAGACTCGCGCCTATGTCGCCGCGCTGGTCCCTTTCTTCGGCGGCGGTGAGCGCTCCGGTCCAGTCACCATCGCCGTCTCCGATCCGCAGGACTGGACCCACGCCCCGCTGTTCGCCGCGCGCATCGAGCGCAATTCGGCTGCCGATCGAGCGCAAACCGAGCGCCATCCCAATGACGCTCCGACAGCAACGCCAGCGCGCGAAGAGTTCGCGATGGCGCCGCAATCGTCCGGACTGTTCGTCGCGCGATTGGATGGTGGGGGCCCGCGATGACGGCGCTGCGCCCTGATCGCAGTCTGGCGTGCCCCGGCGCATCATGGAGTGCGCAGAGGGGGAAGCAGGGCAACACGACCGCACGATGGCAGGATAAAGGGGCGCGATGTGCGCCTCGGTGCGGTTGTGCTTTTTCAAGGACTTACACAGCAGATTCGCGAGGTGCGCCTAACCGGCGCAGCCTGCGGGTTCGGCGATTTCATAAGCAGATCAGCGCCATCGCGCGATGTGCGGTGTTGCCGCCATGAGCGACGAGAACGATTTCCGCATCCGGCCAGGCCGCATCCGCTCGACGCGCGCACAGCGCGCCAGACCCTTCATCGCCCAGGCGCTGGCCGCCGCCCAGCGGGCCGGCGGATCGGTCTCCCGCAAAGGGACGATCGGACCGGGCCATCGCTCCCGGTTCGGCCGCGGCCAGCGCGCGTCGGTGCAGGCCAACCGGCTCATCAACTCCCGCTCGCGCGGCGCCGTCATCAAGGCGCGCGTCGTCCGTCACACCGGACGCGGCGCGCCACTCGCCACCCATCTCAACTACCTGCGCCGCGAAGGCGTCACCCGGGACGGAGAGAAGGCCAAGCTGTTCGGTCCCAGCGGCGGCGATATCGATCCGAAGGACTTTGCGGAACGGTGCGAGGACGACCGGCATCATTTCCGGTTCATCGTCTCGCCGGACGACGCCGTGGAGATGTCCGACCTCAAGGGCTTCACGCGCGAGCTGGCCGGCCAGATGGAGAAGGATCTCGGGACCAAGCTGGACTGGGTCGCCGTCGATCACTGGAACACCGAGCATCCCCACGTCCATCTGATCGTGCGCGGCGTCCGTGACGACGGCGAGAACCTCGTCATCTCCCGCGACTACATCAAGGAGGGCATGCGCGATCGGGCGCGCGAGCTGATCACTCAGGAGCTGGGGCCGCGCACGGATCACGAAATCCGTCGCACACTGGAGCGTCAGATCGGCGCCGAGCGCTGGACCAGCCTCGACCGGCAGCTCGCGCGCGATGGCTATCGCACCGGCGTCATCGACCTCGCGCCGCACTCCGATCACCAGCCCGACGAATTCCACGCCCTCAAGGTCGGACGCCTCCGCAAGCTTGAATCGCTTGGGCTTGCCGACCAGATCGGCCCCGGCCAATGGAGCGTGTCCGAAAACGCCGAGACGACGTTGCGGGAGCTGGGCGAACGCGGCGACATCATCAAGCGCATCCATCGCGGCCTGGCCGAGCGCGGCATCGAGCGCGGCGCGGCCAGCTATGTGCTGGCCGGCGAAAGCCTGGACGATCCCGTCGTCGGCCGTCTGGTGGCCCGCGGCCTCGACGACGAGCTGAAGGGCTCCGCCTATGCCGTGGTCGACGGCGTGGACGGACGGACCCATCACATCAAGCTGCCCGATCTCGACGCCGCCGGCGACAGCGCGCCTGGCTCGATCGTCGAGCTGCGCAAGTTCGACGACGCGAAGGGGCAGCGCCGTGTCGCGCTCGCGGTCCGCTCGGACCTCGCGATCGAACAGCAGATCACGGCGACAGGCGCCACTTGGCTTGACCGGCTGGCGATCGCTCGCGAGCCGGTTGCACTCGGCGGTGGAGGCTTCGGCGCGGAGGTGCGCGAAGCCCTGGACCGGCGCGCCGAACATCTGATTGGGCAGGGTCTGGCCGAACGTCAGAACCGCGGCGTCAGCTTCAGCCGCAACCTGATTGAGACGCTGCGCCAGCGCGAGCTCGACGCCGTAGGCGCCAAGCTGGCGGCAGAGAGCGGCCGCCCATTCAGTAAGGCCACGGCCGGGGAATACGTCGCTGGCGCTTACCAGCGGCGCATCGCGCTCGCCTCCGGCCGCTTTGCGATGATCGATAACGGCCTTGGCTTCCAGCTCGTGCCCTGGTCGCCC
>DATKFS010000131.1:0-2992 GCA_035511275.1 Novosphingobium sp.
ACGACGTCCGAGACGACGATGTCGAACTGGCCGCCTTCCTGCACCAGTTCCAGCCCCTCCTCGCCGTCGCGCGCGCAAGTGACCTTGTAGCCCTGGCGGGTGAGCGCGCGCTCGGCGACGACGCGGACCGGGTCCTCGTCCTCGACCAGCAGGATCGAGCCGCCGCCCGCCCACTGGCTGGGCGGGGGCTCAGCCTTGGCCTGCGCGATCTGGGGCGCGGAACCGGGGGCGACGTGGTGGACGGGCAGGTAGACGGTGAAGCGCGTGCCCTTCCCGGCCTCGCTCTCGGCGAAGATGAAGCCGCCCGACTGCTTGACGATGCCGTAGACGGTGGAAAGGCCGAGCCCGGTGCCCTTGCCCTGTTCCTTGGTGGTGAAGAACGGCTCGAAGATCTTGCCGAGGATTTCGGGCGGGATGCCGCCGCCGGTATCCTCGACGATGAGGGCGGTATATTCGCCCGCCGGGATGATCTCGCTGCGCATCGCGCGCACGTCGGTGGTGGTGACCTTGCGGGTAGCGAGGACGAGGCGACCGGCGCCGTCGCCGCGCGACTGCATGGCGTCGCGCGCGTTGACGGCGAGGTTCACGATGACCTGCTCGAGCTGGGTCGGGTCGGCGCGCACGGGCCCCAGGTCGCGGTCGTGACTGACGACGAGCTGGATCTTCTCGCCGATGAGGCGGCGCAGCATCTGCGACACGTCCGCCACCACGTCGGGCAGCTGGATCACTTCGGGGCGCAGCGTCTGCTGGCGCGAGAAGGCGAGGAGCTGGCGCGTCAGCGAGGCGGCGCGGTTGGAGTTGGCGCGGATCTGCTGGATGTCGTCATAGTCCGAATCGCCGGGCGTGTGGCGCATCAGCATCAGATCGCAGGTACCCAGGATCGCGGTGAGCACGTTGTTGAAATCGTGCGCGACGCCGCCCGCGAGCTGGCCTACCGCCTGCATCTTGGTGGCCTGCGCGACCTGGCGCTTGAGGCGGATTTCCTCGGAGGTGTCGGTGAGGCCGAGCAGCACCGCCGCCTCCCCCAGCCCGCGCACGCCGGCAAGGCTGAGCGAGACCGGATCGTCGGGCTGCGCGGTGAGGCGGATCGCGAGGTCTCCGGCGGCGGTCGGCCCTTGCGCGAACCGACGGATCGCCTCGGACAGCGCGCGCTTGTCCTCCTTGACGACGAGGTCGGTGGGGTAGGTCGGGGGGGCGTGGCCCTCGTGCCCGGCGGCGCGCATGAAGGCGGGGTTGGCGAAGAGCAGGCGGCCGTCGCGGTCGGCCATGGCGAGGCCGAGGGGCAGCTGGCTGAGCAGCGCTTCCAGATGCGGCGCCGCGCCGGTGCCGCCGCCGCTGGCGCCGATGCCCTGCTCGGCCTCCACCACCAGCATCAGCGAGGGCGTGGTGGCGGGGTCCGGCTCGCCGACGAGATCGGGGTCGGCCACGGGGACATGGTAGAGCACCAGTGCGCCGCCGCGCCCGCCGTCGCGCGCCCAGCCGATCCGCTCGCCCTCTTCCTGGCTGAGCAGCGAGACGAAATCGGCACCGGTCATGTCGGCGCGCACGTCGCCCACCGCCTTCACCGCGAAACCGGCACTGGCGGCGCGGATCGTGCCGTCTGGATCGACGAGGGCGGCGGCGATGCCTGCCCGGGCAAGCCCGCGCCCGAGCTTCCCGTCGAGCTGGACGACGAGTTCGGCGACGGGATCGACCGCGTTCACCGAAGAGATGCGCCAGACGAGGAAATCGTCGCCCCGCCCGGCGCGGCGCACGTCGGCGCGCCAGTGGCGGCCCTCCTCGTCGGAAATCTCGGCGGTGCCGTGACCGTCGCGCCAGGCGCGGCGGGTGGCGTCCGCCAGCCGTTCGAGCGAGGCGTGGACGACCGGCAGGCTCGGCGGCGCGCTGGCGGCGCCGAACCAGGCCTCGAAGCAGGAATTGCCGCAGGTCAGGCGCCCGGCGCGGTCGGTCACGGCGATGGCGAGGTCGGGGCGTTCGATCGCGGCGACGGTGACGGACCAGTCCGGCTGCGCGAACTCGGCCTCGGCGGCGGGTGCGCTGCGGCGCGAGACGGCCCAGCCGAGGGCGCCGAGGACCACGATCGCCGCGACGAAGACCGCGATCAGCAACCCGTCGCCCGAAACCAGCCAGACCAGCCCGGCGCTCAGCAGCAGCGCGATGGCGACGACGAGCAGGTCGGAGCCCGAACCGAAGGAGCCCCCGGCCCGATCGGCACGGGCCTTCATGCAGGGGTTTCCGAGGTTCCGGCGTCGGGCGCGATTGCGGGAGCGCGCGCCGGGCGCAGGCGGCGGGCATGGTGCTTGCGCCCGATCCACCAGCGCCAGAACCACATCGACAGCACGTAGCCCAGCGCCGCGCAGACCGTGGAGATGACGAAGAGGCCGACCAGCAGCGCCGGCGCCGCATCCGACAGCAGCCAGCGCGCCCACTCGCCCATGCCCGCGCCGCTTTCGTAGAGCGCGTAGAAGGTCGAGAGGTCGGCGTGATAGCCAAGCTTGTTGCCCAGCCAGATCGAGGCGGCAAGGATGAACGGGGTCGTCGCGGGGTTGGACAGGAAGGTCATCGCCGCCGCCAGCGGGATGTTGCCCCGGCACGGCACGCACATCAGCGCCGCACCGACGATCTGGATGCCCGGGATGAGCGCGAAGATGCCCACCAGCAGCCCCACCGCCACCCCGCGCGGAACCGAGCGGCGGGTGAAGCGGAACAGTTCCTGCCGCCGGGCCAGCGGCGCGGTGAAGCGATTCGCCTCGAGCTGCTCGTGGGTCGGCATCTGGCGGTGCAGCCAGGCGGACAGGCGGGACAGCATCGTGCTCATCCTGCCGCTCACCCGTGGTCGCGCATGATGCGGGCCTGGTCGCGCTTCCACTCGCGGTCCTTGATCGTGGTCCGCTTGTCGGCCGCGTTCTTGCCCTTGGCGAGCGCGAGTTCCACTTTCGCGCGGCCCCGGCTGTTGAAGTAGATCGAGAGCGGCACCAGCGTCATGCCCTTG
>DATKFS010000132.1:0-13246 GCA_035511275.1 Novosphingobium sp.
GAATGGCATTACGCCAGCGATTTTTCCCCAGCCGGATACATCCGGCATCCGTCGGGGCAGACGAAGGATATGCAGACCGTGAAACTCAGCCGCCCGATCGCCCTTCTCGCCAGTGCCGCCCTGATCGCCGCGCTGGGCGGATGCGGCAAGGAGCCCGACAGTCCGACCGAATCAAACGAGGCGACCCTCTCCGGCCCGGACGCCAAGCCCGGCCTCGCGGCGAGCGACGGCAAGATCGTGCTTCCCGTGATCGCGGGACGCCCGGCGGCGGTCTATTTCACCGTGCGCAACGACGGCGCGGAACCGGTCACCCTCTCGGCGGTCAGCGTGCTGGGCGCGGAGAAGGCGGAGATGCACCAGACCAACGGCGGCTCGATGGCCGCCGTCGCCTCGCTCCCGATCGATCCCGGCGCCTCGGTCGTCTTCGCGCCCGGCGGCCTGCACGTGATGGTCTTCGGCCTTCCCGAGACCCTGAAGCCGGGCGGCAACGCCGAGCTGACGCTGACGTTCTCGGATGGCGACAAGCTGTCCATGCCGCTGCGGGTCGAGACGATGGGCAGCGACGACATGCAAGGGATGCACCACTGATCTCCATGGCCGGTGCCTGTCCCCCGGGAGGGGAGCGGGCACTGACGACCGGCGAGGTCGATCTGATCCATTCGGTGTTCGGCGCGGCGATCGACTGTTCGCCCGTCCGCGTCCGGCGTCGGCGCTGGTTCCCGTTCCAGCCCGTTGGCACGGTCATGGCGCCTTGCGGGCACCTGCACTTCCACCCGCGCACCAGCCTCTACCGGGACGACTTTTCCCGCGAGGGAGCGGCGCTGCAGGGCCTGTTCGTGCACGAGATGACGCACGTCTGGCAGACTCAGCAGAAGGGTCGGTGGTATCTGCCGCTCATGCGCCACCCTCTTTGCCGATACGACTATACGCTGCGCCCCGGCTGGGCACTGGGACGCTACGGCATCGAGCAGCAGGCGGAGATCGTGCGCCATGCGTTCCTGTTGGGTTCGGGTGAGCGGGTAGCCGGAGCGCCGCCCCTGGAAAGCTACCGGGGCGTTATCCCGTTCAGCCCCTGAAACGAGGCGGGGCGCGGACGATGATTCGTCCGCGCCCCGTTGCGACCCTTCGGGCTTGTATCGTCGTCAGATCAGCAGTCGCGGTCCCAATAGCGATCGCCATTGCGATCATAGCGGTAGCAGCCGCGATCGCCGTCCTTCTTGACCTGCGAACCGGCCAGCGCGCCCGCGGCAGCGCCGATCGCGGCACCCGTGCCGACATCACCGCCCGCGACCGCACCGACGCCCGCGCCGAGCGCGCCGCCAGCCAGCGCGCCTTCGCCGCCGTAGTTGCTCGCGCAGCCTGCCATGCTGAATGCACCGGCCGCGAGGAGAGGTAGGATAAGCTTGCGCATCGAGGTTCTCCGAAAATCACTGGTATGCACTAGTGAACGGAGCCGAACGCGAGAGGTTCCTTGGCAACAAAACGACATGTCGGGCGTGTCGGCCCGGTCGTCCTATGTGCAAGGCATCATTGGGTATTGGAGACGGGCGTATTTCCCGCCCGTCTCCATGCTGTCTTCGTCAGTCCGGCTTCTTGGCCACCGCGACCATCGCGGGCCGCAGCAGGCGGTCCTTGATCATGTAACCTGCCTGCAGTTCCTGCAGAACGGTGCCGGGTTCGGCGTCGGTCGAGGGCATTTCGATCATCGCCTGGTGCTGGTTGGGATCGAGCGGCATCCCCATGGCAGCGATCCGGGTGATGCCGTGGCTGGCGAAGACCTTGTCGATCTCGCGCCCGGTCGCCTCGATGCCGGCGACGAGGCCCTTCAGCTTCTCGTCTTCGCGCAGGTCGGCGGGAATCGCGGAGAGCGCGCGCGCAAGGTTGTCCGAAACCGAAAGGATGTCGCGGGCAAAGCCGGTCGCCGCGTAGGCGCGGGTGTCGGCAATGTCCTTCTCGAGGCGGCGTCGCACGTTCTGCGTCTCGGCGCGGGCGTAGAGCACTTCCTGCCTGGCGCCGGCCAGTTCCTCGCGCAGCTTGGCGATCTCGTCGTTCTCGCCGGCAGTGTCGAGGAAATCTTCGGGGACACCCTGCAGCTCTTCGGCGAGCGCCGGATCGTTGTCCTTGGGCGACTGTGTCTTGTCGTCGGTCATTTCGTGTATCTGTCCAGCTATCCGATGAGCTTGCCCAGGCTCTGGGCGGTGAAGTCCACCATGGGCACTACGCGCGCATAATTCAACCGCGTGGGGCCGATAACCCCCACTACGCCGACCACCCGCCCCTCGCGGTCGCGATAGGGCGAGGCGATGACCGAGGACCCGGAAAGCGCGAACAGCCGGTTCTCGGAGCCGATGAATATCCGTGTCGCCTGCGCCTCGCGCGCGGTGTCGAGCAGGTCGGCGACGGACTGCTTGTTCTCGAGGTCGTCGAGCAGCGAGCGCACCCGCTCCAGGTCGGTCAGCGCCGCCTCGTCGAGCAGGTTGGCCTGGCCGCGCACGATGAGCACGGGGCGAGCCATCGCGTCCTCGCTCCACACCGCGAGGCCCCGTTCGACGAGATCGCGGCTTGCGGCATCCAGTGCCGACTGGCCGGAGGCGATGTCGGCGCGCATCGCCCGGGCGGCTTGTGCCAGCGTGCGCCCGGCCAGATTCGCGGAAATGTAGTTCGAGGCTTCCTCCAGCGCGCCGGAGGGCAGGCTGGCGGGCAGTTCGACCACGCGGTTCTCCACGCCGCCGTCTTCCCCGACAAGCACCGCGAGCGCCCTGCCGGGTCCCAGCGGCACGAGCTGCAGGTGCGTCAGCCGTGGCTCGCGCCGGGGCACCATGACCACGCCGGCCCCGGACGAGAGGCTGGAGAGCAGCGCGCTGGTGGCCTCGAGCGCGGCCTCGATCGGGCCGGGCGTCGAGATGCGGCTCTCGATCGCCATGCGTTCTTCCACCGTGGGTTCGGCGACCTGCATGATCCCGTCGACGAAGAGGCGCAGGCCCGCCTCGGTCGGCAACCTCCCGGCGCTGGTGTGGGGCGCCGCGAGCAGGCCCTGCCCCTCCAGGTCGGCCAGGACCGAGCGGATCGAGGCCGACGACAGGTTCATGCCGCCGGGCCCCGCCAGCATCTTCGATCCTACCGGAACGCCGGTCGCGAGATAGCCTTCCACCACGAGCCGGAATATGTCGCGGGCACGGGTGGTCAGTTCGGTGATCGGGGGTGTGGGCATCGCACTGCCAATCTAGGCCTTATCCACTTGCGGCCTCAAGCCCAATGCGCCTAGGGGCCGTGCATAATTCAAGACGAGGATCATTCATGCGACCTTCAGGCCGTGCGCCCGACGAAATGCGCGCCATCGACATCCAGACCGGCTTCACCAAGCATGCGGAGGGATCGGTCCTGATCTCCTTCGGCGACACGCGCGTGCTCGTCACCGCATCGGTCGAGGAAAAGGTGCCGCCGTTCCTGCGCGGCAAGGGCGAAGGCTGGGTCACCGCCGAATATTCGATGCTGCCCCGCGCCACGCATACCCGCGGCAGCCGTGAAGCGGCCAAGGGCAAGCAGTCGGGCCGCACGCAGGAAATCCAGCGCCTCATCGGCCGCAGCTTGCGTTCGGTGGTGGACATGAAGAAGCTCGGCGAGCGCCAGATCGTGCTCGACTGCGACGTCATCCAGGCCGACGGCGGCACCCGCACCGCCTCGATCTCGGGCGCGTGGGTCGCGCTGCGCCTTGCGGTCGACAAGCTGATGGCCGAGGGCAAGATCAAGGAAGACCCGATCCAGGCCCGCGTCGCCGCCGTCTCCTGCGGCATCTGCGAGGGCACGCCGGTACTCGACCTCGACTACATCGAGGACAGCGCGGCCGACGCCGACGCCAACTTCGTGCTGATCGAAGGCGGCAAGATCGCCGAGGCGCAGGCCACCGCCGAAGGCGCGACCTACGACGAGGAAGGCCTGCTGCGCCTCCTGCGCCTCGCCCGCATCGGCTGCGAGGGCATCTTCGCCGCACAGGCCAAGGCGGTCGGACGCTGAAACAGACAGGGATGACGAGGTGTGACCATGCGTAAATTCGACGGCCAGCGCCTCGTCATCGCCACGCACAACGCGGGCAAGCTGCGCGAGATTTCAGCGCTGCTCGCGCCTTACGGGGTCGAATGCCTGTCCGCCGGCCAGCTCGGGCTGCCCGAGCCGGAGGAGACCGGCACGACCTTCGCCCAGAACGCCCTGCTCAAGGCCCATGCCGCCGCAAAAGCCGCGCAGCTTCCGGCGCTCGCCGACGACAGCGGGCTCTCGGTGACGGCGCTGGGCGGACGGCCCGGCGTCTACACCGCCGACTGGGCCGAGCGGCAATGGTTCGAGGGCGATCCCGGCCGCGACTGGTACATGGCGATGGGCAAGGTCGAGGGCCTGCTGGCCGAGCAGGGCCCGGAGGTGGACCGCTCCTGCTGGTTCTCCTGCACTCTCGCGCTCGCCTGGCCCGAGGGCGACGAGGCCGTCTACGAGGGCCGGGTCGATGGCACGTTCTCGTGGCCGCCGCGCGGGACGATGGGCTTTGGCTACGACCCCGTGTTCGTGCCCCATGGCCGCGACGTAACCTTCGCGCAGCTCGATCCCGCCGAGAAGCAGGGCATGAGCCACCGCGCCGATGCCTTCGCCAAGCTGGTCACCGACCAGTTCGATGGCCGACACGGCTGAGCCCATCCGCCTCGGTCGCGAGGCGGCCGCCCGAGGGCAGCTTGATGCCGCCGTCCGACACTTCCGCGCCGCGCTCGATGCCCGGCCCGGCGACGGTGCGGTGAAGATCTGGCTCGGGCAGGCGCTGTGTGCCGCCGGGCACCTCCACGAAGGCACTGCGCGGCTGCGTGAAGGCGCGCTGCGAAGGCTCGGGCAGGCGGAGGGCGACCTGCTGCCGGTGGCGCAACTGCTCCAGAAGATGGGTGACGCGGCATCCTCGCTCGCAGTGCTCGAAGCGATGGCCGCTCGCGGCGCCGACAGCGCGGCGCTGTGGCACGCGACCGCGACGGCCGCGGCGCAGATGGCGCGCCACGACCTTGCGCTGGCAGCCTGCGACAAGGCGCTGCTGATGGTACCGGACCATCCCGGGCTCGAAGTCCTCGCCTCCAGCATCGAGATCGACGCCCGGCAGGCCGAGCCGGCGCTGGTCCGGCTCGACGGTGTGCTGTCCCGCGCACTTCCCGACCGCGATCGGTTCCGGGCCTTGCGGGAGCGCGCCCGTGCGCTGGACCGGCTCGGCCGTCATCGCGAGGTCTTCGCGGACATCGCCGCCAGCGCGACGCTCGGCGCCGGCCTTCCCGAATACGCCGCGCAGGACCGGACCCTCGTCGCGCGGCTGCTGGCAGAGGACGAGGCCGCATTCGATCCCGCGATGCTGCGCCGCTGGCAACGCGTGGCTCCGGCCGACGATGGTCCGGCGCCGATCTTCCTGATCGGCTACCTCCGTTCGGGGACGACGCTCATGCAGGAGGTCCTTGCCTGCCATCCGGAACTGCTCGTCGCCGACGAGGTGCCGCTGCTTTCCGGCACCCACGCCGCGCTCCCCCGGATGGCTTCTCGCCTTGCGGCGCTCGACGCGCTGGACCGCCCTGCCCTCGCCCGCCTGCGCGCTCGCTACCGACGGCTGGCGGGAATGCGCCTGGGGCCGGACGCCGGGGACAGGCGCGTGGTCGACAAGTTCGCGCTCAACGTGATCGACCTGCCGGTGATCCTGCGCCTGTTCCCCGAGGCGCCGATCCTCTTCATGGTACGCGACCCGCGCGATGCCTGCCTGTCCTCGGTCCTGCAACTCATGCCGCTCAGCCCGTCGACGGTGAACCTGCTCGACTGGGGCGACGCCGTGCGATTCCACGCAGCGGTCACGGCGCACTGGCGGCACTACCGCGATGCGCTTGGGCTGCAGGGCTGCGAAGTGCGCTACGAAGCGCTGGTGGACGATCTGGAGACGACGATGCGCGCCGCCCTCGCGCCGCTGGGGCTGGAATGGACCGAGGCCATGCAGGACTTCCACCTCAACGCCGCCACCCGCGCCATCAGCACGCCGAGCCGCAGCCAGGTCACGCGCCCGCTCAACCGTGCCTCGGTCGAACGCTGGCGGCGTTACGAACCGGAGTTCGCCGCAGTGGAAGCCGTGATCGCCCCTGCCCTTCGCGACTGGGGCTATTGACTTCGCGGGCAAACCCGCGCCTGAGAACGGGCATGGCCCGCGCCCTCTACATCCACTGGCCGTTCTGCCTCGCCAAGTGCCCGTACTGCGACTTCAACAGCCATGTGCGCGACCGGGTCGACCATGACGCATGGCAGGCCGGCCTCTTGGCCGACATGCGCCATGAGCACGAACTGGCGGGCGGGGAGCGGCTCGAATCGATCTTCTTCGGCGGCGGCACGCCCTCGCTGATGCCGCCCGCCCTCGTCGCCCGGCTGCTCGAGGAGGCCGAGCGCCTCTGGGGCTTCGCGCCTGGGATCGAGATCACGCTGGAAGGCAACCCCTCCTCGGTCGAGGCGGCGAACTATGCCGCGCTGGCGGACGTCGGCGTCAACCGCGTGTCACTCGGCCTGCAGGCGCTGGACAACGAGACGCTGCGCTTCCTCGGTCGCCTCCACGACGCTTCGGAAGGGCTCGCCGCGCTCGACGTGGCGCAGGCCCGTTTCGACCGCGTGAGCTTCGACCTGATCTACGCCCGGCCGGGCCAGTCGCTGGACGGGTGGCGCGCGGAACTGGCGCGGGCGCTGTCGTTCGGCACCGGCCACCTTTCGCTCTACCAGCTCACCATCGAGCCGGGCACGCGCTTCGAGACGATGGTGCGCAAGGGCGATTTCGCGCCGCTGGACGAGGACGCCTGCGCCGACATGTTCGCCCTCACCCGCGAAATGACCGCCGCCGCCGGGCTTCCGGCCTACGAGATCAGCAACCATGCCCGCCCGGGCGAGGAAAGCCGCCACAACCTCACCTACTGGCGCTATCAGGACTACGCAGGCATCGGCCCCGGCGCCCACGGACGGCGCGGCGGCCTAGCCACGGTGCGGCATCGCAAGCCCGAGAACTGGCTCGCGGGGATGGGGCGCAACGGCCACGGCATCGCCGAGCAGCGGGCGCTCCTGCTGCCCGAGCAGGCGAGCGAGGCCATGCTCATGGGCCTGCGCCTTCGCGAAGGCGTGGACTTGGGTTCGATGGCCTCGCGGTTCGGGCTGGACCCGGCGCAGTTGTGCGATCCGGCGAAGGCCCGCTTCTACGAAAGCCAGGGGCTCGTGCGGCGCGATGGGCAATGGATCGGCGTGACCGAGGCGGGCATGTGCCTGCTCGACGCGCTGCTGGGCGAACTGGTGCCCGGCCAGCTGGTCGAGGGTTGATGACGCACAAGGCCGACCTGCTGGAGGCCTGGGGCGAACATCTCGCGCAGGGCCGCCGCCGCAGCCCGCACACCGTGCGCGCCTACGTCGCCACCGCCTCGCGCCTGCTCGACGCGCTGGGCGAGAGCGACTGGACCTCGCTCGCGGCACTCGAATCGCCCGCGCTGCGCGAGCATCTGGCGGCGCGGCGGCAGGGCGGCATCGGCAACGTCTCGGCGGCGCGGGAGCTATCCGCGCTGAAGGCGTTCCTGACCTTCGCGCGCGACCGGGCGGGCGCCGTGCAATCCGCCCCGCCGCGGCTCAAGGGACCGCGCGTCAAGAAGGGACTGCCGCGCCCGGTGACCCCCGATGAAGCGGTGAACCTTGCCGCCACGGTGGAGGAAGACGCCCGCGAGCCCTGGATCGGCGCGCGTGACCGGGCGGTGCTGCTGTTGCTTTACGGCGCCGGGCTGCGCATCGCCGAGGCCTTGTCGCTGACCGGCGCGGCGCTGCCTTTGGGAGAGACGCTCGTCGTCACCGGCAAGGGCGACAAGCAGCGGATGGTCCCGCTGCTGCCGATCGTGCGCGCAGGCGTCGCGGACTATCTCGACAAGTGCCCCTGGCCCATGGAGCGCGACAAGGCGCTGTTCAGGGGAGCCAAGGGCGGCACCCTCGCGCCCGGGATGGTGCAGAAGGCGGTGGCCCGGGCCCGTGTGGTACTGGGCCTGCCCGCCAGCGCGACCCCGCACGCGCTGCGGCACAGTTTCGCCACGCACCTGCTCGGCGCCGGTGCGGACTTGCGCTCGCTGCAGGAACTGCTGGGGCACGTTTCGCTGAGTTCCACGCAGATCTACACCCGCGTGGACGCCGCGACGCTGCTGGACGTGTACCGCAACGCGCACCCGCGCGAACGGGGATGAGCGCCGGGCGACCGGCGGCTCACTGCTCTCGTGGTTTCCAGGTCATGACGCGCCAGAGGTAGAACGCGATCGTCACCGCCGCGACCGCCAGCGTCGCCCAGCCCAGCCACTGCTCGGCCTCGGCGAGCGTCCGCCCCAGCCAGCGGCCACCGAGAATCAGCACCACGTTCCAGATCGCCGCTCCCGCCGCCGTGAACGACAGGAACCGCAGGTGGCCCATGTGCGCGAGCCCGGCCGGTATCGAGATCACCGTGCGGAACATCGGCATGAACCGCAGCACGAAGACCACCCAGTGGCCGTGGCGGCGGAGAAACCGGCCCGCCACTTCCACGTCGTGCCATTCCAGCGTCAGCCAGCGCCCCCAGCGGTCGATGAACGGGCGCAGCCGCTCGTAGCCGAGCCGGTCCGCGACCAGGAACAGCACGTAGTTGCCGAGAGCGGCGCCCAGCGTGCCCCAGAACAGGAGCGGCCAGAAATGCATGTCGCCGCGCGCCACCGCGATGCCGCCGAGGCCCATGATGAGTTCGGAGGGGATCGGCGGGATGATGTTCTCGAGCGCCATGAGGAACATGATGCCGAGATATCCGCCCTGCCGGACGATCTCGTAGACCCACTCAGCCATGCAGGGCGCCGATCACATCGCCGCGTGGCGTGCCTCGATCGCGTCCCAGATGAGCGCGCCGGTGTCGGTTCCGTTGAACCGGTCGATCGCCACGATGCCGGTGGGCGAAGTCACGTTGATTTCCGTCAGCCATTTCCCGCCAATCACGTCGATGCCCACGAAAACCAGTCCGCGCGCCTTGAGTTCCGGCCCGAGCGCCGCGCAGATTTCCTCTTCGGCCGAAGTGAGTTCGCTGGCTTCCGCCGAACCGCCCACTGCCAGGTTGGAGCGAAACTCGCCTTCGCCGGGCTTGCGGTTGATGGCGCCCGCGAACACGCCGTCGACGAGGACGATGCGCTTGTCGCCTTCCGAGACGTCGGGAAGGAAGGGCTGGACCATGAACGGCTCGACCCAGGCGTTCTCGAACATCTCGATCAGCGCGCCGAGGTTCGATCCGTCGGCGGGCACGCGGAACACCGCCTTGCCGCCGTTGCCGTGCAGCGGCTTGATGACGAGGTCGCCGGCCAGCCCATTGGCGACCATCCGCTGGTTGAACGCCTTCACGTCCTCGATCCGGCGGGCGATGAAGGTCGGCGGCATGAACCGGGCGTAGTCGAGGACGAAGACCTTCTCGGGCGCGTTGCGCACCGATGCGGGGTCGTTGACCACCAGCGTTCGCCCGGCAAGCCGCTCCAGCAGGTGGGTGGCGGTGATGTAGCCGAGATCGAACGGCGGGTCCTGCCGCATGAGGACGACGTCGATGTCCTCGCCAAGATCGATCAGGCGGTATTCGCCGCGCGTGAAGTGCGCGCCTTCGACGCGCTGCACGGTGACCGGCGCGCCCCAGCAGGTGAGCCGCCCGGCGGCGCCGTACGAGGCGTCATAGGCCAGCGTGCGCACGTCGTAATGGAACAGCGCGTGGCCACGCGCCTGTGCCGCCAGCATCAGCGCGAACGAGGAATCGCCCCCGATCTTGACGGTTTCGAGCGGATCCATCTGGACGGCGACGCGGAGGGTCATGGCGATTGTCGGCCTTTGCGAAAGGGTTGTGTCGCGGGGCTTAGCCGCATCGCGCCCAAGGTGCGACCGGAATTGCGAGATTCAAGCGCGCCGCGTTCACGCCATCGGTTGCCAGGCGTTGACGATCCGGCGCGGCCAGGTGCCCGGAGCGACGAGGATCACGTCGATGCGCAGGTCGTCCCCCGGCTTCTGGTAGCGCACCGCCAGCGCCTGCGCCGCATCCGCGACGCGGCGCAGGCGGTATGCGTCTATCGCGAGGTCGAGTTCCTTCGCCGTGCGCCGCCACTTCACCTCGACGAAGCACACCACGCGCCCGCGCCGGGCGACGATGTCGACCTCGCCCCGGCGCGTCTTCACGCGCCTTGCCAGCACGCGCCAGCCAGTAAGCCACAGGTACAGCGCCGCGATCGTCTCGCCGCGCCTTCCCTGTCGCTCGGCCCTTGCCCGGCGGTCGCTCACTTGAGCTCCATCGCCCGCGCGTAGAGCGTCTTGCGGTCCAGCCCCGTGGCCTTGGCCACCATGCCGGCCGCCTGCGACGCCTTGGCATCGACCAGCGCGGCCCGCAGCAGGGCATCGACGTCGATCTCGCCCATGGGCTCCTCGCCCGGCGGGGCTATGAGCAGGACGATCTCCCCCCTCGGCGGATGCGCGTCGTAGTGGGCGGCGAGTTCCGAGGGCGGGCCCGTGCGGCATTCCTCGAACTTCTTCGTCAGTTCCCGCGCCACCGAGACTTCCCGTCCGGGCAGCACCTCGGCGATCGCCGCCAGCGACGCGTCGAGGCGCGGCGCGGTCTCGTAGAACACCAGCGTCGCCGGCACGGTGGATAACCCGGCGAGCGTATCCTCGCGCGCCTTGGCTTTGCTGGGGAGGAAACCGGCGAACAGGAAACGGTCATTGGGGAGGCCCGACAGCGTCATCGCCACCACCGCCGCGTTCGCGCCCGGCAGGCTGGTGACCGCGATCCCCCGCTCGCGCGCGGTGCGCACGAGGCGGTAGCCGGGGTCGGAGATCAGCGGCGTCCCGGCATCGCTGACCAGCGCCACGGGCTCGGCCTCCATCAGCGCCAGCAGCCGCTCGCGGTCGCCTTCGCCGGCATGGTCGTCGTAGCGGATCATGCGCTGCTTTATCCCCAGGTGATGCAGCAGCTTGCCGGTCACCCGCGTATCCTCGCAGGCCACCGCGGCCACGCCTTTCAGGGTTTCCACGGCGCGCAGGGTAATGTCGCCCAGGTTGCCAATGGGGGTTGCGACTATGTACAGGCCCGGCGAAAGAGTGTTTTCCATCACCTGACTCATGGCCCAAAGACCAAGGGAGCGGCAAGCAATGTTCGATAAACGCCTGAATCGGCGAAATCTTCTCGCCGCGGCGGCGATGGCCGTGCTTGCGGGCTGCACCGTCGTGCCCAAGGCGCCGACGACCGGCCCCGCCCCCGCGCCGACCCCGGCGCCCACCCAGAGCGACATTCCCGTCGATACCGAGCGCCACCGCGTCGCCCTGCTCGTCCCCGTCACGGGCGCGAACGCCGGCGTCGGCCAGGCGATCGCCAACGCAGCCAACATGGCCCTGCTCGACACCGCCGCGAAGAACCTGCGCGTGACGACCTACGATACGTCGACCGGCCCCGCCGAAGCGGCGCGCAAGGCCATCGCCGACGGCAACCAGCTGATCCTCGGCCCGCTGCTCTCCGACGACATTCCCGCGATCTCGGCCGTGGCCAAGGCCTCGCGCATCCCCGTGATCTCGTTCTCGAACGACGAGCAGGCGGCGAGCCGCGACGTGTTCATCATGGGCAACCTTCCCGGCCAGTCCGTCACCCGCACGGTCGAGTACGCCCGTGGCCAGGGCGTCACCAGCTTCGCCGCGCTCGTCCCCCGCGGAGACTACGGCGACCGCACCAGCGCCGCGCTGCTGAGCGCAGTGCGGGCCGGCGGCGGCTCGGTCATCGCGCTGGAGCCCTACGACCGCAGCGCCGCCTCGATCGCCGCCGCCGCCCAGCGGATCAAGGCGAAGGGCGGCTTCAACGCCCTGCTCATCGCCGACAGCGGCAGCCTCTCGGCCCGCGCGGCGACCGCGTTCAAGGGCACGGCGAAGACCGCGCCGGGCAGCGTGCGCCTGCTCGGCACCGAGCTGTGGAGTGGAGAGCGCGAGCTGGCCACGACCCCGGCCCTGGCCGGCGCGTGGTTCGCCACGGTTTCGGACCAGCGCTTCGGTCAGTTCTCCAAGAGCTATCGCGCCCGCTTCGGCGGTCAGCCCTTCCGCATCGCCACGCTGGGCTACGACGCGGTCCTGCTGACCCTGCGCGTTGCGCGCGACTGGAAGCCGGGGACCCGCTTCCCGGCCGATACCCTGCGCGACGCCAAGGCGTTCCCGGGCGGCTTCCTGGGCGTGGACGGCGCGTTCCGCTTCACCCGCGGCGGCCTTGTCGAGCGGGCGCTGGAAGTGCGCGAGGTGCAGGCAGGCACCGTCAAGGTCATCAGCCCCGCGCCGGTCAAGTTCGGGGAATAGGCCGCCCATGACCCGTCGTCCCCGGCTCGCCCGGGGACCGCTGGCATGGCCGCGCGAGCTTTCGGCAGGGCGCCACGTCGCAGTGGCCCGTGGAAAGCCGTCGCCTGAAGTATGCCCAGCGGTCCCCGGTCGAACCGGGGATGACGATCGGTTTCCACCAGGGCTCCGCAAAAAGCGGAACAAACTGCGAAGAAAAGCCCTTAGCCCGCTTGCCCCGGCGATTCCGCGCGCCCTATAGTCGCGCCATGTCCGACGACCTCTTCGACAAGCTCCCCGCCGCCACCGGCGAATCCTATGACGGTTCCGCGATCGAAGTGCTGGAGGGGCTCGAACCCGTCCGCCGCCGGCCCGGCATGTACATCGGCGGCACCGACGAGCGGGCGCTGCACCACCTCGCCGCCGAAGTGCTCGACAATGCGATGGACGAGGCCGTCGCCGGCCACGCCAACCGGATCGAGGTCATCCTCGATGAAGATCCCGGGACGCCCGGGCGCCTGACCATCATCGACAACGGGCGCGGCATCCCGGTCGACGAGCATCCCAAGTTCCCCGGCAAGTCGGCGCTGGAGGTCATCCTCTCCACGCTCCACTCGGGCGGCAAGTTCTCGGGCAAGGCCTACGCGACGTCCGGCGGCCTGCACGGCGTCGGCATCTCGGTGGTCAACGCGCTTTCGGTGAAGACCCGCATCGAGGTGGCGCGCAACAAGGAACTTTACGCGCAGGAATTCTCGCGCGGCGTCACCCTCGGCCCGATCCAGCGCGTGGGCGCGGCCCCCAACCGGCGCGGCACTTCGGTGATCTTCACGCCCGACACCGAGATTTTCGGCGACCAGAAGTTCAAGCCCGCGCGCCTGTTCAAGCTGGTGCGTTCCAA
>DATKFS010000133.1:0-6658 GCA_035511275.1 Novosphingobium sp.
CGCAACCTGACCAACAACTGCCTCGCCACCAGCGCTTCGGGCTTCGTGGACTGCTTCACCACCAACTCGGTGGACCAGGCGACCTACGCCACGGCGAACCCGACCTACAAGCTGCCGCAGCAGCGCATCTTCAACTACAACAAGGTGCTGCCGAACGCCGGTTTCGTCTATGACTTCACCGACGCGGCGAGCCTGAACTTCAACTACTCGAAGGGCCTGCAGCCCCCGGGCACCGACAACCTCTACCAGTCGTTCTGGTTCGCCGAGGACTCGGCCCAGGCCACCCCGGACGTGGAAACGACCGACAACTTCGACCTTGGCGTCCGCTACACCTCGGGCATCATCCAGGCGATGCTGACCGGCTGGTACACGATCTACCACAACCGCCTGGCTTCGTCGTATGACCGCGACCTCAACGTCACGATCTACCGTAACCTCGGCCGCGTGGACAAGTACGGCATCGACGGCAGCTTCGCCGTCCGCCCGATCCCCGAAGCCAGCCTCTACCTCTTCGGCTCGTACCTGAAGTCGGAGATCAAGGAAGACGTCGAGATCGCCGGCGGCTTCGCCCCGACCAAGGGCAAGCGCGAAGCAGGCGCACCGGTCTACACCTTCGGCGCCCGCGCCGACGGCAACTTCGGCCCGGTCTCGCTCGGCGCGCAGGTCAAGCGCACCGGTCCGCGCTACGTCAACGACGTCAACCTGCCGATCATGAGCGGCACGACGCAGGTCTACGGCAAGAAGACCCCGGCCTACACGCTGGTGGACCTCGACGCCAAGGTGAAGCTCGACTTCGCCGGCCTCGGCGACCGGACCTTCCTGCAGCTCAACGTCCTGAACGTCTTCGACAAGCTCTATGTCGGCGGCTTCGACGGCGCGGGCACGTCGGCCACTTCGGTGCCGTTCGCGCAGATCGGTTCGCCGCGTACCTTCATCGGTTCGATCAGCTTCGGCTTCTGATCGCTTCCGATCCGGTAAACGGACCAGGAACAGGGAAGGGAGGGACCGCAAGGTCTCTCCCTTTTCGTTTGCGCGGCCCGCGCGTTCGGGGTCTGGGCCGCCATCCTCGGGGCGGTAAATCGCCGGCCGGCTTGCCTGCCCCGCCGCCTCGGATAGCTTCCGGCGCGAGGGAGACGGCGATGGCATGGGATGCGCAGGCGCGCGATCGGCAGGTTCTGGGCGGGCACGAGCGGCTGAGCTTCGTCGGCGAAGACCGGCTCGACGACCGCCACCGCGAGGCGATGGAGGCGCTGCGCGTGCTCTACGGCTATCCCGAGGGGATGCCGCTGGCGCCGTTCTTCGCCAATCTCGCGCACAGCCCGGAGTTCTTCGCAGGCTACATGGCGCTCGGCGTCACCGCCTCGACCCGCTCGGCGCTGCCGGTGCGGGTGCGCGAACTGGCGGTGCTGCGCACGAGCTGGCTCTGCGGCGCCCCCTATGCCTGGGGCGAGCACGTCCACGCCACGCGCGGGGCGCTGTTCTCGCCCGAGGAGATCGAGGCGATCGTCGAAGGCTCGGGCGCGCCGGGCTGGGGCGACCTCGACCGCGCGGTACTGCGGGCCGCCGAGGACCTCCACGGCGACGCCATGATCTGCGACGAGACATGGGCGCTGCTCGCCGCGCACCTCGACGAGCGGCAGCTGCTCGAACTGCCGATCCTCGTCGGCCACTACGTGATGACCGCCTATCTCCAGAACAGCCTGCGCACCCGCCTGACCGACCACGGCCAGGGCCTCGCCGCGCGGTAGGCCGCGCGGGCGGCATTTTCCTACATCGCCCGGCGCTGCTACCTTCGCGCAGGTTCTTTCACACCGTCGAGACCGCGCCGCCATTCCCCTACGAGGAGTTGCCGCCGCGCATGTACTACATCAACAAACGCGCCCGCCGCCGCTCGCCCCGGCAGGGGGTGCGATTACAATTCGGTCATTCGTAGACGCAGGCGTCGTAGCCCTCGCGCTTCACCGTGCCGATGCGCGCGGCGATGGTGTTGCCGTAGCGCCGCGTGAACCCGGCGGGGTTCTTGACGCTGCGCTTCTTGGGGCTGGGCAGGGCGGCGGCCATGCGACCGGCCTCGGCGGGAGTGAGCCGGGCGGCGGACTTGCCCCAGTAGCGCTGCGCCCCCGCCTCGACCCCGTAAGTGCCGATGCCGGTCTCGGCGACGTTGAGGTAGACTTCCATGATCCGCCGCTTGTCCCACAGGTTCTCGATCAGGAACGTGAACCAGACCTCCAGCCCCTTGCGCAAGTAGCGGGTCCAGCCCTCGCCCTGCCAGAGGAAGACGTTCTTGGCGGTCTGCTGGCTGATGGTGGAGCCGCCGCGGATGCGCCCGCCCTTGGCGTTGCGCTCCATCGCCTGCTCGATCGCGGCGGTGTCGAAGCCGTTGTGGGAGCAGAACTTGCCGTCCTCGGCGGCGATCACGGCGGCGACCATGTTGCGGTCGATGTTGCTCAGCGGCTCCCAGTCCTTGGTGATGCCGTTGCCGTCGACCAGCATCGTCACCGTCACCGGCGGCGGCACGAAGCGGTAGAGCACGGTCACCGCCACGCTGATCGCGACGAACCAGAGGATGAACTTGGCGATGAGACGCATGGAGTGCAGGGAACCTTGGCCGAAGGAGTTTCGTCCTCTCTAATCCAGATTGCGGCGCTTGCGCCAGCGCCTCCATGGCGCACGCCCCGCCGATGGATGTATTCGCGATTGCGACCTTTCGTTTGCAGTTGCGACCGATCTTGCAGATAGTCCCCGCATAAAGACAGAACGGGAGATTGACGGCATGGCGGCATCCTTTGCTGCGGGATGGAGGCAGGTGGCGGTCGGCTTCATGCTGCTGGCGGCCACGGGCATGGTGGCCTCGACGTATTCGATCGTCGCGGTGCCGCTCGCCCGGGAGTTCCAGCCGAGCCGGACGGTGCTGATGCTGGCGATGACGGTGCTGTCGGGCACCAGCGCCATCCTGGCTCCACTGCTGGGGACGCTGATGGACCGGCTGCCGTTGCGCCGCCTCATGCTGGCGGGCGGCATATGCCTGTCGCTCGGCTACGTGGCGATCTCGCTGGCGACCTCGTTCACGCAGGTGCTGGTGATCTTCGGACTGCTGATCGCGCCGGCCAACGTGCTGATCGGGCCGGTGGCGATCACGGTGCTGCTGTCGCGCTGGTTCGCGCAGAAGCGGGGAAGGGCGGTCGGCATCGCCATCGCCGGGATTTCTGCGGGCGGCTTCTGCTTTCCGCTCATCATCCAGGCCCTGCTCGACGCCAACGCATGGCGGGAGGCGCTGCAACTGCTGAGCCTCGTGCTCCTGGCCTGGACGATCCCGGTGACCATGCTGGTGATCGACCGCCCGTCCGACCGGGGCCTCAACCCCGACGGCGCGGCGGAGGCGCCGTTGCTCAGCAGGGAGGAACTGGCGAAGGCCTCGATCTCGGCGCGGGAGGTGCTGAGCGACCCGACGTTCTGGATCCTCGCCGTGACCGTCAGCATCGTCACCGCCGGGCTGAAGGGCACGATCACGAACCTCGCGCCACTGGCCATCGACGCCGGGATCGCGGCGCGGGATGCGGCCTCGCTGATCTCGATCTACGCGGCCTGCGGGTTCATCGCGAAGCTCAACTTCGCCGCGCTTTCGGACAAGCTGGGGCCGCGCACGCTGATGTACATCTCGCTGGCCGGCTTCTCGGTGGGCATGGCCTGCATGACGCAAGCGGCGGGCGGCTACTGGGTCATCGCCTTCGGCATCGCACTTGCAGGCCTGTTCGGCGGGTTGATGGTCCCGGCCGAGAGCTACCTCGCTCCGCGCGTCTTCGGGCAGCGGGCGGTGGGCCGGGCCATGGGGCTGCTGTCCGGCACGATCCTGCTGGCGATGCTGGCGACGCCGCCCATCTTCGGGCTGATCTTCGACCTCTTCGGCAGCTACACGGGCGTGTTCTGGACCTTCTCGGGCCTTGCCCTGCTGGCACTGACCTGGGTGAGGGCGATCCGCCTGCATCCGCGCGGCGAAGCGGCGGCCGCATGAAGAAAGGGCCGGGCCACCCTCGCGGATGGCCCGGCCCCGTTTGTCTTCGGCTTCTGGCGGATCAGGCCGCCGGGAGGAGCCGCTTGTCGGTGGCGATGCGGTTCATCGCCTTCTGCAGCTTCTCGAACGCGCGTACCTCGATCTGGCGGACGCGCTCGCGGCTGACCGAGTAGACCTGGCTCAGTTCCTCGAGCGTCTTCGGGTCTTCGGTCAGACGGCGCTCCATCAGGATGTCGCGCTCGCGCTCGTTGAGCGAGCCCATGGCCTCGACCAGCATGTCGTGGCGCACGGTGGCTTCCTCGGCATCGGCGACGGTTTCGTCCTGCAGCGGGCGGTCATCCTGGAGGATGTCCATCCACTGGCCTTCGCCTTCTTCCCGCAGCGAGACGTTGAGCGAGGCATCGCCGCCCATCATCATGCGCCGGTTCATGTTGACGACCTCGGTCTGCGAGACGCCCAGCGTGGTCGCGATCTTGGCGACGTCGTCGGGGTGCAGGTCGGTGTCCTCGTAGGCGTCGAGGTTCTTCTTCATGCGGCGCAGGTTGAAGAACAGCTTCTTCTGCGCGGCGGTCGTGCCCATCTTCACGAGGCTCCACGAGCGCAGGATGTATTCCTGGATCGAGGCCTTGATCCACCACATCGCGTAAGTGGCGAGGCGGAAGCCGCGTTCGGGCTCGAACTTCTTGACGCCCTGCATCAGGCCGATGTTGCCCTCGGAGATCAGCTCGGACACGGGCAGGCCGTAGCCGCGATAGCCCATGGCGATCTTGGCGACGAGGCGCAGGTGGCTGGTCACGAGTTGCGCGGCGGCGGCGGGATCCTCATGTTCCGAATAGCGCTTGGCGAGCATGTATTCCTGCTCGGGAGCCAGCACCGGGAACTTGCGGATCTCGGACAGATAGCGGTTGAGGCTCTGCTCACCGCCCAAAGCCGGGACGCTCGCCAGGTTTCGATTGTTGCTCACGGTTATCCGTCCTTTCTAGGTCGGCTCACGGTCAAAGACCCTTGAAGGCATCTTAGCTTGTGGCCACCTTATGGTGGTAGCACATAAAAGCGATTTCAGAGTCGCAGTTCGTCGATCAGTGTCCGCATGTCGTCGGGCAGCGGGCTCGCGAAATGGACGCTTTCCCCTGTAACGGGGTGGACGAAGCCGAGTTCCGCGGCGTGGAGAGCCTGGCGCGAGAATTCGAGCTCGTTGAGAGTCGCGCGAAGAGAAGAAGGTGTTCGTCCATAGACAGGATCCCCTAATAGCGCATGACCGATTGACGCCATGTGAACGCGCACCTGATGCGTGCGTCCCGTTTCGAGGCGGCACTCCACTAAAGTGGCGGATTTCAGGGCCTCGATCGTCCGGAAATGGGTCACGGCGTGTTTGCCGCGCCCGTCCTCGACCAGCGCCATCTTCTTGCGGTCATGTGGCGAGCGGGCGATCGCGCCCTTGACCGTGCGGGCCGGGGGCACCGGCCGGCCGCCGACGACGGCAAGGTATGCGCGCACGATGGAGTGATCGGCGAACTGCACGGCGAGGCCCTCGTGCGCCTTGTCGGTCTTGGCGACCACCAGCAGGCCCGAGGTGTCCTTGTCGATACGGTGGACGATGCCCGGCCGCGCGACGCCGCCGATGCCCGAGAGCTGGCCCCGGCAGTGGTGCAGGAGGGCATTGACCAGCGTCCCGTCGAGATTGCCGGCGGCGGGATGGACGACCAGCCCGGCGGGCTTGTCGACCACGATCAGGTGCTCGTCCTCGAACACGACGGCGAGCGGAATGTCCTGCGCCACCGCCTCTGCGGGCGCGGCCTCGGGCACCTCGATCGCGAAGGGCGTGCCCGGCTCGACCTTGAGCGAGGCCTGCGCCACCGGGGCGCCGGACAGGCGCACGCGGCCTTCTCCCATGAGCGCCTTGACCCGTTCGCGCGAAAGGCCGCTGGCCTCGGCCAGAGCCTTGTCGAGGCGGCCGCCCGGCTCGCGCACGAGCCCCTCGATGATGTTTGCGTTGACCCCCATTGCCGGTAGGATTTGGGGATGGATATCGAGGTGACAAGTGGCGTGATGGCCATACTTTTCGAGGAATCCGCAAAAGCGGCTCCGGAGGAATGTTGCGGGCTGCTGCTCGGACGGCCGGGGCGGATCGACGCTGCCCGGCCCACCGCCAATCTGGCCGAGGATCGCCGCGCGCGTTTCGAGATCGACCCCCTGGCCTTGCTCGCCGCGCACAAGGCGGCGAGGGCGGGCGGGCCGCAGGTCATGGGGTATTACCACTCTCACCCTACGGGCCATCCCGTACCTTCGGCGACCGATTGCGAACATTCCACCGGGGATTCGCGCACTTGGGCGATCATCGCGACACGCGAGGTTGCTTTCTGGCGCGATAGCGGGAATGGATTCGCGCCACTGGCCTACCGCGTCGTGGACTGACGGCGCGGCGATGTCGTAGCGGGCCGTGCGAGAAAAGAAGACGGAAAGTGCCTGATTCCATGACCACCACGAGTTCGCTCGAACTTGCCAGCCTGCTGTGTTCGCGCCTCTGCCATGACATGCTGAGCCCGGTCGGGGCGCTTTCCAACGGCCTCGAACTGCTGGCCGACGAGAAGGACCCGGAGATGCGCGCGCGCTGCTTCGAGCTGCTCGACCAGAGCGCGCGGATCT
>DATKFS010000134.1:0-7248 GCA_035511275.1 Novosphingobium sp.
CTTGCCCTGCGCCGCGGCCCGCGCGATCCGCGCCGCCACGGCCTCGGGCTTCATCAGCATCGGTTTCGGACCGGGCACCTTCCTCCCGGCCGCCGTGTCGATGAAGCCGGGCGAAACCAGCGTCACGCGCACCCCGTGCCCGGCCACCGAGAGCCGCAGCGCATCGGCGAAGCGCGCAAGACCCGCCTTGGTCCCCGAATAGGCGGCCGCGAAAGGCAGGGCATGGAACGCCGCCGCCGAGCCGACGATGACGATCCGCCCGTGCCCCCGCGCCGCCATGCGCGCGGCGAGCGCGGCCGCCATCGCTGCCGGGGCGACGAAGTTGACCGTGCCCAGCAGCGCGACCATGCGCGCGTCCTCGACGCGGTCGCCCGCCGCCCGCACGTCCCCCCGGCCCGAGGCGAGCAGTGCCAGATCGTAGCCGCCGGCCGCATCCTCCTCGGCAAGCGCGGCCAGCGCGCCGTCGATGTCGGTCAGGTCCAGCGAGCGGACCTCCACCCGTGCCCCGGCCCTGCGGCAGACCTGCGCCACGGCATCGAGCCGCGCCGCATCGCGCCCCCACAGGCTCATCTCCACGCCCGCCCGCGCATAGTGCCGCGCGAGCGCGCCGCCCAGTCCACCCGACGCCCCGGTGACGAGAATACGGTTCGGGACAAACGACTCCGTCTTCGGTCCGGCACCATTTTCCGTTGCTGCGGACATGACACCCCTTGTCATAAGTTCATCTCGCTTGGAGGCATTTCGACTTGACAGTTAAACCCCTCTACTGTCCAGCATGGCATCCAATGCCAGCCCCGGTTTCCAGTTCGCAACGCATCAGGTTGTTCAAAAGCGAGCGCCTGGAAAAGCTTACGCTGATCTCGCCGCGAACCTTCGCCGTGAGCTGGGCAGTGATGCTCCCGGCGATCGCATGGACGGCCTGGGGCTCGACCGGACTGCTGGAGGGCCTCGCCCTGGTCGCGGCCGGTCTGCTCGTGTGGACGCTGTTCGAATATGCGATGCACCGCTACCTGTTCCACCTCGAAAGCAAACTGCCGGTGCTGCGCTGGCTCGTCTTCCTGATCCACGGCAACCACCACGCCAACCCGAGCGATGCGATGCGCGGGCTGATGCCGCTGCCCGTCAGCATCACGGTCGGGGCGATGGTGTGGGGCGCCTGCCTGGCTGCGTTGGGAGGGCGCGGGACCTGGGTCCTGCTGGGGTTCATGACCGGCTACGTAATCTATGACGCGGTGCACTACGCCTGCCACCAGTTCCCCATGCGCGGGCGGATCGGCGCGGCGCTGAAGCGCCATCACATGCGGCACCACTACGTCGACGACGGCGGCAACTTCGCGATCTCCGCGATCTTCTGGGATCGCGTGTTCGGTTCGAGAATTGCCTCCGTAAAGCGCTGAGGCGTCCGTCCATGAACTGGCAGAAGACCGTCGCCGCACGCGGCTGGAAGGTTCCGTTCCTCGGCAAGTCGCTGTTCCAGATCGGCAAGGAAATGCGCCCGGCGATCGACCGGCTCATCATGCGCAATTCGCTGATCCCCGACGCCGCGATCCAGGACAAGGCGTTCTTCCCCTGGATCGCCGAGCTGGAACGCCACTGGGAGGCGATCCGCGACGAGGCCGTGCGCATCCGCGCGGAGGACATCCCCTCGCTCGGCGACATCTCGTTCGACCACGGCCGCATCGCCGCCGACCGCCGCTGGCGCGCGTTCTTCCTCAAGGGCTACGGCTATCGCATGCCGGGCAACGCGGCCCGCGCGCCGGTCACCGCGGCGCTGGTCGAGAAGGTGCCCGGACTGGTGACAGCGAACTTCTCGGTGATGGAGGCGGGCGGCCATATCCCGCGCCACTGGGGCATGACCAAGGGCATGCTGACCTACCACCTCGCGCTGAAGGTGCCCCGGGAGCGCGCGAAATGCCGGATGCACCTCGAAGAGGGCGAGACGCTCCACGTCCTCCACTGGGAGGAAGGGCAGTCGTTCCTGTTCGACGACATGTTCAACCACGAGGTCTGGAACGAGACCGACGAGGACCGCTACGTGCTGCTCATCCAGATCAAGCGCCCTTGCCGCTGGCGGGGCAACCTGGTCCAGGAGGCATTCCTCAAGGGCGTGCGCCATTCGCGCTTCGTGAAGGACATCAAGCGCGCGATCGACCGCGAGGCGCGCAGCCGACAGCCGGGCAACGCTCCGCAAGGCTGAGGTCCCGGCCCCCCGCCGCCGGCCGGCGGACGAGGCCTGGTGACGTTTCCATGACAAACGACTGGAAAGATTCGGTCGCAGCATTAAAATACGTTCATTCCGGAGGATCTTAGCCGGCGTGGACGATGGCCGCCGGGCCGATCGCCCAGATCGCCGGTTATCCGATGTCCTCGGCACGAAGGCCCCGCACGCGGGGCGCTGCGGCAGGGGACCTGATGAAATACGGGTATTGGCGACCGGCTTCACTGGCGCTCATTGCCGCCCTGGCAGCCTTCCCCGCGCGCGGGGCAGCGGCCGAATCATCCATATCGGATGTAGATGCGCCTCTCCGGATCGCCGCGATGCCGGGCGCCGCCTCGCCCGACAGGCCATGGGACCTCGCCGACATCGCCCGGGCATCGACCGGCACCCCCCTCGCAAGCAGGCCCGCCGCCCTCCCCCCCGACCCCGCCGCCGATACGCCAGCCCCGTCCCTCGCCACGCCGTCCCCCGCTGGGCCGCCCCCTGCCACTCCGCCCCCGGCCGGGCCGCCAGTGCCGCTCACGCCCTCGGGACACGTGCCGCGCGAGTATGCCTCGCATCGCGGCTTCGTCAGCCAGGCCAGCAGCGTCGGCACCGAGATGGCGATCCTCACCGCCTATGTCGGCGCGCAGTCGATCCCCAAGCTGTTCAAGGACACCACCTCGTTCCACTTCAAGGACGAGGGCTGGTTCGGCAAGGACACCCAGAACGTCGGCGTCGACAAGCTGACCCACGCGTTCAACACCTATCTGATCGCCGAAATCCTGCACTACCGCATCCATCGCAACACCGGCGGGTCCGAAGGCGATGCGCTGACCGCGGGCATCCTCGCCGCCGGGCTCATGGCGCTGAACGAGGTGTCCGACGCGATCGAGCCCGACAGCGGCTATTCGATGCAGGACATCACCATGAACGTCGCCGGCGCCGCCTTCTCGGTGCTGCGCAACACCGTGCCCGGCCTCAAGGAAAAGCTCGCCTTCAAGCTGGAGATCATTCCCAACGACCACATCTACAGCCACGTCGGCAAGGAGCACTACGCGCAGCAGCGGTTCATGCTCTCGCTGAAGGGCGCAGGTTTCGAGCGGCTGGAGAACAGCCCGCTGAAGTACCTGGACCTCCAGGTCGGCTACTACGCCACGGATTTCTCGAACAGCGACCGCGAGATGGGGGTCGTCCCCAAGCGCCATCTCTTCGTGGGCGTGGGACTGAACCTGGGCGAGCTGCTGTTCGCGAAGTCGCGCTCGCGCGTCGGGCGGGCGGCCTACTCGGTGCTGGACTATATCCAGGTGCCCTATACCTCGCTGCGGTACGACACCACCGGACGGCTGGGCAACTGAGCGGGCGTCAGCCGCCGCGCAGCGCCTCGACCGCCTCCGCCACGACGGCGATGTGTTCCGCCCAGGTCGGCTTGTGCCACTGCGGCAGGCGGGCGAGCTGGGCGCGGTGGAGCGGGCCCCGCGCGGCATGGTCGAGCACCGCCGCCTTCCAGCCCGGCCCGTCGAGCGGATCGCGGTAGTCCGGCGCCGCGCCGCCCACTTCGCGCAGGACCGGCAGGTCGCTGCAGATCACCGGAGTGCCGACCGCCAGCGCCTCGGCCACGGGCAGTCCGTAGCCTTCCACGAAAGTCGGCATCAGCAATGCGTGGGCGCCCCGCACCAGCGCCGCCATGCGGGCATCCGGGCATCCGCCCAGTTCCTCGACATGGCCCTGGAGCGCCGGGCAGCGTTCGAGCATGTCGATCACCTGCTCGTTCTCCCACCCGCGCCGACCGATCACCAGCAGGCGCGGCACGTCGGCCGCCGGCAGGGTCTCGGCCAGATGGCGCCACAGATGTAGCAGCAGCAGGTGGTTCTTGCGTGGCTCGATGGTGCCGAGGCACACGAAATAGGGCCGGTCGTCCCCCTGCCCCGCGGCAGCCGGGCCGACCTCGAAAGTATCGGTGCCGAGCTTGGCGACGTGGACGTTCGCGCCCCGCCCGCTGCGGTCCAGCCAGGGCTGGAGCGAGCGCAGCGTGGCCTGCGAATAGACGATCACTCCGTCCGCCAGCCCGGCGATGGTCTCGATCCGCCGACGATGGAGGGCAGCGCCCGAGGGCCGCGCATATTCCGGGAATTCGATCGGGATGAGGTCGTGTACCAGGCACAGGAACCGCGCCTGCTCCCGCGCAAGTATGCGGCGCATCTGGGCCGGGCGGGTCAGGTGGCTGGGAGAGGCCTGGACGTAGATGCTCCCCGGCGCGCGGGGCGCCGCGCGGGAGGGCAGCAGCGCGGCGAGACGCGGCAGCACCGAGGGGAGCGAACGCTGGCGCGGGGCATCGGCCTCGTTCGCCCAGCGCCGTTCCAGCTCGTCGAGATAGTCCAGCGCCGCCGCGCGGCCGATGCGGCCGTAGAGGCCCGTCGGATGGACGGCCGCAAAGGCCAGCGCGTCGCCGTAATGCGCCAGGAGGCCGCGCGCATAGGCCATCTCCACCCGGTCCACCCCCGAAGGCGTGGAGTAGCGCAGGCGGGAGATCAGGCGGGAGATATCGAGGATCACGTCGGTCATCGCAGCATGCCCATGAGGCGGCCCTGCCAGCGGCGCAAGGGGGCGATCCAGCCAAGCCGGTTGGCGGCGCTCGCCGACGCCATGCGGCCGACCAGCACTTCTGGCGGGCAGGGCAGGCCGGTGACGGGATCGAGATAGCGGGGGTATAGGATCAGCACGCCCGCCACCAGCGCGTCGAGCGCAAGCCTGCGGGTGCGTCGCGGCGGCACGTCGCCAAGGTCGCGCGTGAGGCCCCACCCGGCGTAGAACGGGGTGCCGTGGCAGGTCACCTCGCGCCCGCGCATCAGCGCCTCGAAGCCCGTCAGCGAAGTGAGCACATGCACCGCGTCGACCGCGTCGAGCAGCGGCGCCATGCCGCCGCCGCGCACGATGCGGTCCGCGTGGGCCAGCACTTCGGCGTCGGCGACAGCGCCCTTGCGGTGCCCCGCATCGACGTCCGGGTGGGGCCGGAACCAGATCTCCGCATCGGGTTCGAGCGCGCGCGCCCGCCGCAGAAGCTCGAGATTCCCTCCCCCCTCGGCGACCAATCTTCCGCCTCCCGCCAGCACCGACATGTCGTCCTCGACCTGCCCGGGGACGAGGACCAGCCGCTTGCCGGCCTGCCGTTCGGGCACGGCGGAACCCGTCCCGGCGGAATACTTGCTGATGCCCCCGGCGACGATCGCGTCGCGCAGCGCGCAAGCCCGCGCGAGCAGCGCCGGAGACATCGCCGTCCCGTTCAGGATCGTCTCGAGGTCGCTGGGACCAGAGGGGTCGAAATGGATGCCCGAGGCGTCCACCACCACCGACGAAGGCGGCACGAGATCGACCCCGAGGCCCACCGAGCGCACGAAGCCGTCCTCCACGCGCACGAGCCCCGCGCCTTTCTCGCGCGCTTCGCCGACGAGCGCGGGCGACACGCGCGAGGGCCAGATCGCCACCGCGCCGCCGGCCTTCGCGGCCAGCGCCAGCGCCTTGGCGGGCCTCTGCACGATGCGCATGGGACGCTGCGGATGCCAGAGGAAACGGCGGATTTCCGCCCGCTTCCACCAGGCCATCCCGCAAGCCGCCGCGATCGGACGGTTGCCGGCCAGCGTCGCGCGCCACATCGCCAGCAGTTCCACGCTCGCCTCGATCGTCGAAGATGCGCCCGTGAACGGGTCGCGCCATGCGAGGGCGAGCGCGCTGGCGGCAAGCCGGTCCAGCGCCGACTCGCCATCGCCGGGGGCACCGAAGCGGCCAAGCGAGAGCAGGCGCACCGGCACTCCCGCGATCCGCGCGAGCGCCACCCACTCGTCGTTGCCATGCGCGGCAAGCACCTGCGCGCCCGGCAGCACCGACCAGGGATCGACGTCGCCGCGCCACTCCCCTCCGTCGCGCGCGACGAGATCGCCCAGCGCGTCGGCCCAGTCCCGGCCGGGCGAGGGCGCGATCCACACCGCATCGCGCCGCTCGGGCACGGTCAGCGTGGCGCGGTGGGCGGCAAGGTCGGCGATGCGGCGGGGCCGCAGGACGGTGCCCGCCGGCCGCGCGAGATGCGCCGGATCGGCCCAGAAGCGCCCGCCGACACGCGCCTCGCGCACCATCGCGAAAAGCGCGCCGATATCGCTCACGGCAGGCTGCGCGCCCCCCTGCGGGTGCGAAACGGAGGCATCGGCCCAGGGAAAGGGCGGCGCCCTCAGCAGCGGTGGCGGGAGCGCGGTCACGGCCGCCTGCCCCACGCGACGACATCGAGCCTGCCGTCCGCGCCCCGGCGCAGCGCGCCGTAGCCTCCGGTCGGCAGCTTCATTCCCCCGGCCACGTCCAGCCCCGCCGCGATCAGCGCGAAGCGTGCGGCGCCATTGCTGGTGACGAGCAGCGTCGCGCCCCCATCCCCGCCACGGTCGCCGGCGAAGAGATCGCGCCAGGCCGCCACGCGCGCGCCGACATCGACGGTCCAGCCCGGCGGCGGCTCGGCGCGCGCGTCCCAGGCGGCCAGCGCGGCGGCGCCGACGCGGGCGCGGACCGCATCCTCGGCCCGATCCTCGTCCGGGCCATGATCGATCTCGCGCAGCCATTCGGCGGTCTCGGGTCCGGGAGCACCGGGCAGGTGCGTCAGGATCGCGCGCGCCGTCTCGCGCGTGCGCGACAGCGGGGAAACCAGCACCCGGGCGAAGCGCCAGCCGAGTGCCGCGAAATGCGTGCCCAGCGCGTGGGCCTGCGCGACGCCCGCCGCCGTCAGCGGCAGGTCGGTCCGCGCGCCGATGCGGCGGGGCGGCTCCCCGGCCTCGAACGTGTTGCCGTGGCGAGCGATGACGAAGGAAGGCGGCACGTGCATCCGGGGCGCGCTATCAGACCGGGAAGGGATCGCCCAGCCGCGCGATCGCCTCCTCGGCCAAGGCGATGTCGGCGGGCGTGTCGATGCCCGACATCGCGTGGCTGGGCGCGGCGACTTCGACCGTCGCGATGCTGCGCCCGCCTTCCAGAAGGCGCAGCTGCTCCAGCCCTTCCAGGATTTCGTAGGGGCT
>DATKFS010000135.1:0-23869 GCA_035511275.1 Novosphingobium sp.
GCTGTTGCCGCCGATGGCGATCCGTCCGGCATCGACACCGAGGATCCCCGCATGGCCATGCAGCCATTCGAGCGCGGCGTAACAATCGTGAAGCGCCGCCGGATGGGGATGGTCGGGACCGAGGCGATAGGCGACGGCGACCACCGCCATGTCCAGTTCGCGACACAGGGCGATGATGTTGGCCTCGTCCTGCTCGGGCGTGCCGATGATGAAGCCGCCGCCGTGGATCCATAGCATCGCAGGCCTCGGCGCCGCGACGGTATCGGGCGCGTAGACCCGCACGCGCAAGTCCGGCCGGTCGCCCGACGCGGGAATAACGACGTCGCGAACGGACAAGCCTTCCGGGCGTGGCGGCTTGGGCACCCCGCGCAGACGCTGGAGGAAGCGGGCGAAACGAGCCAGCGTCGGCGTGAAGGCGAAACGCGGGATCATGCCCGCGGCGCGGCGCAGTTCGGGGTGGAATTCGGCCATCACCGGATGATGAGGGAGAGGCCCGGCGCGCACAACCCGGCACCCGAATCACCGCCGTGCCGTTGTCTTCCGGCGGATGCCGAGGAACGCTTGTCCCAGGCTTCAGTGCAGCCGGATCGATGCGGGCGCAGCGTGGATTTCCCCGGCCTGCGCGCCCTTTTCGATGCGCGAGAGCACCGAGGAGACGTGCGCCGCCAGCAAGGCCAGCGCCAGCGTCGGCCCCTCGGCGAGCGCTTCGTCCGACCCGTCGTTCATCACCACGCTGGCGAGGCAGGAATCCTGCGCCCCGCGCGAGAGCATGAAGCGAACGTCGCGGCCCATGATCTCGAGCACCGCGCTCATCGTCGCCCCGCAGTCGAGCATCGCGTGGATCGCCGCGACGTCGAAACCGCGCCGCGCCCCACGATCGCCGCCCGCGATGCCGGTGCCCGCCAGTTCAAGCACGGCTTCGCGCACCCGGTCGGTTTCCTCGGAAGGGCCGCTGCCCGCGCAGTCATGCAGGAATTCGCGCAGACGCCGCGCACGCGCACGGTCATCGGTGAACTTGTCCAGGGTCCTTGCCATCTCTTGTTATTCTCGCGTCCGAAGGGTGCGCCAAAATCCCGAAGTGCCACCTTGCGTCAATACGCAGAACCCGCGCGTGGTGAAGCACCGTATCATCTTGCTACAGTCTACGCGCGCGATGTGAAAGCCCGGTGTATACACCACTCCGCATTCCGGACGATGTCCCCTCGGACGCGAGGGTCAGAGGCGGGCGATCGCCTCCAGTTTTTCGGTGACCCAGTCGGGCTCGGTCAGCATGAGATCGTGACCCGTGTCGATGTCCCAGACGCGGCCTTCCGATCGCGCGTCGAGCAGCGCCATGTCGCGCCCAGGTATGGTCGAGGTGCAGATCAGGTGGCTTTCCGGAATCGCACGCATCGCCGTCTCGTCGCGGAAGGTGATCTTCTGCGCGAAGCATTTCCACGGCTGCGCGGTCAGCCGCGCATCGGTCCACGCGCCGAGCTGCGGGTCGGTCACGCCGAAGAACGCCGCCATGCCCGGCATCGGCGGCATGACCAGTTCCACGCCATCCACCTCGTGCAGCCCCTGCTTCGCCTGGTGGATCATCTCATAGGCATGTTCGTAAAGCGATTCGCCCTCCACCGGGTAGGCGGCATCGAGGTAGACGCGGTGGCCCACCCGCTCCGGCACGCGGTCGGCGATGCCGGTGATGACCATGCCACCGTAGCTGTGGCCGACGAGGATCACCTCGCTCAGGTCCTCGTATTCGAGCAGTTGCGCGACATCGGTGACATGCGTTTCGAGGTCGATCGAGGGGTTCATCAGGTGCTTGCGGTCGGCAAGCCCGGTGAGCGAGGGCGCATGGACCTCATGCCCCCGAGCGCGCAGCCGCTGCGCCACCGGCTTGTAGCACCAGCCCCCGTGACCGCCGCCGTGAACGAGTACGAACGTCGCGATTATCTTTCTCCCGCGCCTTAAGTTATCAACTGGTAACATCCGTTGCTCTTGGACAGCTGTCAAGCGTGCAGCTAGCCTTGTCGGATGACCGCCGCTCTCCCCCGCAAACGCGATGCCGAGGCCACCCGTGCACGCATCCTGCAGGCGGCGCAGCGCGCCTTTGCGGTCACCGGCTACTCGCACACCGGCATCCGCGAGGTGGCGGCCATCGCCGGGACCAGTTCCACGCTCGTCCTGCGCTACTACGGCAGCAAGGCCGGGCTGTTCGAGGCGGCACTGCGCGATGCGATGGCGGTCGACGATCTCGTCGCCATGCTGCCGGAGGAGATGGCACGGACGCTGGCCCGCACCCTGCGCGAAGAGGAGAATTCGGCCCGGCCCATGCTGATGATGGCGATGGCCTCAGGCGAGCCGGAAGCGGCGGCTATTGCGGCACGGGTCTTCACCGAACGCAGCATCGCGCCGATCGCCGGCTATCTCGGCGGACCGAACGGGGAAGTGCGCGCGCTGGAACTGGCGATGCTGGCGATCGGCTATGTGTTCTTCACCAGGCACCTGCCCCTGCCGCCCCTCGACGGCGCGGGGACCGCGGCGCTGGACGCCTGGTTCACGCAGGCGGTGCTGGACGTCGTCAGGCCGGGCTGACCGCCACGCCGCCGTTGTCCGGCCGCGCGGCGAACCATGCCACCATGCGCTCGATCGCGTCCTCGATCTCGGGCGTGGAGACGGCGAAGCTGAGGCGGATGAAGCGGTTGCCCTCGACGGGGTCGAAGTCGATGCCGGGCGCGGTGGCCACGCCGGTATCTTCCAGCAGGCGGCGGCAGAACGCGAAGCTGTCGTTGGTCAGGTGGCCGATGTCGGCCCAGATGTAGAAGGCGCCGTCGGGCGGCGCGATATGCGCAAGGCCGAGGCGCGGCAGCGCGGCGAGCAGCAGTTCGCGGTTGCGCGCATAGTTGGCGAGGTGGCCTTCCAGTTCCTCGCGGGCGTCGAAGGCGACGAGGCCGGCGTGCTGGGCAAGGACCGGCGGGGTCGGAAAAGGTTGGCGATCCGTGCGCGCGCCGGCTCGATGAGCGCGGGCGGCACCACCAGCCATCCGAGACGCCAGCCCGCCATGCTGAACCACTTCGAGAAGCTGTTGACCACCAGCGCCTGCGGGACATGCTGGAGCATCGAATCCGCGCCTGCGCCGTATGTGAGGCCATGGTAGATCTCGTCCGAGATCACCCGGATGCCCTTGCGCGCGCAGACTTCGGCAATGGCCGCGAGTTCGTCGGGCGGGATCACGGTGCCGGTCGGGTTGGCCGGGCTGGCGATGATGAGCCCCTCCGGCACGGGATCGAGCGCGTCGAGCGCTTCGGCGGTGACCTGATAGCGCTCGGCCGGGCCGCAGGGCATCTCCACCGGCTCGATGTAGAGTGTGCGCAGGGCATTGCGGTAGGCGACGTAGCCGGGCCGCGCCAGCGCCACCCTTGCGCCGGGCCGGAAGCACGACAGCGCCAGCACGAAGGCGGGCGAGGCGCCGCAGGTGAGGAACACCTGCTCGGGCGAGACCATGACGCCGTAGCTTTCCGCATAGTGCCGGGCGATGCGCTCGCGCAGGGCCGGGCTTTCCCAGTAACCGCCGGCCTCGCTGTCGAGCACCGCGTGGGCGGCGGCGATGGCGGCGGCGGGCGCGCCGGTCGAGGGCTGGCCGTATTCCATGTGGATCACGTCGCGGCCCCTGGCGGCGAGTTCATAGGCGATGCGGCCGATGGTGGTCGCGTGGAAGGGCTCGACGTGGGCGATCATGCCTGCCTGCTACGATGCGGGTGGGCGCGATGCAATGCGGGTGGCGGCCGGAACATCCACTTGACCCAGGTCGCAGCCGTGGTCGCAACCGTGGTCTTCCGCCGTTTCTCAGGGCAAAAGGCCGGGCAAAGGAGAGACGTATGGCCACGAGCCTCGATCACTACCGCCTGCTCGGCGGGTCCGGCCTGCGGGTTTCGCCGCTGGCGCTGGGGACTATGACTTTCGGCGTGGAGCCCGGCGGCTGGGGTTCCAGCGACGAACAGGCGACCGACATGGTCGACACCTACATCGACATGGGCGGCAACTTCATCGACACGGCCGACTTCTACGGCGGCATGGGCGGGTCGGAGGAAGTGCTCGGCCGCATTCTCGGCAAGCGGCGCGAGCGGGTGGTGATCTCGACCAAGTATTCGCTCACCACCCGCCCCGGCGATCCCAACGCGGCGGGCAACCACCGGCGCAACATGGTGCGCTCGGTCGAGGACTCGCTGCGGCGCCTCGGCACCGACTGGATCGATTTGCTCTACCTCCACATGTGGGACTTCCGCACGCCGGTGGAGGAGATCCTGCGCGCGTTCGACGACCTCGTGCGCAGTGGCAAGGTGCTCTACACCGGCCTTTCGGACACCCCCGCCTGGCAGGCGAGCCGGATGCAGGCGATCGCGCAGTTGCGCGGCTGGACACCGTTCTGCGCGCTGCAGATCAGCTACTCTCTGATCGAGCGGACCGTGGAGCGCGAGATGATCCCGATGGCGGCGGAAATGGGCATGGGCGTCTGCCCGTGGTCCCCGCTCGGCGGCGGGGTGCTGGCCGGCAAGTACACCCGCGCCGACCTCGCCCCGGCCGCCCCCGGCGGCGCCTACGACCGCAGGACGATGAACGCCGCGACCGGGCGGCTCAACGAGCACAACCTCGCCATCGCCGACGAGGTGACGGCGGTGGCCCAGGAGATCGGCGCTTCGAGCGCCCAGGTCGCGCTGGCGTGGACGCTCGCGAACCCGGCGGTCGCCTCGCCGGTGCTGGGCACCCGCACGCCGGAGCAACTGGCGGACAATCTCGGCGCGCTGGCCCTGACGCTGGATGCGGCGCACCTTGCGCGGCTGGACGCGGTGAGCGCCGTGCCCAAGGTGTTCCCGATGGACGTGCTGACCGGGCCTGCCGAGGGGATGATGTTCGGCGGGGTGAGCGTGGAGAAGCGGTGAGCAACCAGATCCTCCCTCTCGCGAAGCGATGGGGAGAATCTGGCTCAGCCGAAGACGGTGTAGATCCGCGCCTTGAACCGCCACTCCCCGCCGACCCGCACGAAGCTGTCGTGGTACTCCCCCGTCACCACCTTGTCGGTGCCGGTAATGCTGGCGACCATCATCGCGTTGGCGCTTGCCGCCTCGCCCTCCACCTCGACCATCAGGTTGTGGATCAGCGGCACCGGATGCGGCTTGCCCTTGCCTTCCATCAGGAAGGCCACCAGCGCCGCCGGGCTGTCGAACCGCTGGCGCGGCGTGAACTCGGCGCGGTCGGGCTGGCCGGAGCGGACCTCGAACGTGCCGTCTTCCGCGAACAGCGCGAGGATGTCCTCGTAAGCCTCCCGCCGCACGGCGCGGGCATAGGCGTGGACGAGATCGGCCACGGCACCCTGCGCCTCGATCCGGGCGACGCGGTCTTCCAGCGAAGCGCTCATGCCGCCGCGTCCCGCAAGTCGCAGGCGGCGCGGATGGCGGCGAGGCGCGGCTCCATGCTGCGCCACACGCGGGTGTGGGTGACGATGCAGGCCGCGTCCGCCTCGATCCCGGCGGCGACCATCTCTCCCACGTCGCCGGGCGTCACGGTCGAGGGCGGCATGGCGCCGGCATAGTCCCTGATCTCGCCGCCGACCTTGCGGGTATTGTCGGCAAGGCTGGTGGCGACATAGCCGGGGCACAGCAGCGAGACGCCGACGCCGTGGGGCGCCATCTCCTGCCGCAGTCCCTCGGTCAGCGCGGTCACGCCGAACTTGGCGACGGCATAGGCGCCCACCCCCGGCACGCTCGCCGTGAGACCCGCCTGCGACGAAGTGTTGACGATGTGCCCCCGGCCCCGGCCCCGCATGTCCGCCGCGAAGGCGAAGACGCCGTTGGCCACGCCGACGAGGTTGATGGCGAGGATGCGGTCGAAGCTCTCGGGGTCCATGTCCGCGAACTCCCGCCCGTTGGGGGCGATGCCGGCGTTGTTGACCAGCACGTCGACCGGGCCGAAGGCGGCCTCGGCCTCCTCCTTCGCGCGCGCCCAGCCCTCCCGGTCGCGGGTGTCGAGCACGACCCCGCGCAGCGCCGCGCCCCTTTCGCCGACGACGCTCTCCAGCGCCTGCGCGTCGATGTCCGCCACCGTGACGCGAAGCCCGCGCCGGAGCATCGCATCAACGATACCTAGCCCGATCCCGCTCGCCCCGCCGGTCACGAATGCGTGCCTTGCCG
The DNA here is from genome assembly GCA_035511275.1 of Novosphingobium sp. Classification (GTDB taxonomy): domain Bacteria; phylum Pseudomonadota; class Alphaproteobacteria; order Sphingomonadales; family Sphingomonadaceae; genus Novosphingobium. Next base: position 6,171 of record DATKFS010000135.1, read on the forward strand.
CGTTCAAATCCATGGTTTTCCGCGCCTCTCCGCCATCTGCCCGCGTTCGTCGCGCGCCTTTCGGCAAGTTTGAATGAGTGCCCCCTATCTTGCAATCGCTCCCCGTCCCGGCGCACACCGCAGGGACGATAAGAACAGGAAGAGGAACGGGGACATGACTGTCGATGAGGTCATCGCGGCCGCACGGGCGGAAACGGGGCTCACCGAAGTGGGCGATCCGGCAGCGCTCGAAGGGCTGGAAGTGCTGCTGCGCGCCTATGCGGACGAGGCGAAGTTCAGCGAGCGCGGCAGCCAGCTCGCGCACCGCGACCTCGTGAAGTACATGGCCAATCGCCTGCGGATCGAGGACTGGCTGGCCGGCCACCCCGAACTGCTGGAGCGCCCGGTCGAAAAGCCGCTGTTCGTGTTCGGCCTGCCGCGCACCGGCACCACGCTGCTCATCAACCTGCTCGCCGCCGATCCCACGCGCCGCCCGTTCCTGCGCTGGGAATCGCATGACCCGGTGCCGCCGCCGCGGCCCGAGGAACTGGCCGCCGGGCCGCGCTGGGCCAAGATGCAGGAAGCGACGCAGATGGCGCTCCAGTACATGCCCAAGATCGCCGCGATCCACTACGAGGACGCGCATAGCCCGACCGAGTGCCAGTTCTCGATGAACTACTCGTTCTGCGCGCAAGTGTTCGAATCGCAGGCGGACGTGCCCACTTACCGCGACTGGCTGTTCCACAAGGCGGACTATCTGCCCGCCTTCCGCTTCCACAAGCGGCTGCTGCAACTGCTCCAGGCCGAAACCGGCGGCCGCTGGGTGCTCAAGAACCCGTGGCACCCGCTGTTCCTCGATGCGCTGGCCGAGGTCTATCCCGATGCGCAACTGGTGATGACCCACCGCGATCCGGCCGACGTGCTCGGCTCGATCGGCAGCCTGATCGAGAACGTGCGGATGGTCTACTCGGACGACGTGGATCTCCACCGCATCGGCGAAACCTTCATGGAAACTTTCGCGCTGATGATCGAGCGGCAGGACGCCTTCCGCGCCCGGCACGGGGCCGACGCGATCCTCGACGTCCAGTACGTCGACGTCATGAAGGACCCGATCGGCGAATGCCGCCGCATCTACGAGCACTTCGGCGAGCCCTTCACCGACGAGGCGAAAGCCGCGATGGACGCCTACATGGCCGCCAATCCCAAGGGCAAGCACGGCAAGCACGAGTACTCGCTCGAACGCTACGGCCTCACCCGCGAGGGCGTGCACGAGGCTTTCGCCCACTACATCGAGCGCTACCGCATCCCGGTGAAGCAGGGCGCATGACGCATCTGGGCGCGCGTTACGGGCAACTCGTGCAGATGAGCTACGTGACGCGCGACATGGACGCCGCCGTCGCCCATGCCGAGACGGAACTGGGCCTGACCGGGATCACCCGCAGCCAGGCGCAGATCGAGGTGCTGTCCTATGGCGAGCGGCGGCCGCTCTCGGTGAAGTCCGCGATCGCGAACGTCGGCGAGCCGGGCAAGGTGCGCCAGTTCGAGATCATCGAACCGGTCGCCGGCGCGATCGAGGTCTACACCGATGCGGTGGACCTATCGGGCCATATCCTGAACTTCCACCATGTCGCCGTGGCCGTGCCCGGGCCGTACTCCGAATGGGAGCGGCTGCTCGGCGACGTCCGGGCGAGCGGCGACGAACTCGCGTTCCTGTTCCCGGCCGAACCCTCGCCGGATGCGGGGCTGTGCTTCTGCTACGTCGATACGCGGCGGCGCATCGGCCACTACACCGAATACCTCTGGGTGGACCCGAAGCTGGCGGGAATCGCGGCGGCGCCCTGGTTGTAGGGCACAGCGACAAATTCGACGTCCGCCAAACCTCCGGTTTGGGTGGCTAGGAGAAGGTCCGGTTCCTGCGACTGGCTCGCGGTTAGCGAACCTTCTGCACGGCTCCCTGCCCATTGCGACGGATCATTCCAAGCAGCGTCTGAGCATCGGCACAGATGCTAGGCCAAGTCGAATGCCCGATGATTGCGTCACCCCAATTCCCCGAGGTTTCAGCCCCCGCAAGCGCGTGCAGCTTGGTCGCAATATCGTCGGCGACGGGGATTTCGGCGGGGAAAAGCCACAGGTCTTTCCCCTGCCGTGGATCGTCATATAGTTCTATGTCGTTAAGCAGGATGTCCGCCGCTTCGCTGACACTCGCGGCAGTCGCCTGAGGATCAGCTAAGTTCAGGCAGGCACGATAAAGATCGCCCCGCTCAGGCCACACCCATTGGTCATCGTGCATCTGCTGATTCCTAAACCAACGTCTGATACCGAGCAAGCTAGCAAGATCGTTCAAATGGCTAGGTTGGGGCGTTTACGGACTGTCCGTATCCGTCCACGCCCCCCTTACGTCCCGTCGGTGTTGACGCTGACGATGCCCGGACGCTCGGCGCCCATGCCCGAGAAGCCGATCGAATAGCCGCCGTCCACCGGCAGGACCACGCCGGTGATGTAGGCCGCTTCCTCGCTCGCCAGGAACAGCGCGGCGTTGGCGATGTCCTGCGCATAGCCCCAGCGGCCCATCGGGATGCCCGCCAGCGTGGGGAAGCCCTCGGGCGGGGTGTCGTGGGTCTTCGAGGCTTCGACGAGGCCGGTCCACATCGTGCCCGGCGCCACCGCGTTGACGCGGATGTTCCGGTCCGAATAGTCGAGCGCGGCGACCTTGGTCAGCTGGTGGACGCCCGCCTTGGCCGACGAGTAGACGCCGTGGTGCTTCCACCCGATCACCGCCGAGGCCGAGCTGGTGTTGACGATGGCGCCGCCGCCGGTCTTGAGCATGGACTCGATGCCGTACTTCATGCCGAGGAACACGCCGCGGATGTTGGTGGCGTGGACCTTGTCCCACAGTTCCACCGGCTGCTCGTGGAGCGCCGCCATGCCGCCGCCGAAGCCGGCGTTGTTGCACAGCACGTCGAGGCGGCCGAAGCTGTCCTCGGCCGTGGCGATCAGCGCCTTGATCTGCTGCTCGTCCGAGACGTCGCAGTGGACCGCGACCACGTTGTCGCCCAGGCTGGCGGCCACTTCGTCCTGCTTGCCCGAGATGTCGGCGAGGACCAGCTTCGCCCCTTGCGCGTGGAACAGCTGCGCCATCGCCTTGCCCATGCCCGAGCCCGCGCCGGTGATGATGCAGACCTTGTCCTGAAGCCTTCCGGCCATCGTTCTTCTCCCGTCTTGTTGTCTTGTCGGAAAATCGCGCTCGCTCAGGCCGAAGTATCGATCGTCGGCCGCACGGTGATCTCCGAGATGTTGGTGCGGCGCGGCATCGACAGGATGAAGACGATGGCCTCGCCGATGTCGCGCGGCTTGACGGCGCCTTCCTTGCCGACGTGCGCCTTGATCGCGGTGCGCCAGTTCGGGTCGACGATGTTGTCGCCCACCTCGGTCTCGGTGGCGCCGGGCATCAGGGTGGTGACGCGGATGTTCTTGCCGCCCAGTTCCTGCCGGATGCCATCGGTGAACGAGTTCGCCGCGTGCTTGCTGGCGGAGTAGGCGCTGGTCATCGGACCGCCCTTGCGCCCCGCGAGCGAGGAGATGGTGATGATGTCGCCCTCGCCCTTCGCCAGCATGTGCGGCACGGCGGCGGCGCAAGTATAGACCGTGCCCATCAGGTTGATGTCGATCACCCGGCGGTAGAGGTCGGTATCGCAGTTCTCGATCCCGCCCGCCTGCATGACGCCGGCCGAGTTGACGAGGATGTCGACCGAACCGAACGCGGCGACGGTCTCCTCCACCGCGCGCTTCGCGTCGGCCTCGATCATCATGTCGCCCGGGATCGCCAGCGCCTTGCCGCCCGCAGCCTCGATCTGCGCGACCAGCCCGGCGAGCCGGTCGGCGCGGCGCGCGGACAGCGCGACCGTCGCCCCCGCTTCGGCAAGGCACAGCGCGGCAGCCTCGCCGATGCCCGACGAGGCTCCGGTGACGAGCGCGACTTTTCCTGCGAGTGACTTGGTCATCGGCGGCATTCTCCCGGTCTTTTGCATAGGGCCTTCAGGACCCGATCGTATGCATTGGCTGGCGTCCCCGGGGCGGATAGTCAACCGCAAATGCTGAACACCTGTTCTAATCGCTCTGGCGAGAGGGCGAGATGTATCCGATTCGCTCGGCATGCGTGGATTGGGTAGCCCCTGCGATCCCGCGCGATTTCACCGCCTCACGCAATCACCAGCACGCTGCGGTGGATGAAGCGCACGAGGTCCGACTGCCCGCGCGCGCCGGTCTTGGCATAGATGCGCTTGGAATAGGTCCGCGCCGATTCCACCGTCAGCCCCAGTTCGGGCGCGGCCTCGCTGATCGACATGCCGCGGCTGAGCGCCAGCGCCAGCCGCGCCTCGCTGGGCGCCAGATCGAACAGTTGGGCCAGCTGCTCGCAGCGGTCGGCCGAGGACCAGTTGTCGGCGTGGAGGTAGCAGACGATCGCGGGCGCGGCCTGGGTTGTGCCCATGCGCTGGCCGGAGGGCACCAGCAGCAGGTCGAGCCACGGCTCGCGCCCCAGCACGATGGCGCGCGGGCGGGCCTGCGGGTCCACCGCAAGCTCGCGGATCGCGGCGAGCAACTGCCGCCGCAGCGCCGGGTCGCGCGCGGTCAGCCGCCCGTCCTTCGCCCGGGTGAGACGCGCACCGTCGTCGAGCATCTGGCGGCCGAGGGGATCGACGTCGAGCACCCGCCCCTCGCCATCGAGGGTGAGCCAGCCGAAGTTCAGCCGCCGCACCGCCTCGCGCGCGACGGCGGCGGTCATGCGCTCGCGCTCCAGCGCCACGAAGCTGCCGAGCGCGACGCGCATGTAAGGGGCGAGCGCCTCCAGCAGCGCATCCACCCGGGCCGCGAACTCACTGTCGCGGCGGGTGACGGTGATCCAGCCGCTGAGCCCTCCCGCCTCGGCGAAGCGGACCATGCGCAGGTGGTTCATGCCCGAGGGCACCAGCAGTTGTGAAAGGTAGGCGTCGTGGTCGGGCTCGCCGAACTGCAGCAGTTCGTCGAGTCGATAGGCCCGCCCCTCCGCCATCTCGTGATAGGGCATGGGATCGCGCAAATAGAGGTTCTCGCGGTAGTGGCGCGAGACGGGCGCGGGCGAGGGCTGGCCGGAATAGAGGTGGATCACCCGCGCTTCGGGCGTGCCAAGCGGCAGCGGGCGGAACACGAGGCTGGCGTAATCGCCGTCGACGGCGACGCGCAGGATGTCGAGGAAGCGCCGCCAGGGCGGGTCCTCCATCAATCCTTCGATCAGCGACGCGACCAGCGCGCCGAAGTCTTCTCCCAACATCCTTCTCATCCCCAAATGGGAATTTGCTTTGGCCGATCGGTAGACCACCAAAGGATCGCGAACAACGAGGCGCGCACCGCTCCGGCGATGACCGGCGGCAGTGGCGCGCCCGCGAGAGAGGACACAAGCCGATGAACGTGCAGCCCGCCGCCTTCCTGCGCACGACCCTGCCGCTCGGCATCGACATGGTGGGCGAGTACGATTCGGGCCGCTACCATTCGATATGGCTGCCCGACCACATGGTCAGCTTCTGGCCCGATTCGATCTGGACGCCCGAGTTCACCGACCTTGCGAAAGCCTCGCCCAGCCCGCACCGCCACCTCGACGGCATGGCGGTTAGCGCGGCGGCGGCGGTGCTCACGAAGAACACCCCGCTCGCCACCACCGTGGTCGATACCGTGCGCCGCCACCCCTCGCTGCTGGCGCAGAGCGCGCTGACGATCAGCCACCTCTCGAAAGGCCGCTTCATCCTCGGCCTCGGCTCGGGAGAACTCGAGAACACGGTCCCCTACGGGTTCGATTTCGCCAAGCCGGTCGGCCGGCTGGAAGAGGCGATCAAGGTCATCAAGCTGCTGTGGCACGCGGACGGCCCGGTCGATTTCGAGGGTCAGTTCTACCACCTCGAACATGCGCGGCTCGACACCGAGTTCTACGGCGGCAAGGCGCCGCCGATCTGGCTGGGCGCGGCGGGCCCCCGGATGCTCGGCATCACCGGCCGCGAGGCCGACGGCTGGTGGCCGGCGGGCTCCTATACGCCCGAGGACTACGCCGCCAAGCTCAAGGTCATCCTCGATGCGGGCGACGCCGCAGGGCGCGACATGAGCCACTTCACCCCCGCCATCACCCAGATCTGCCTGATCGGCGAGCCCGACGAGATCGACGAGATGCTGCGCGCGCCTATGGTCAAGTCGATCATCCTGATGCTGACGGCAAAGGACCTCGCGCAGTTCGGCTACCAGCATCCGATGGGCCCCGACTGGCGCGGCATCATGGACTTCGACCCGGTCAAGCTCAGCCGCGATGCCATGCTGCGCTTCTGCGACGAGATGGACCCGCAGGCCATCCGCGACATCTTCCCCGTCGGCACCCCCGCCGAGGTCGCGCGCAAGATCAAGGGATTCGCGGACGCGGGGATGCGCGTCTACAAGCTCATGGAATATGGCGGCAAGGGCGGCATGAAGTTCTCCGCCACCTCCGCCGCAAAAGTGCGCGAGACCGAGGACGCGATCCAGAAGCTGGTGGCGGCATGAGCGTCGCCGTGCTGGAACTGGACGCGCAGCAATTGCTGCGACATGCCATCACCGAGACGGGCCTGTCGGACTGGGCGGACGCGGGCTTCGCGGAACGCTTCGCGCTGGCGGTGGCGCATATCAACACGATCCCGATGGACGAGGCCGGTCGGCGTGCGGCGGCGCAGAACATCCACTGGCTGCTGACCGACCGGCTGCGCTTCTTCCAGGACCGCAAGGACCTCCCCCTCGCCGAGGAGGTGATCGAACGGCCGATGTTCGCCAGCGGCGAGCCGCGTTCGGGCACCACCCTGATGCACGCGCTGATGGCGGTCGATCCCGATGCGCGCGCGCTGCGCTTCGCCGAAGTCATGCACCCCTCGCCGCCACCGGGCGCGGTTACGGCCGAGGACCCGCGCTATGCTCTGGCGGACGCCGAGTGGCGCGAGATCAATGCGAAGATGTGGAAATGGCTGCACTGCCACCCCTACAACGACATGCTGGGCGACGGCCTGCCGGAGGACGAGCGCACCTGGGCCTTCGACTTCCGCGTCATGACCCCCACCGCCTGGTGGCGCGTGCCGATGCAGAACCTGTCGATGGGCCTGCCCACCGATCCGGTGGCGCAGTACCGTATCCACAAGGCCATGCTGCAGGCGTTCCAGTACGGGCGCGAGGCGAAGTACTGGGTGCTCAAGGGCTTCCACACCACGCGCCTCGAAGCCTTTTTCGACGCCTATCCCGACGCCACGCTGGTCTGGCTGCATCGCGATCCGGTGATGGTCGCGGCCAGTTCGACGATGATGATGTCCGACATCATGGAAGGCATCGTCGGCAAGATCGATATCGTGAAGGAAGCCCGGATGCACCTCGAGCGGGTGCGCTGGTCGATCGGCAATACCATGGCGAACCCGCTGACCGACGACCCGCGCATCCACCACGTGCTCTACCGCGATTTCGTGGCGGACCCCATCGCCACCCTGCGCGGCTACTACGCCTTCGCGGGCCGCGATTTCGGCGAGCGGCAGGAGACCGCCATGCGCAAGTACCTCGTCGAAAACAAGGGCGACCGGCACGGCAAGTTCCATTACTCGACGCAGGTCCTCGTCGATGCCGGCTACGACATCGACGCCCTGAACGCCGAGTTCGCCCCCTTCCGCGAACGGTTCGGCGTCCCGATCGAGGTCCGCAAGTGAGTTCCTCCCCGGCAACGGGAGGGAGGACGTGATGCACCCGCGCGTCAGCCTCCACCAGGTCGCCTTCATGGGAGAGCCGACCGCGCGGTTCCTCGACTTCTGCTGCGAGATCGGGGTGCAGCATTGCACCCTCGCCACCCCCCTGCTCCAGACCGAGGCCGAGCGCGAGACGGCGCGCCGGGCAGGCGTCGGTGTCGGCTGCGTCAACCATCCCTTCGCGGTCCATCCCGACCTCGAGCGCGACAGCGGCGGCGCGATCGCTGGCCTGCTCGACGCGATCGCCATCGCCGCCGCCATCGACGCGCCTTCGATCTACCTCCTGACCGGCGGACGCGGCGGGCTGTCGTGGGAGGGGGCGGCGGCGCGCTTCGTCGAACTGGTCGCGCCCTGCCTCGATGCTGCGCGGGAGGCCGGGGTAGCGCTGCTGGTGGAGAACGCTTCCGCCTTCAACGCCGACATCCACATCGCCCACTCGCTGCCCGACGCCACCCGCCTCGCACGGCTCGGCGGCATCGGCGTGTGCATCGAAATCCACGCCTGCTGGGCCGAGGCGGCCTTGCGCGAAAGCCTTGCCGCCGCGATGCCGCTGGCCGGGCTCGTGCAGGTCAGCGACTACGTGCTGGGCGACCGTACCAGCCCCTGCCGCGCGGTGCCCGGCGACGGCGCGATCCCGCTGGAAGCGATCCTGCGCGACGTGCTCAACCTCGGCTACGAAGGGCTGTTCGACCTCGAACTGGTCGGCCCGCGCATCGAGGCCGAGGGCGCGCGCGCCGCCTGTGCCCGTGCCGCGCACAATCTTTCCGCCCTGCTCGACACACTGGGAGCCTGACGATGGCCTATGGCGACGGACCCGACGATGCCCTGCTCCATGCAACATGGGAGCAGTTCTGCGACAACCTCAAGACCGCCGGCGCCAGCGCCTTCAAGGACGCCAACCCCGCCAACCCGCTCCAGCGCGCCGACGCCTTCCGCTTCCTGACGCAGAACCTGAGCCAGGCCTTCGACCTTGCGCTGGAGACGAAGGACCCGGCCTTCCCGCAGATCCACGCCTTCACCACGCCGACGATGAAGCTGGGCGGCGACGTCGCCGACTTCACTTATCGGCAGGCCTGGATCGACGGCACGCACGCCTATCGCATCACCGGCCGCAAGGGCAGCGCGCGCTGGCTCAACGTCACCGTGCAGGGCCCGCGCCCGGCGACGATCCCCGGCACCGACTGGCCCTCGCTGCACGAGCCCTTCGGCGACATTCCCGAATGCAACCTGCTCGGCAGCCAGATCGAGGCCGATGCGGACGGCAGTTTCGAACTCTTCATCGGCGGCGAGCCGCGTGAACGCAACTGGCTCCCCACCACGCGCGGCAGCCGCAAGCTCTTCATCCGCGAAGCCTTCGACGGCTGGGACGAGACCCCGACCACGCTCACCATCGAACGCCTCGGCATGGACGAGCCCCGCCCGCTCCCCTCGCCCCGGCGCATGGTCGAGGCGATGGACTGGGCGGGCGCTTTCGTCACCGGCCTGATGCGCGACTGGCCCGAGCATTCGTGGATGACCTCGCGCGGGGTCTGCGACCCGGCGGCGCTCAACGCCTTCCCCGCCGACAGGACCGCCAACGACGCCTCCGATGCCAAGCGCGGACGCATGGCCGCGCACATGGTCTGGCGGCTGGAGCCGGACGAGGCGCTCATCGTCGAGATGGACATGCACCCCGGCTTCTGGATCTTCGGCATGGGCGGCGCCTTCGTGGGCTCGATGGACTTCCTTTACCGCCCGGTCAGCTACACTCCGGCGCGCACCCGCGTGGACGGCGACGGCGTGGTGCGGCTGGCCCTCTCGCACGACGATCCGGGACTCCACAACTGGCTCGACACGCAGGGATTCGCGGGCGGCAATCTGACCTATCGCAACCTGCTGACACAGGACCCGGCGACGTTCCGCACCACGCTGGTGCCGCGCGCCCGGCTGATGGATCACCTGCCGGTCGACACCGCCATGGTCACGCCCGAGGAGCGCGGCGCCATGCGTCTCGAACGATACCGCGCAGTCAAGCGACGCTACGGCATCTGATTATTCCAAATACCTGAACATATCGACGTAATTTATCGCAATTATCCGGTTGAACCTTGACGCCCATAAAGAGCGGGCAACGGCATCCGGTTCCATGGGGGACCGCCCGACCGTCACCAAGGAACCCGGAACATGACCACCATCGTCGATACCCGTTCGCCCTCCTCCAGCCGCACGTCGGCAACCTCCACTCTCGAGCGGTCGCTTCCCGCCGTCGGTCGCGTGCTGATCGCGGCGATTTTCCTGCTGAGCGGTGCATCCAAGATCGCCGACCCGGCCGCCTCGATCGCCTACATCGAGTCCGTTGGCCTGCCCTTCCCGACGCTCGCCCTGATCGGCGCCATCCTCGTCGAGATCGTCGGCGGCCTGCTGCTGATCTCCGGCTACCGCGTCCGCAGCGTCGCCGCCGTGCTGGCGCTGTTCAGCCTCGCCACCGCCGCGTTCTTCCACAACGCGCTGGGCGACCAGAACCAGTTCATCCACTTCTTCAAGAATGTGGCGATGGCCGGCGGCCTGCTCCAGATCGTCGCCTTCGGCAAGGCCCGCGCCTGACATACCGACCTGACCTGCCGAACCGCGCCCGTCGCCGAACCCCGGCGGCGGGCGCGGTTCGTCTAGGTAATGTCACGCGGACGGCTGGTGACGTCCCCTGCACCATGTCCGCCTATCATCCAAGCTCGATCGCCGATCCGGAAGGGTGCCGATGAGCGGACTGGAAAGCCTCCTGATCAAGGCCAAGGGCGCGGCCCGGCGCGGCGAGACCGATGCGGCGCGCGCGCTCTACCGCCAGGTGCTCGACCGCCATCCCCGCAACGCCCGGGCCATCGCGGCGCTCGACGCCCTGGAGGCGGATGGCGATACGCCCGCGCAGATCGAGTACGACCGCATGGTCGCCGCCTTTCGGGCCGGTCGCATGGACGAGGCGGCGCGGCTGGGCCAGTCGCTGTCGCGCGCCCATCCCCATGCCCACGGCGTCCACAACCTGCTGGGCGCGGCGCTGCTCGACCTCGGCAACGACGCGGGGGCCGAGACCGCGTTCCGCCGCGCCATCGCCGCCGACCCGGACGCGCCCGCCGCCTACAACAACCTCGCCATCGCGCTGCGCCGGCAGGGCCGCGTCGATGCCGCCGAGACCACCTACCGCGAGGTCATCGCCCGCGCCCCGGCCTATGCCGATGCGCCGTACAACCTCGCCGGGCTGCTCGAACAGGCCGACCGGCTCGACGAGGCCGGCGAACTGCTGGAACGCGCCCTCGCGATCGACCCGGGCCACGTCGATGCCCACTACAACCTCGGCAACCTGCGCGCACGGCAGGGCTGGCGGGACGAGGCGATCGCCTGCTTCGCCGTCGCCGCCACCCTCCGGTGCGATCACAGCGACGCGCACAACAACATGGGCGCCCAATTGCTAGGCGCGCTGCGTGCGGACGAGGCGCTCGCCGCTTTCGACCGCGCGCTCGTGGCCGACCCGGCCAACACGCAGGCCATGGTCAACCGGGGCAAGGCGCTGGTCCTGAAAGGCGACCGCATCGGCGCCATCGCCGCCTTCCGCGCCGCGCTGGCGCTGGATCCGGACGACAAGTCCGCCCTCCTCCAGGCCCTGTTCGAGGAAGCACACTTGTGCGACTGGCACGCCCGGGGCGACTATGCGCGGACCGAGGGGCCGGAAGCGGCCGCCGTGCAGCCCTTCGCCTCGCTGCCCTTCGTCGACAATCCGGCGCACCAGTACCGCCGCTCGCTGGCCTGCGCCGCCCGTATGTTCCCCGCCACGCCCGCCACCCTGCCCGCCCCCGCACCATCGGCGGACGGGCGCATCCGGGTCGGCTACTTCTCCGCCGATTTCCACGACCACGCGACCATGCACCTGATGAGCGGCTTCTTCCGCACGCACGACCGCGCGCGCTTCGACGTGCGGCTCTACAGCTATGGCCCCCGCCGCGAAGACGACGCCGCGCGGCAGGCCCTGCGCCGCCACGCGGACGCCTTCGTGGAGATCGGCGAGATGCGCGACGAGGAAGTCGTCGCCCTTGCCCGCGCGGACGGGCTGGACATCGCGGTGGACCTCAAGGGCTATACGCTGGGCACCCGCACGCGCCTGTTCGGCCACCGCCTCGCCCCGGTGCAGGTCGGCTGGATGGGGTATCCGGGCACGCTGGGGCACCCCGCGATCGACTATTTCGTCGCCGATCACGTGACGATGCCGCCGGGCGCCGAGGTGTTCTTCGGCGAGAAGATCGTGCGGCTCGCCCATTGCTACCAGGCGAACGACGACAGGCGCGAGATCGTGCCCGATGCCAAGGGACGCACCGGATGGGGACTGCCGGAAACGGGCTTCGTCTTCGCCAGCTTCAACCAGAGCTACAAGATCTCGCCCGCCGAATGGGACATCTGGATGGGCCTGCTGCGGGCGGTCGAGGACAGCGTGCTCTGGCTGCTGGCGACCGGCCCCGAGGTGGAGCGCAACCTGCGGCGCGAGGCGGAAGCCCGGGGCATCGATCCCGGGCGCCTGGTATTCGCGCCCGCCATCGCGCACGGCGAGCATCTGGGCAGACTGGTCCACGCCGACCTGTTCCTCGACACTTTCGCGGTCAACGCCCACACCACCGCCAGCGACGCGCTGTGGGCGGGCCTGCCCGTGCTGACGCTGGCCGGGCGCCAGTTCGCCGCGCGCGTCGCCGCCAGCCTCGTCCATGCGGCGGGGCTGCGGGAGCTGGCAGTGGAGAGCGCGGAAGACTACGCGGCGCTGGCGCTGCAACTGGCGCAGGACCCGGAGCGGATGGCGGCCCTGCGCGCGCGGCTCGCCGCGAACCGCGCGACGTGCCCGCTGTTCGACACCGCCGGCTATACCCGCCGGGTCGAGGACGCGCTGGCCGAGATGCATCGCCGGGCGGTGGCGGGACTGCCGCCGGAGCACTTCGACGTGGCGTGACCATCACAGCAGCAGCGGCTGCCCCTCCAGTCGGAGCAGCCAGGCCTTGGCCTCGAGACCCCCGGCAAAGCCTGTGAGTCCGCCGCTTCCGCCGACCACCCGGTGGCAGGGTGCGATGATCGAGATCGGGTTGCGGCCGTTCGCCGCGCCGACCGCGCGGCTCGCCCCCGGCCGCCCCAGCGCGCGGGCGATCTCGCCGTAGCTGCGCGTCTCGCCGAACGGAATGTCGAGCAGGGCCTGCCAGACGCTTTGCTGGAAGGCGGTTCCGCGAAAGTCGAGCGGCAGGTCGAACACCCGCAGGCGGCCCTCGAAATAGGCGCCGAGCTGCGCCGCCGTCTCGTCCAGCACGGCGTGGCCGCCCGGCGCGAGCGGTCCAAGCGCGACCCGGCCCGGCCGGTCGTTTTCCCAGAGCACCGCCGCGAGGCCGCCATCGCCGCCGAGCAGCGTCAGTTCACCCACCGGCGAGGGCATCTTGCGTCGATGCAGGGGATCGGTCGGAGCCGTCATCACAGGACCTTTCCACGCTACCGCGAGGGCCACAACGGAAAAAGGGCGGCCCGCGAGAGCCGCCCCAAAGCCACAACGGAAAAAGGGCGGCTCGCAAGAGCCGCCCTTGACCGGGACACATAGGTAGAACTCAGGATTCCGTATTTGGTTCCGGCTTGCTGAGCAGGGCGAGCAGCGAGATCCGATTGAAGAACCACAGGCGCTGCAGTTCCAGCCCGCTGTACTTCGCCAGCGTATTTACGAAAGTATAGGGCGTGTACCAGTGGTTGTGGTCCGGGTGCACGGCCTCGAAGAAGGTGCCGGTCTGCGGCGCATAGTCGAAATGGCGGTTGCGGCACTGGAAAGCGTCGGGGACCGAGATCAGGAACAGCGGCGCGTTCACCGCCTCGACCTGGGCGAGGAATCCGGCGATGTCGGGCACGTGCTCCATGACCTCGGGCACCAGCACCAGGACGTAGTCGCCGCTGGCCTGGGCGAAATCGGTGAACAGGTCGCCGAAGACGTGGGGCCGCAGCGCCTCCAGCGCCTCGGCATGGGGATCGAGCCCGTCGAGCCGGGCGCAGTGCGACTCCAGCGCGACGTGGAGCGAGGTGGCGGGGTCGGTGATCGGCCAGTCAGCGCAGCCGACATGGAGCACCCGCTGCCCCGCGCAGAGCCCGCGCAGCACGTCCAGCCGGCCGAGGTCCGCGAGTTCCGCGCTGACCGGCACGCGCTGGAGGAAGTAAGGCGCGTGCATCTGCTCGAGCGGGGATTCGACGGTGGACTGCGCTTCCACCGGCGGGGCGACGTGGTCCGGCGGCGCGGCCTGCGCTGCCACGGCGGCGACGTCCACCTCGTGCATCTTCTCGTAGCTCCTGAGCGTCGAGCCCCAGAGCTGGTGCGCATAGACCTTGTCCGCCCCTTCATAGGTGATGCCGGTGAAGTGGCGCGGGATGAAGTAGTGGCTCGGATAGATCCGCAAAGGAGTGTAGCGATGCGCGCGATAGGCGTCGGTGAGCCGCTGCGGGCCGACCGTCTGCCAGGCCATCGCATCGACCACCGTGGACGCGGCGGCGATGTCGTCGACGATCTGCCTGACGAAGGCATTGCCCGGACGGCAGCCGAAATAGCCCGCCGCGATCAGCCCCGGCCGCGCGATCTCGCTTTCCCAGCAGGCGAACGCCTCACAATCGAGCAGCCAGTCGTCGAGAGGGGCGACACAGATGGAATCGGCATCGAACACCACGCCGCCATGCTCGTGGAGGATCTCCCATCGCATCATGTCGGCGACGCCGTTCCACTCCCGCTCGCGCATCTCGGCCATGTGCGCGGCGTTGATCCAGCCGCGCGCGTCAAGCTCGGCATTGCCCCATAGGTGGAAGTCCCATTGGGGATGCGCGGCGCGCCAGGTCTGGATGCAGTTGTCGGGGCGCCTGCTCTCGTCGCCGACCCAGATGAAATGGAAGGTCTTGGGTATCATGTTCGCGGCGCCTCCGGCTGGCGTTCGGGCCGGATGCTAGGCGGACATGGTGAATCGCTAGCGAAGCGCGCCTACGGGAAAGCCGAAGGGGTCCTTCCCGGCATGAGCGGGGGGCCGAGGCCGGGAAGGACAGGTCAGCCGCGCCAGGGTGGCGCGAAAGGCGAAACTGTCGGTCGGAGCGGGCCTGCTTGCGGAACGGCCGCGCCCCGACCGGGCGACCCTTGCGGGCCGCCAGGGGCTTAGTCCTGCGGGATCACCCAGCGGATCGTGCCATCGTAGGTTCCCGCGACCTTGTCGCCCATCGCATCGCTGGCGGCATCGAAGCGGGCGCGCTTGGCGACGTTCCGGCAGGTGGCGGCATCGAGCCCGGGGTATCCGCTGGACTGCGTGACGGTGCAGCCGGTCACCCGGCCCGAAGCGTCGATCGCCACGCGGAAACGGACGGTGCCGGTGTGGCCGGCGCGGATGTCGGCGGTGGGATAGTCGTCGGTGGTGACCCAGCGGGCCTGGTCGCCGCGCGGACGCGCGACCTTCGGGGCGAAGCGGGCCGGCGGATCGCTGGCCTTGGGCGTCACGAACGGAATGGGATCCCCCGTCGCACCGCCGGTCGGCAGCACCGGATCGATGATGACCTTGGTGAAATCGTCGTCAGGCACGATCGCGATCTTCGGCTCGACCCTGGTGATCGGCGGTTCCTGCGCCAGGGGCTGGTCGTCGGCCTTGGGCGGTTCCACCGGTTCGGGCGTGATCGGCGTCGTCGGATATATCTGCGTCGGCAGATGGCGGGGAGGATCGGGCGCGAACATCGAGACCGCGAAGCCGTTGACCAATGCAATCGCCAGCCCGCCCTGGATCAGCGCGACGACGCCGCCGGTGAGGGCTTTCTTGTTGCGATTGCCGGAATTCCCGTCGGTATAAGACATGGGCATCCTCTCCTACATGCGGTGCCATGTCCCTGCAGTCCATCGCAGGCCCGGCACCGTTCATGGCGCAAGAGTATCACGAGCAATTTGGTTGGGAATAGTTTTTTACTAAGGATGCCAAGCGTTTAATTAGGCAGGCACACTATAACCATGGTTATTATTTATTGCGGCGCAACAAGAGCGCACCCTACCTGACGCCGGCAAGCGCCTTCTGGCGGCGGCGCTGGACCGAACTGCCAAGGCCAATCGCCTCGCGATACTTGGCGACGGTGCGGCGCGCCAGTTCAAAGCCCTTGCCCTTGAGCAGGTCTACCAGCGCATCGTCGGACAGGATCGCCTTGGGGTCCTCGGCATCGATGAGCTGGCGGATCGCGGCCTTGACCGCCTCGGCCGAGGCCCCGCCCTCCCCGTCCGCCGAGGCGACGCCGGAGGAGAAGAAGAACTTCAGTTCGTAAGTCCCGCGCGGACAGTTGAGGAACTTGTTCGAAGTGACGCGGCTGACGGTCGATTCGTGCATCCCGATCGCCTCGGCCACGGTGCGCAGAGTCAGCGGCTTCAGGTGCGAGACGCCATGGCGGAAGAAGCCGTCCTGCTGCTTCACCAGTTCGGCGGCGACCTTGAGGATGGTCTTCTGCCGCTGGTCGAGCGCCTTGATGAGCCAGTTCGCGTCCGCCAGCTTGTCCGACAGCCATGCGCGCGAGGCCTTGTCCGAACAGTCGCCCTTCAGCTCGACGTAGTAGCCCCGGTTGACGATCAGGCGCGGCAGCGTCGCCTGGTTGAGCGCGATGTCCCAGCCCCCATCCGCGCGGGGCGTAATCAGAACGTCGGGCGTCACCGCGCCGCCCGGCTCGCCACCGAAGCGCAGGCCGGGCTTGGGATCGTAGCCGCGCAGTTCGGCGAGCATGTCGGCGAAGTCCTCGTCGTCCACTCCGCACATGCGCTTGAGCCGCGCCAGTTCGCCGCGCGCCAGCAGATCGAGGTTGTCGATCAGCCGCGCCATGATCGGGTCGTAGCGGTCGGCTTCCCTGGCCTGCAGCGCGATGCACTCCGAAAGCGTGCGCGCGCCGACGCCGGTGGGGTCGAGCGTCTGCACCAGCGCCAGCCCGCGCTCCGCCTCGTCGAGCCCGATGCCGAGGTCGGCGGCGATCTCGCCCAGGCCCAGCGGCAGGTAGCCCGCCTCGTCGAGCTGGCCGATGATGTAGTGCGCCGCCCCGGCCGTCACGGGATCGCGCGCGGCGGCGCCGACCTGCGCCTCGAGATGTTCGGCGAGGGTTCCGTCCAGCGCCGCGCGCTCGTCGATCCCGGGGCCTTCCTCGCCGGCGCCGCCCCGCAGTTCCGCGCCCCAGCCCGCATCGTCGCGCACGGTGCCGTCGCCGGTATCGCGGTCGCGGTCGAGCGCGCTGGCGTCGATGTCGAGCGGGCGGTCGTCGACACCGCGCCCCTCGCCGATCAGCTGGTCGACCGAGGAGCCTTCGAGCGTGGTGCGGCGCTCGTCGGGGATCTGGTCGCCGGCAAGCTCCAGCGAATCACCCGGCGCGGGCGCGCCCACGTCGAGCAGCGGATTGGCGTCGAGCGCCTCGCCGATGAAGGTTTCGATTTCGAGGTTCGACAGCGCCAGCAGCTTGATCGCCTGCTGCAGCTGCGGCGTCATCACCAGCGACTGGCTTTGCCTGAGATCGAGGCGCGGCCCCAGCGCCATGACTCAGAGGTCCTGCTTTTGCAGGCCCTTCGACAAGCTCGGGGCGAGCGGGATTCGGATAACCGGCATTACGCCCGCTCATCCTGGACCTGTCGAAGGATCACAGCGTGAAACCTTCGCCGAGATAGAGGCGGCGCACGTTTTCGTCCGCGACCAGCGCTTCGGGGCTGCCCGCGAAAAGGACCTGGCCGCCGTAGATGATGCAGGCGCGATCGACGATGTCGAGCGTCTCGCGCACGTTGTGGTCGGTGATGAGCACACCGATGCCGCGCGTCTTGAGATCGCGCACGAGGTCGCGGATGTCGGAGATCGAGAGCGGGTCGATGCCGGCGAAAGGCTCGTCGAGCAGCATGATCGAGGGCTTGGCGGCCAGCGCGCGGGCAATCTCGCAGCGGCGGCGCTC
>DATKFS010000136.1:0-28487 GCA_035511275.1 Novosphingobium sp.
GCATCGACACCCTGCCCGCCGACGGCACGCTCACCCTGGGCGGCAAGGCCGTGGTGGCTGGCCAGGTCATCGCCGCGGGCGACATCGGTTCGCTGGTGTTCAAGCCCGACGCCAACGAGAACGGCGCCACCTACGCCCCGAAGACGACCGCCGGGGTCACCGCATCGACCTGGATGATGCCCTTGCCCACCGTCTCGGCGACGTGGAGCCCGACGAAGAAGTAGGCGAGGAAGTTGCCGCCCGCCGCGAACAGCACCGCCACCACCGGCGAGAGCAGCCGCGTCGCCACCACGGTCGCGATGGCGTTGGCGGCATCGTGCAGCCCGTTCAGGAAGTCGAACGCCAGCGCCAGCGCGACGAGGCCGACCAGCAGCGGCAGGGCAAGGCTGTGGTCCATCGGATCAGGAGTGGTCGATGACCAGGCCGTCGATCTCGTTGGCGAGATCCTCGAAGCGGTCGACCACGCGCTCCAGACGCTTGAACATCTCCTGCCGCACGAAGAAGTGCATCGGGTCGCCGCGCTCGCCGTTGGGGCCCGAATCGGCCTTGAACAGGCGCTTGAGCCCGGCGGCGTGGATCTCGTCGGCATGGCCTTCCATGCGCACGAGGCGCTCGGTCAGCTCGTGCAGGCGGTGGCCGTTGTCGCCGATCTTGCGCAGCAGCGGGATCGCCTCCGCCGTGAGGCGCGCGGCATCGACGATGATCGCGGCCATGTCAATCATCTCGGGCTCGAACTCGACGACTTCGTAGAGGTCGGAGGCGTTGGCGGTCTGCTGCATCTCGTCGATGGCATCGTCCATCGTGTTGATGAGGCTGGTGATCGCCGAGCGGTCGAAGGGCGTCAGGAAGCTGCGGCGCACGGTCTGGAGCACTTCGCGGGTAATGTCGTCGGCGTCATGCTCGCGCTCGGCGATCTCGCGGATGTGCTGGGCGCGGCCCGCCCCGCCCTGCGCCAGCCGGGCAAGCGCGTCGGCCCCGGCGACCAGCGTCGCCGCCTGCCGCTCGAAGAGGTCGAAGAAATTGCCCTGCTCGGGCAGCAGCTTCTGGAACCAGGCGAACATGGCATTGACCCCTGTCTTATCGGCCACGGTATCGGCCATTGCGCCGATCAGGCGCGCGGGACTGGCGGCGGCGCGGAACTCGCGCGCGCCGAAGGAACGGATGAGCGCGCGCAGGTCTTCCTCTTCCACCGCGCGGGCGGCCTCGGCAAGCGGGAACCAGCGGCGTTCGCGCTGGTGCTGCTCGTCCCAGGTGGCCAGCTCGTCGGTGACGGCGAAGGGATAGACGTCGACGTCGGCCCAGACCCAGGCGCCCGAATTGCGGCGCTTGCGGTAGCGGTAGGACCCCAGCGGCACCGGGCAGGTCGCGCCCAGCACCCCCGCCTCCTCCTCGGCCTCGACCGAGGCGGCGGTGTGCGGGGCCATGCCCTTCATCAGCCCGCCCTTGGGAATCACCCAGCGCTTCGTCTGGCGCGAGGTGATGAGCAGGATCTGGATCGGGGCGTCGACTGCGGGGCCGACGGTGCGATAGGGAAGAACGGCAATCTGGCGCATCGGCGAGATCTCCTTTTCATCCCTGGCGCGTGTGAAGCGCGGCCCATAGGTGAGCCGGAGCCGTCACGCAATCGTCACAAAGAAATCCGCGTGGCAATCGGGGGATTCGACTGTGTACGCGCGGCGTGACGGTTTGGTTGCACCGGATTCGGAGGAGAATATCATCCCTGTCGCGCAGCGACGGGGAGGCGGCAGCGCGCGGCGCTGACGGAGGGATTCTCTACCCCTCCACCACCCGCTGCGCGGGAGGTCCCCCTCCCCGTTCCTGCGGAACAGGGAGGATCTGGATCACGTTTCCGCGTCGCCCAGGACGGCGGCGCGCAGGTCCTCGATGCCCATGCCCTTTTCCGAGCTGGTGACGTGCACTTCGGGGAAGGCGGCCGGGTGCTTGCGCGCCTCGGCGATGGTGGCGGCGTGGACGGCTTCCAGTTCGGTGGGCTTGATCTTGTCCGCCTTGGTGAGGACGAGGCGATAGCCGACGGCGGCCTCGTCCAGCATCTTCATCATCTCGGCGTCGACCGGCTTCACGCCGTGGCGCGAATCGATCAGCACCAGCGTGCGCTTCAGTTCCACCCGGCCGCGCAGGTAGTCGCGCACCAGGCGGCGCCATTCCTCGACCACCTTGGGCGGGGCCTTGGCGAAGCCATAGCCCGGCATGTCGACGAGGCGGAAGCGCAGCGGCTCGCCCACGTCGAAGAAGTTCAGCTCCTGCGTGCGGCCCGGCGTCACCGAAGTGCGTGCGATCGCCTTGCGGCCCACCAGCGCGTTCAGCAGCGAGGACTTGCCGACGTTGGAGCGGCCGGCGAAAGCGACCTCGGGAACGTCGGGATCGGGCAGGAACTTGAGCGCGGGCGCGCTCTTCAGGAACGTCACCGGTCCCGAGAACAGCTTGCGCGCGCGCTCCGTGAGTTCGGCCTGGGCCTGTTCGTCGTCCATGCTCAGGCCTTCGCGCCCTTGTCGCGTTCCAGGGCGCGCGTCTTGTCGGCCGCGTCCTTCTCCGCCTGCGCCTTCAGCTGCGGGTGGCGGCTGTAGAGGTACTTCTGCTGCGCGATGGTGAGCAGATTGGAGGTGATCCAGTAGACCAGCAGGCCCGAGGCGAAGGGCGCCATCACGAACATCATGAACCAGGGCATGATCATGAAGACCTGCTGCTGCGCCGGGTCCATCTGCGCGGGGTTGAGCTTGAACTGCAGGAACATCGTCACGCCCAGCAGCAGCGCCAGCAGTCCGATCGCGAGGAACGCGGGCGGCTGGAAGTCGAGCAGGCCGAACAGGTTGAGGATGTGCGCCGGATCGGGCGCGGACAGGTCCTTGATCCACAGCACGAAGGGCTGGTGGCGCATCTCGATCGCCAGGATCAACGTCTTGTAGAGCGCGAAGAACACCGGGATCTGCAGGAACATCGGCAGGCAGCCTGCCATCGGGTTCACGCCCTCCTTCTTGTAGAGGGCCATGATCTCCTGCTGCTGCTTCTGCTTGTCGTCCTTGTAGCGTTCCTGCAGCGCCTTCATCTTGGGCTGGATGGCGCGCATCGCGGCCATCGAGGCGAAGCCGCGCTGGGCGACCGGGAACATGATGCCGCGCACGATGGCGGTCAGCAGGATGATGGCGACGCCGAAGTTGTGGGTCAGCGCGAAGAGCTTCACCAGCAGCCAGAAGATCGGCTTCTCGAACCAGCGGAACCAGCCCCAGTCGATCGCGAGGCCGAAGTTGGCGATGCCTTGCTTCTCGTAGGCGTCGAGCACGGTGTGCTCCTTGGCGCCGGCGAACAGGCGGGTCGTCACCGTCATGCGCTGGCGCGGCTGGACGACCTTCTGGTCGTAGACGAGGTCGGCGCGGAACACCGAGTTGCCGAGCGAGCGGAACGAACCCTCGGCCTTGGCGCCCACCGGGGCCAGCGCCGACATCCAGTAGACGTCGGTGAAGCCGATCCAGTCGGTCTTGCCCGCCTCGTTGATCGTCTTCGCCTCGGCGACGTCGCTGTAGTTGGTGGCGAAGCTCACCGAGCCGTCGTAGGCGCCGATCGGGCCGGAGTGGACGTTCCAGGTGTCGAGGCTGGCGGTCTTGTCGGTGCGGTTGACCAGTGCGAAGGGCTTGACCGAAACCGGCGCGCCGCCCGCGTTCTCGACCGTCTGCGCGGCCGAGATCATGTAGTCCTTGTCGATCGAGTAGGTGATCGCGAAGCGCTGGCCGGTGGGGTTGGCCCAGGTCAGCGTGACCGGCGTGCCCGGGGTCAGGCGCGCACCGGCGGGCGCGGTCCACACGGTCTGCGCGTTGGGAGCGGCGACGCCGCCCTCGCCCACCCAGCCGACCTGCGCGAACTGCTGCGCCGGAGTGCCGGCGGGCGAGAAGATGCGCACCGGGCCGGAATTCTTCTCCACCGTCTCGCGGTGGCGGTTGAGCACGAGGTCGTCGACGATCGCGCCGGTCAGGTTGATCGAGCCCGAGAGGCCGGGCGCCGCGATCGCAACGCGTCCGCCCGCGGCCAGCGCGCTCTTGAGGTCCTGCGTTTCCAGCGCCACGTCGGCGGCATCGCGCAGGCCGCCCTCGCGCGTCGGCTTGGTCGGGCTGGTCGCCTTTTCGGCGCCGCCCGCCGCGACCGTCTGCGTCGGCGTCTTGGCCTGCGGGTAGAAGTACCCGACCCCGGCTTCCCATCCGAACAGGACGAGCGCGGTCAGCAGGACCGCGAGGATGATGTTGCGCTGGTTTTCCACGAAGGCTTGTTTCCTGCTCGTATTGCCGGTCCGCTGCGGCGGCTGGCCGCTGCGCTTCACTTCAGGTCGTTTCGTTCAGTTCAGTCAGGGACAGGGTCGTGACCGTGCCCGCCCCACGGTTGGCAGCGCAATAGACGCCGGAAGGCCAGCCATCCACCCTTAATCGCACCGTGCCTGCGGACCGCGATAATCGCGTATTGCGAACAGGAAGGCGAGTAGCGGCAGGTCGGCGGCATGATCGCCGAAGGGCCGATCTGCCACGCCCGCGCGATGCCGATCAGCAGCAGGCCGGGGATCGAGACGAGGAAGCGAAGCGCCCTGTTCACTTGCGCGGCCCGCGCTTGCGATTGTGCGGCCTCGGCGAATCGCCCTTGCCCTCGCGCGCCCGGCCGAGCGCCGCGACCAGTTCGGAGCGCAGCGCCGCGAAGTCGCGCTCGATGCCGCCCTCGCGGCCGATCAGGACATGGTCGGTGTCCGGCAACCCGTGATCGTGGAGCAGTTCGCGCAGCAGCGCCCGGAAGCGCCGCTTCATGCGGTTGCGCACGACGGCATTGCCGATCTTCTTGGTCACCGTGATCCCGGCGCGCCGGCCCAGCCCCTCGTTGCGGTTGGCGAGCAGCACGAATCCGGGACGCGCGACTCGCAGGCCGCGATTGGCGGCGAGGAAGTCCGAACGGCGGGTCAGGATCGTGTAGGCTTCTGCCATGGCGGGAAGCTAGGAACTCTCCGATGCGAATACCATCTTTGGTGGAGAGGATTCGCGCCAAAGCAAAACGGCGCCAGCCCATGCCCTCGCACAAGGCGAAAGCAGGGGCTGGCGCCGTCGGGCAGGGGACGAACCCCTGCCGTTACCGGCGAATCAGGCCGAGAGCTTCTTGCGGCCGCGGGCGCGGCGCGCACGAAGCACGTTGCGGCCACCGACGGTCGCCGTGCGGGCGCGGAAGCCGTGACGGCGGGCGCGAACAAGGCGGCTGGGCTGGAAAGTGCGCTTCATGTCAGTCCTCGAAAATACCAACTTGGCCCGTGAGGACCTGAACAAAAAGGGCCGCCCGGACCGGACGACCGCTGAACTCTTGGGCGCCGATACTGAAGCCCCGCGCCAGAGTCAAGGCCGAGTACTCCGGCTCCTCCCTGTTCCGCAGGAATGGGGAGGATGTGCGGCAACGCCCCTTACACCGCCTTTCCTGAATTACCAGTATGGCGCGGCGGCCCGGGATAGGGAATCATGCGAGGGCGAGGTGGTCCGCCCGGGACGCCTCCAGGCCTGGAGGCGGGAACCGAGGATGGGCGACGAACCGGGGCAGGAAGACGCGGGCGGGCATCTCGGGGTGCTGGTCGGCTGGCGCTCGCAGGACATGGGCGAGAACATGCTGCTCGAACTCCAGACGGTCGAGCGCGCCACCTGGGAACAGGGCGAAAATCCGGTCCGCACCCGAATCATGATGACCAACGGCCAGGCGGCGGTCCTCGCCAACTACCTGCTGCGGATGTCCGGGGCGACGCCGCCGCCGCGCAGGCGCGGCTGGTTCGCCTCGCTGTTCGAGTGAGGGCCGGCGTGCCTGGCCGGGCCGTTCAGGCCCCGGCGGACTCCAGCGCGACCCACAGGCTCATCTCCCCGGTGCCGAACCAGCGCGCCGAGGAGAACGGGACCGAATTGGTCATCGCGTAGAAGGCCTCGGCCTCGATCGGGCTCATGCCCATCTGGCGGTAGTAGTCGAGGTAGCGGCGATTCTCGGGCGCGCTGGCCGAATAGTCGTCGGGTTCCAGCCCGGTGTCGTCCAGCCAGGAATGGACCGCGAACTCGGCGCCGGGATCGGCCATGCGGCGGGCACCGGCCAGGAACAGCTCGACGCCGCCCGAACGCACCGATCCACCCGCCGGCACGTGCGTGGCGATGCCGCGCTCGCGGATCATGCGGCCGAGGCGCAGGTTGGCGAGGTCATCCTCGGTGCCGGGGCACTCGACCATCTCGATCGTGGCGATGCCGGGGTGGTCGCGCAGCATGGCGGCGAACAGCGCGGGGCTGCGCGCGTCGGTGACGTCGACCAGCGCGGCCCGTCCGTCGTCGAGGACGCGGAACGGGCCGTAGGTCGCCGAGCCTTCCGGGATCGTCGGGGGGGTGAGATAGGAAGGCCCGGAAGCCGGGACGGTAAACAGGCTGCGCTCGCCACCGGTGTCGAAGCGGTCGGCACCCACTTCGACGGCCTCGTACTCGATCACCTGCGCCGACAGGGGGGACACGGCGAACAGGCAGGCAAGGCCGAGGCATGCAGTGAGCGAGCGCATGCCCGGACGATGGGACCGGCGGCCTTACCTCCAGCCTCACAAGACCGGTTAAAACGCTGTAAGGTATAATTTACTCAATGGCGCCGAGAAATCCCGCCGTTACTAGACTGTTGCTGTTCTGACGAATTACTTGTGCGCAAAGGGGATTTTCGTGGTCGCTCTCGTATCGACCGTCGCGTACCTCGGGCTCGAGGCGCGCGCCGTCGAAGTGCAGTGCCAGATCGCCCCGGGCATCCCCGGCTTCACGCTCGTCGGCCTGCCGGACAAGGCGGTGGGCGAAAGCCGCCAGCGCGTGAGCGCGGCGCTGACCTCGATGGGCCTCGCGCTGCCGCCCAAGCGCATCACCATCAACCTCTCCCCCGCCGACCTGCCCAAGGAAGGCTCGCACTACGACCTGCCGGTGGCGCTGGCGCTGCTCGCGGCGATGGGCGTGGTCGATGCGGAGCTGATCGCGGACTTCGTGGCGGTGGGCGAACTCGCGCTCGACGGGCGGGTGATCCCCTCGCCCGGCGTGCTGCTCGCCGCCCTCCACGCGAGCGAGGCGGGCAAGGGCCTGATCTGCCCCGCCGCGCAAGGGTCGGAGGCGCGCTGGGCGAGCGGGGTGCCGGTGATCGCCACGCCCAACCTCGTCAGCCTGCTCAACCACCTGAAGGGCACGCAGGTCCTGCCGATGCCGCAGCCCGGCACGGTGGAGGCGCCGCCGCGCGGGGCGGACATGCGGCAGGTCAAGGGCCAGGAAACCGCGCGCCGTGCGCTGGAGATCGCGGCGGCGGGCTCGCACAACCTGCTGATGGTCGGGCCGCCGGGCGCGGGCAAGTCGCTGCTCGCAGCGTGCCTGCCCGGCATCCTCCCGGAACTGACCCCGGGGGAGGCGCTGGAGGTGTCGATGGTCGCCTCGGTCGCGGGCACGCTGGAAGGCGGGCGGATCAGCCGCGCCCGGCCCTACCGCGCACCGCACCATTCCGCCTCGATCGCGGCGCTGACCGGCGGCGGGCTGAAGGTGCGCCCCGGCGAAGTCTCGATGGCGCACCTCGGCGTCCTGTTCCTCGACGAACTGCCGGAATTCCAGCGCCAGGCGCTCGATTCGCTGCGCCAGCCGCTGGAGACCGGCGAAGTCACCGTCGCACGGGCCAATGCGCATCTGACCTATCCGGCGCGCGTGCAACTGATCGCGGCGATGAACCCGTGCCGCTGCGGACACCTTGGCGATCCCGCCCTCGCCTGCAGCCGCGCGCCGCGCTGCGCGGCGGATTACCAGAGCAAGGTCAGCGGCCCGCTGCTCGACCGGATCGACCTCCACGTCGAGGTCGATCCGGTCCGTGCCGCCGACCTCGCCCTGCCCCCGCCCAAGGAAGGCAGCGACGCGGTGGCGGCGCGGGTGGAGCGGGCGCGGGCGATCCAGACCGCGCGGCTGGAGAGCGTGCCGGCGCGCACCAATGCCGAACTCGACGGCGACCTCCTCGAAGCCCACGCCACGCCCGACGAGGCCGGGCGCCGCCTGCTGCTCCAGGCCGCCGAGGCGATGCGCCTCTCCGCGCGCGGCTACGTGCGTATCCTCAGGGTCGCGCGCACGATCGCCGATCTCGCGGGCGCCGACACGGTGGGCCGCATCCACGTCGCGGAAGCGCTCAGTTACAGAAGGCAGGCGCCGCGGGCGTAGCGTGCGACTCGACCATGCACGGCTCCTCGGGCATGGCTGCGGGGAGGTGACCGTGGGGCAAGGCGGAACGATGAAGCATGAAGGCGTCCGGCGCCCGGCGATCGGCCCGCTGCGCTGGGCGGCGGGCGGCGCGCTTCTTGCCGTGGTCGCCTGGGGCGGCTGGATGATCGCGCACGCCGCCGACCAGGCGCGCGACGCGCTGGCGGACAGCATGCCCGGCTTCGCCTGCGAGGGCATGGTCGTGGATCTGGGCAAGACGGTGCAGCGGTGGAATGGCGGCGTCTACGCCAGCGCCAGCCTGACCATTCCGTCCGAATGTCGGGCCGATTTCGAGTCCCGGATGCGCATCCGATTCTCTCCGGAGACCTGCAACGGCGTGGAAGCCTGCTGGAAGCGCAGGCGGGACGGCACCGTGCTGACGCTGATCCCGCAGGCCGACCGCGTCCGGTACACCTTCGAGAAGGACGCGCCTTCCCGGGACCGCTGACCGTGCGGCCTACTCCTTGATGTCCAGTTGCCGCAGGACCTCTGCCACCACCTTGGGCGAGCTGGAAAAGTCGAGGTGGCTGCAGCGGATCGCCACAGCGCGGTCGCGCTCGTGGGGCCATCCGGCGGCCGCGCGGGGCTGGATGATGCCGTCGCGCGGGCTCCACAGTGCAACCGTTGGCACCGCCGGCTTGACCGAGAAGTCGCAGTCGATCGGCGGCGCGTCGACCGAGTGGCCGGTCACCATCTGGTAGGCCTTCCACGCATTGTTGGCGCGCGGGTCGCCCGAGAACGGGGTGCCCATGGTGATGACCTTGGCCACCATCTGCGGCTCGCGCCGCGCGATCTCGCGCGCGAAGAGGCCGCCGAGGCTCCAGCCGACGAGGGCGACGGGGGACCAGCTCTCCCGCGCGATCACCGCCACGCGGCGCATCAGGTACGAGAAGTTGCGCTCGTTCGGGCCGAAGTTGAAGCCCAGCCCCCAGCCGTGGACATGATGCCCCGCCGCCGCCAGCGCATCGGCCATCGGCTGCATCCGCCGGGGGTGCGAGCCGAAGCCCGGCAGCAGCATCACCGGCATCGGCCGCGCCGCCGGGCGCACCGCCTGTCCGCGATGCCCGCCCCGGTAGAGCGAGCGCAGTTCCGCCCACATCAGTTCGAGCGGCGGCTTCCTCACGCCTTCCGGGTGCTGTTCGCGCGCGAAGGCGGCGCGCCGCGCGATGGCATCGCGCAGCGAGCCCGGAAACCGCTCCTGATCGTCGTTCAGAGGTTCCATCGGCCTTCGCAAATCGCTTTCGTCAGGTGCCCTTGCAATCGCCAAGGCGGGTGGTGGTCATGTGCATCGTCATCTTCATCGTGCCCATCGGCGGCGGGCCGCCCGTGGTGTCCATGGCGACGGTGATGTCCGAACCCTGCTCCGAGACTGTGCCGTTCATCTTCATCGTCGCCTTGCCCTGCTGCTGGGACTGGCATTCCATCTGGGCATCGAGAGTGCCGCCATCAACGTCGAACCGCGAATAAGTGCACTGGTTGCCCTTGCCGACATCGTTGAACATGTCCTTGAAGCCCCGGTCCGCGTCCGCCTTGGTCAGGCAGAAGGTGCCCTCCTGCGTCGCCTTCATCGCCGACTTCATCTGCTCGGCCGCCTCGGCGGGCATCCCCGGCACTTCCATCCGGGTGATCTCGACCACCTGCCGGTACTCGCCCGGCTCGGGCCGCACGAGCTTGGCAGCCTCCTGCTTGACCTGCTCGGTCGACTTGGGCGCGCCGTCCCCAGCCTCGTCCTTCGACCCGCAGCCCGCCAGCGCCAGCGCCAGCGCCAGCGCGGCGAACCCCGCGATGATCCCGATCCTGCGCTTCATAGCCATCCGCCTTCGATTTTCCGTGAGCCGGAAGGGCTACCACCCCCCTGCCTCACGTCAACTCCCTGCCGCCGCGCGGGTTTCCTGCGGTTTACGCTTAGGCGGGGGAAGAAGCAGGATGAATCACGCGGAGACGCGGATCCATTTTCATCATCCCACCCCCTGTTGCCGCGCCGCCGGACATACCCCATATGTTCTCGCATGGCAGAGCTCATCATCCGTCGCGGCCTCGAGGAACCCGATACCTCGGGCAACTTCGTCCCCCACAAGCCGCAGCGCCCCGACAAGTCGATGCCCGGCAGGCCCTTCCGCATCGCCTCCGACTACGAACCGGCGGGCGACCAGCCGACCGCGATCGCCGAACTGACCTCGGCCGCGCTCGACGGCGACAAGACGCAGGTGCTGCTGGGCGTCACCGGCTCGGGCAAGACCTTCACGATGGCCAAGGTGATCGAGGAACTGCAGCGCCCGGCGCTCGTGCTTGCCCCCAACAAGATCCTCGCCGCCCAGCTCTACGCCGAGTTCCGGGACTTCTTCCCGGACAACGCGGTGGAATATTTCGTCTCCTACTACGACTACTACCAGCCCGAGGCCTACGTCCCCCGGTCCGACACCTACATCGAGAAGGAAAGCTCGGTGAACGAGGCGATCGACCGGATGCGCCACTCCGCCACCCGCGCGCTGCTGGAGCGCGACGACGTCATCATCGTCGCCTCGGTCTCGTGCCTCTACGGCATCGGCTCGGTCGAGACGTACTCGGCGATGATCTTCGACCTCGAAGTGGGCAAGGCGCAGGACCAGACCGAGATCATCCGCAAGCTCGTGGCGCTCCAGTACAAGCGCAACGACGTCGCCTTCGCGCGCGGCAACTTCCGCGTGCGGGGAGACAGCCTCGAACTGTTCCCCAGCCACCTCGAGGACGTCGCCTGGCGGATCAGCTTCTTCGGCGACGAGATCGAGGAAATCTCCGAGTTCGATCCGCTGACCGGCAAGAAGGGCGCCAGCCTCGACAAGATCCGCGTCTATGCGAACTCGCACTACGTCACCCCCGGCCCGACGATGCGGCAGGCGAGCGAGGCGATCCGCTTCGAGCTGACCGAGCGGCTGAAGGAACTGGAGGCGGAAGGCCGCCTGCTCGAAGCCCAGCGGCTGGAGCAGCGCACGAACTTCGACCTCGAGATGATCGCCGCCACCGGATCGTGCAACGGGATCGAGAACTACAGCCGCTTCCTCACCGGACGCCTCCCCGGCGAACCGCCGCCGACCTTGTTCGAATACCTGCCCGACAACGCCCTCCTCTTCGTCGATGAAAGCCATCAGACGGTGCCGCAGATCGGCGCGATGGCGCGGGGCGACCACCGCCGCAAGATCACGCTGGCCGAATACGGCTTCCGCCTGCCGAGCTGCATCGACAACCGCCCGCTGCGCTTCAACGAGTGGGACGCGATGCGCCCGCAGACCTTCGCGGTCTCGGCCACGCCCGGCAACTGGGAGATGGAGCAGACCGGCGGCGTCTTCGCCGAGCAGGTCATCCGCCCCACCGGCCTGATCGACCCGCCGGTGGAGATCCGCCCGGTCGAGGATCAGGTGCAGGACTGCATCGTCGAGTGCAAGGCGACCGCCGCCAAGGGCTATCGCACGCTCGTCACCACCCTCACCAAGCGCATGGCCGAGGACCTGACCGAGTTCATGCACGAGGCGGGCGTGCGCGTGCGCTACATGCACTCCGACGTCGAGACGCTGGAGCGCATCGAACTGATCCGCGACTTGCGCATGGGCGTCTACGACGTCCTGATCGGCATCAACCTGCTGCGCGAGGGCCTCGACATCCCCGAATGCGGCCTCGTCTGCATTCTCGATGCCGACAAGGAAGGCTTCCTGCGCAGCGAGACCTCGCTGATCCAGACCATCGGCCGCGCCGCGCGCAACGTCGACGGGCGCGTGATCCTCTACGCCGACCGCATGACCGGTTCGATGGAACGCGCGATCGCCGAGACCGACCGCCGCCGCGCGCGGCAGGAGGAATACAACCTCGAACACGGCATCACGCCGCAGACCATCAAGCGCCGCATCGCCGACATCGTCGCCGACACCGCCAGCCGCGACGGCGTGGTCATCGACCTCGAAGACGACACCACCAACAACCTCGTCGGCCACAACCTGCGCGCCTACATCGAGGACCTCGAAAAGCGCATGCGCACCGCCGCCGCCGACCTCGAATTCGAGGAAGCCGGCCGCCTGCGCGACGAGATCAGGCGCCTCGAACAGAGCGAACTGGGCCTCCCCGAAGCCGAACACAAAGCGCCGAGGGTAGGCCGCTCGAACGAGGGCAAGCCGGGGACGCGGAAGACGCGCTACGGGAAGACGCAGCGGAAGTTCGGGAAGTAGGAGGTCGGGTAAACGTAGGTTCTACCTCGACCGTCCGTAGGCAGCGATTCAAAGCCCTCTAAAACTCCATTACAGCGTTGAAAGCGCGGTAATGAGGTTCCGATGATCAAGCCGACCAAACTCTACGCCCAGCTTCTCGAAGCCCGGCACCGCACCATTCCGTTCCGCGACTTCGAGCGGCTGCTCAAGGCGTTCGGCTTCGAGCATGTCCGCACGAGGGGCAGTCACCAGATCTGGACTCACCCCGCGCTGCTCCGCCCCTTCCCCGTCCAGCCCAGCGACAAGGACGCCAAGCCCTATCAGCTCCGCGAGTTCCTTGAACTGGTGGAGCAACACGGGCTATATATCGTCGGGTGAACGAACCGCATTACCACATCAACCTGTTCTGGTCGGACGAGGACGCGTGCTGGATCGCGGACGTTCCCGACCTCAAGCCCTGCTCTGCGCATGGCGACACCCGTGCCGAAGCGCTCGCCAACGTCGATGATGCCATCCGGGGCTGGCTGGACGTTGCCGCCGAGCGGGGCATGGACATTCCCGAACCGCGCTATCGTCCGGCGATCTACGCCGTCGCCTGAGCGAAAGCCGTCGCCTGGGCGAAAGCCGTTGCCTGGGCGAAAGCCGTTGCCTGGGCGAAAAATGCCCGACGACCTGCGCTGCAGGCTGCCGGGCAAGGTCTCCAGATAGGCTATGGGCCAATCCTTCGGGTCGCATCCGACTCATGCGTTAAATCCTTGCAATCCGCATACCACGATCAGGGTATGTCCCGGATAAAGACGACCGTTTTCCATACGCTTGCGCAAAGCTGGCGCAGGGTCCAGATAACGACCTCTGGTCGCAGTCGGGGGGACAGGCCATTCGAGTCGACGAACTGGGGGAGATGTTCGCCCGCGCCCCATTCGAAGAGGCGGGCTGGGACGGGGCGCTGAAAGCACTCGCCAGCGCCACCGGCTCTTCGCGCGCCCAGCTTATCGCCATCGGCGAACGGCATACGCTGTTCAACTGGGTGACCGACATCGAGCCGGGCTACGTCGAGGACTTCGTCGCGATCGAAGGCCACCGGCCCGACGTAAACTACCGCGTCGCCGCATCGCGCGGGCCTTACGAAGTCAGCTGGGAAGTCCACTACGACGCCATCAAGGCCGCCGCGCCGAACGACGCCTACATGCAGCACGTCCGCCGCTGGGACGCCGAGCATGGCGCACAGCTCATGCTGTCGGACCAGCCCGGCGCCTTCTTCGGGCTAGCCGCGCTCCATTCCGCAAGCGACGGGCGCACCACCGAGGCGCAGCGCCAGACCCTGCTGGACACCGCACCGCAGGTCATGGCCGCGATCCGCCTGCAGTCGGCGGTCGAGCACCAGGGCGCACAGCTCCTGCGCGGCTCGCTCGAGGCGCTGCGCACCGCCGCCATCCTGCTCGATGCGACGGGCCGCGTCTGCGCGGTGACGGAAGCGGCAAGGCCCCTGCTCGGCCCCGAGACGCTGCAGGTGCGCGGCGGCGTGCTGCGCCTTGCCCGCCCGGAGCTGGACCGGGGCCTGCAGTTGCGCATCGGCCTTGCCCTCGCCAGCCGGCAGGCGACGCCCTCCGAAATCTGGTTGCAGTCCCCCGCCGGGCCGCTGCTCGTCGAGATCTGCGCCTTGCCCCGACAGGACTGGAACTTCGGCTTCGCACCCAGCGTGATCGTCTCGCTCAAGGCGCCGCTGGAGTTCACCGACGACCAGGGCGCGCGGCTCTCGGCGGCGCTGCGGCTGACCCGCGCCGAGGGCGAGATCGTCGCGCTGCTGGCGCAGGGCCATGCCCGGCAGGACGTCGCGAGGATGCGCGGGGTGAGCGTGCAGACCGTGTCCAGCCAGTTGCGCACGATCTTCCAGAAGGCCGGCGTCAACCGCGAGGCGGAGCTGGTCTCGATCGCCCGCGCGGTGGTGGAAATGGCGAGCCGGTAGCGGCCCGCCCCCGTTTTCTAGAGCTTCCCGAACCGGGCTTCGTAAGCGCCGGTATCGCCGCTGGAGAGGAGCCGCGCCTGCTCGACCCAGTTGTCGCGGCGCGGGCGGCCCGCGAAGGCGCCGAGCCGGGTGTCGAGCTGGTCGAGGTCGGCGTCGGTCCAGGCGGCGATCTGGGCGTAGCTGGTGATCCCCAGCGCATGGAGCACGGTCGCCATCTTGGGGCCGAGCCCCTTGATCCGGCGCAGGTCGTCCGCCGCGACGGTGCCCTCCGCGCTCTCCGAGATAGGCGGCGCGGGGGGAGCGGGGGTCGGGTCGG
The DNA here is from genome assembly GCA_035511275.1 of Novosphingobium sp. Classification (GTDB taxonomy): domain Bacteria; phylum Pseudomonadota; class Alphaproteobacteria; order Sphingomonadales; family Sphingomonadaceae; genus Novosphingobium. Next base: position 14,710 of record DATKFS010000136.1, read on the forward strand.
GCTCTGCTGCGATGGTCTGCGGAGGCTCGGGCGCATCGGCGGCTGCGGGCTCCACCGGGTCGGGAGCCTGCTCCTCCTTGTGCGCGCGGGCCTCGTCCGCCTCTTCCTGCGCGGCGACGGCGATCACTTCGCCGATTCCGGCCATGACCCCCGCCATCGGCGGCGGATCGAGATGGACCGGGGCCTCGAACTTCGCCGCCGGGGGCGAATCGATCAGCGCCTGGTTGCGCTGCGCGGGGGCGGCGCCCTCGTCGAGCACGTCGGGCCGGTGCTGGCGCCGCGCCGGCTTCGAGCCCTGCACGAAGACCCAGTACGCGACGGCGATGCCGACCAGCAGCGCGGCGATGAAGATCAGCCAGTTGGCCTCGATCATTTGCAGCACGAATTCACCCCTTCCGGTTCCAAAGCAACGCGCCGATGCCCAGGCCCACCCCATAGGCCAGCAGCACCGAGACGGCCATTTCAAGCCATAGCGGCAAGGCGGGTTCCTTTCCTAGTCCCCCGGATCATTCCGGCCCCGGCGTGTCGATCGGGGTCGGCTTGACCGGCGCCGAGAAGATCACCGAGAATTCGATGCGGCGGTTCGCCGGGTCGGCCGGGTCCAGTCCCTCGACCGGCCGGGCCGCGCCCACGCCCGCCGCGCGCAGGCCGTTGGCGGGAATGCCGCGCGCCACCAGCGCCGAGCGCACCGCCTCCGCCCGCGCCAGCGAGAGCGCCACGTTGACTTGCGCATTGCCGCCGGCATCGGTGTGTCCGGTCACCGCGATTAGGCTGCCGACGCAGGGCCGGAGGGCGCGCGCCACTTCGTCGAGCAGCCGCCCGCTTGCCGGGTCGAGCCGCGTGCTCGCCTCGCCGAAGCGGATCGTGCGGGTTTCTAGGATGCGCTCCACGTCGTCCTGGCAATGGAGCGAGGAGGCGCGGGGATCGCCCTCGTTCGACCAGCTCACCCCGCCGATGCCGGGCACGGCGGCGACGGCGGCGGCGATGCGGGTCCGCGTGGCGGCGTCGAGCGCCTTGCCGCCCGACAGCACCGGATGGCGCGTCAGCCAGCCGTAACGGTCGCGGAAGGCGAGCTTGACGTCCTTGCCCCCGGCGGCGTCGCGCGCGACCTGGGCCTCGGTCCTCAGCTCGGCGACGAACACGCCGCCCCGCGCCCGCGTGTAGGCGAAGGAGAGGACGACGCACAGCGCCGCTCCGGCGACGATGAGGGAAGCGCGACGGGGATTCATGCGGGCAGCCTAGAACCTCGCCGCGCGGCTGTCAGCCCGCCTGCCACCGGTTTCATGCGGCGGCGGGCTTGGCCTTCTGGAAGAGCTTGCGGTCCTCGGGGCCGAACGCCTTCTTCCAGATGACGAGGAAATAGGAGCCGAGAATCGCCGGGATGCCCAGCGACATCGCCGCCCATTCGGGCAGGAAGCGGTTGGTCAGGTAGCCGATGACGACGGCAGGGGCGGCGGCCCAGACCAGCGCCCAGCGCCAGTTGTTGATCGGCTGGCCGAGGATGCGCGAAAGCATGACCGACTTGACGATCGAGGCCATGCCCAGCGACAGCATCAGCGCCACGGCGGCGGCGGCGGCCTGGAACAGCGAGTTGTAGCCCAGCCGCTGCATCAGCAGGATGCCGCCCAGCGTCAGGCCTGCCTGCACCACGATCGTCGCCACCGAGACGACGAGGTTGCGCACCCGCGCGACGTAGACCAGCGCCGCCTCGCTCACCACGGCGGTGGCGGCGACGACCTCGGCGGCGAGCAGGAACGCCAGCGCCCCGGTGCCCGCCACGAACTCGCGGCCGACGAGGCCCATCACGCCCTCGCCCGGAATGCCGAGGGCGAGCGCGATGCCCGCCTGCGAAGCGGTGATCCAGAAGCCCACCTGGCAGACCTGCCGGGCGATCGCGCCGTAGTCGCGCTCCTTGAGGTTGCGGGTGATGACCGGGCCGAGGACCGGCTCGAAGCTGGTCTTGAGCTTCTGCGGCAGGCTCGCGACCTGCTGCGCGGCGTAGTAGATGCCGACCGCCGCCGGCGGGGCAAGGAAGCCGAGCAGGAAGATGTCGACGCGGCGGGTGCCCCATTCGATCGCGTCGGCCAGCGCGATCGGCAGCGAGTGCCACGCCAGCTTGCGCATCCCGCGAGGACGGGGCCGCCAGCCGCGCGGCACGCCGTATTCGCGGAAGAAGGGGATGAACGCGGTCAGCGCGGCGGCGTAGATCGAGGCGATATAGGCGATCGACAACCCGCTTTCGGGGGCGACCCAGATCATCGCGCCGGCCATGATCGAGATCGTCCACGGCTCGACGATGGCGCGCGACCATACCGTCGGCGTCACCCGCAGGCGATAGGCCAGCGCGGCGAGCCAGATCTCGGTCATCGTCATCGCCGGCAGGGCCAACACCATGAGCCGGTCGATCCAGGTGTAGTGCCCACCCGGGAACAGCAGCGCCGGCACGAACCAGAAGAACGCGGCGGCCGAGAAGCTGGTGATGACCGCGAGCACCATGCCGTCGGCGATGACGTTGGCGGGATGGACCTGCCCCTCCGTTTCCGACAGGCGCTGCGCGAGGCCGCGCTTCTCGCCCATCGTGCAGAGCATCGAGGTCAGCTCGATCAGCACCAGCGCCGAGGCGAAGCGGCCGAGCGCGGCCGGGCCGTAGGCGGCGGCGCGCCCGGCAATGAACAGGAACGGGATGCGCGCGGCGAGGCGCAGGAAGAAGCCGAACAGGTTCGTGCGCCCGCCCTTGGCGAGGGCGGCGATGTCTTCCTGCTGGCGCTCCTCGCGGGTCGCTTCGTCTCGCGGCACGGGGGTATCGCTCAACCGGCGGGCTCCTGTTCGGCGCGCAGCGGCCGTGCGAGCAGGTCGCTGACCACGGCGGCGGCGGGCGCCTCGCCCGCCAGCAGCCGGGCGACCGCCTCGACGATGGGCATCTGGATGCCGTCGCGGCGCGCGAGATCGGCGAGCACCGGGGCGGTCGCCGCGCCCTCGGCGACGCTCGACTTGCCCGAAAGCGCCTCCGCCGCCGTCAGTCCCTGCCCCAGCGCGAGGCCGAGCGAGAAGTTGCGGCTGGAGGTGGACGAGCAGGTGAGCACGAGATCGCCGAGGCCGCACAGGCCCGACAGCGTCTCCGCCCGCGCGCCGCGCGCGAGGCCGAAGCGCAGCATCTCCGCATAGCCGCGCGCGATCAGCGCCGCGCGGGCGTTCTGGCCAAGGTTCAGTCCTTCCACAACGCCGCAGGCAATGGCGAGCACGTTCTTCACCGCGCCGCCGATCTCGGCGCCGGTGACGTCGTCGGAATAATAGGGCCGCAGCGCCGGGCGGGCGAGCAGCGGCGACAGGCGCTCCCACTGCGCGAGCCCGCCACCGCAGGCGAGGGTGACGGCCGTCGGCAGACCGGCGGCGACTTCATGCGCGAAAGTCGGTCCGGACAGGACGGCGAGACGCTCGACCGGCGCGGCCTGCGCGGCGACGTCGGCCATCAGCCGCCCGGTCCCCGCCTCGATCCCCTTGGCGCAGAGCACGAGGTCGCGCGTGCCTTCGGGCAGGCCGGAAATGACATGGCTGAGGAACTGCGCGGGCACGACGACGAGCAGCACCGGCAGCGCCGCCAGTTCGCCAAGGTCGCTGGTGGCGCGGATCGTCGGCGCCAGCGCGGCGCTGGGGAGATAGAGTCCGTTGCGGCGGTCGCGGTTCATCTCCTCGACCAGCGCGGCCTCGCGCGCCCAGAGGAGCACCTCGCTGCCGTCGCTTGCGAGGGCTTGCGCCAGCGCGGTGCCCCAGGCGCCCGCGCCGACAATTCCGACTTCTGCCCCGCTCATGCCTTCACTCCCGCTCCGCGAACGACCTCGGCCTCGGGATCGAGCGGCCAGCGCGGGCGCGCCGCCACGTCGAGCGGGTCCGACTGCCCGCGCTCCAGCCGCTCCATCCCGGCCCAGGCGATCATCGCGGCATTGTCGGTACAGAGCGCCAATGGCGGTGCGATGAACGGCAGGCCCCGCTTTGCGGCCAACGCCTCCAACGCGCCCCGGATCGCCTTGTTCGCCGCGACCCCGCCCGCGACGACCAGCGCGTTGACCGGCCCGGCCTTGGCGAAGGCGCGGGTCAGCCGGTCGACCAGGCAATCGATCGCGGCCTGCTGGAACGAGGCGGCGATGTCGGCGTCGCTATATTCGCCCGACTGCTTGGCCCGCAGCACCGCGCTCTTGAGTCCGGCGAAAGAGAAGTGCGGCTCGTCCGAACCCTTGAGCGGGCGCGGCAGGCGGACCTTCTTCGCATCGCCCTCCAGCGCCAGCCGCTCCAGCGCCGGGCCGCCGGGATAGCCGAGGCCGAGGACCTTGGCGGACTTGTCGAAAGCCTCGCCCAGCGCGTCGTCGATGGTGGTGGCGAGGCGGCGGAACTTGCCCACGCCCTCCACCAGCAGAATCTGGCAGTGCCCGCCCGAAACCAGCAGCAGCAGGTAGGGATATTCGAGCGAAGCATCGGCAAGGCGCGGCGACAGCGCGTGGCCTTCGAGGTGGTTGACCGCGATCAGCGGCTTATCGCTCGCCATCGCCAGCGCCTTGGCGGTGACGAGGCCGACCATGACGCCGCCGATCAGGCCCGGCCCGGCGGTGGCGGCGATGGCGTCCACCTCGTCCAGCGTCATGCCGGCGTCGGCCAGCGTCGCCTCGATCAGGGGAGCCAGCCGCTCGGCATGGGCGCGCGCGGCGATCTCCGGCACGACGCCGCCATAAGGCCGGTGCGCCTCATCCTGCGAGGCGATGCGCTGCGCGAGGATCACCCGGCCGTCCGTGACCAGCGCGGCGGCGGTCTCGTCGCAGGAAGATTCGATGCCGAGGACTATGCGTGTTTTCATATTTTTGGGCCGATCTTCCCCTGAACGACATTGCCGGGTAGCACAAGCCGCCGATGACCTACGATAAACACCAGAACGACCGCTTTAAGCTGGGCACCCGCCGCTCGCCCCTCGCGATGGCACAGGCCCACGAGGCGCAGGCCCGCATCGCCGAAGCGCATGGGCTGGACCCCGCGCATATAGAGATCGTTCCCGTCACCGCCAGCGGCGATCGCATCCAGGACCGCGCGCTCGCCGAGATCGGCGGCAAGGCGCTGTGGACCAAGGAACTCGATGCCTGGCTGGCGGCGGGCGAGATCGACTTCGCGGTCCACTCGGCCAAGGACGTCGAGACGATCCGCCCCGAGGCCTTCGCGATCGGCGCCATCCTCCCGCGCGAGGACGTGCGCGACGTGCTGGTCGGCGCCGCCTCGATCGCCGCGCTGCCGCAGGGCGCCGTGGTGGGGACGAGCGCCCCGCGCCGCGCCGCGCAGCTGCTCCACGCCCGGCCGGACTGCCGCGTCGTCACCTTCCGCGGCAACGTGGCCACCCGGCTCGCCCGGCTGGCCGCCGGAGAGGCGGACGCGACGTTCCTCGCCGCCGCCGGGCTCAACCGGCTGGGCGAAACCGGCACCGGCCACCCGCTCGACGCCGAGGACTGGCTCCCGGCCCCCGCACAGGCCGCGATCATGATCGAGTGCCGCGCCGACGACGAACGGACGCGCGCGCTGCTCGCCAAGGTCGATCATGCGGAAAGCCGGGCGCAGGTCATGGCCGAGCGGGCCTTGCTCGCGGGCCTCGGCGGCAACTGCCACAGCCCGATCGCCGTGCTCACCCGCAGCGAGGGCGAGGCGCTGTTCATGCGCGCGGCGCTCTACAGCCCCGACGGCGCCGAGCACGTCACCGGCGAAGCGCGCTTCCTCGCCGCCGATGCGGAGGGCCCGCTGCGCCTCGCCGCCGACCTGCTGGAGCGCGCCGTCCCCGCGATCGCCGTGCATTTCGCGGGCGCACCGGCCTGAAATGGCAGGGACGACGGGCATCGTGACCCTTCCCGTCCTCATCCTGCGGCCGGAGCCGGGCGCTTCCGCAACGCTCGCCGCCGCGCGGGATGCCGGATTGTCGGCAAGGGCTTTCCCCCTCTTCCATGTCCGGGGGCTGTCCTGGGACCCGGTTCCCCGGGAGGAGATCGACGCCCTGCTGCTCGGCAGCGCCAACGCCCTGCGCCACGGCGGACCCGACCTCGCCGCCTATCGCGGGCTGCCGGTCTACGCCGTGGGCGAGACCACCGCAGAGGCCGCGCGCGCGGCGGGGCTGGATGTCGTCGCCACCGGCCGGGGCGGGCTCCAGGCCATGCTCGACGCGCTGGAGCCCGGCCACCGCCGCCTGCTGCGCCTTGCCGGGCGGGAGCGGGTGGAGCTGGCCATTCCGCGCGGAGTCGAGGTGCTCACCCGCGAGGTCTACGCCAGCGAGCCGCTGCCCCTGCCGCCGCAACTGGTGGACCTGCTCGCCCGCCCGGCGCTGGTCCTGCTCCACTCCGGCGAGGCCGCCGCGCACTTCGCCTGCCGGTGCGACGAAGCCGGGATCGACCGCGCCCGGATCCGCCTCGCCGCCATCGGCCCCCGCGTCGCGAGCCGCGCCGGGGCGGGCTGGGCAGCGCTACGATCCGCCCCGACACCCGTCGATGCGGCGCTGCTGGCCTTGGCCGCGCGGATGTGCCAAGAAGCCGGTTCGGGACAATAGTTGCCACATAAGGGCTTGATGCAGGACATTTCGGCACCCGTCGCACCCACCCCCGACCGGAGCCGTTCCCGGGGGCCGACGCTGTTCATCGCGCTCATCGCCTTCCTGCTCGGCGCGGCGCTGGTCGCCTGGTTCGCCTCGCGCGGGTATCTCGCGATGCTGGACCCGCAACCGGCCGAGGCTCCCGCCCCCGTCGCCACGCCGCAGCCGCTGCCCGCCACCGCGCAGATGGCCGCGATCGGCACGGTCGAGGGGCGGCTCGCGATGATCGAGGACCGCATCTCGCGCATCGATTTCGAGACCAACGCCGCCGCCGGCAACGCGGGCCGGGCCGAGGGTCTGCTGATCGCTTTCGCGGCGCGGCGCATGATCGACCGGGGCGAGCCGCTCGGCCACGTCGCCGACCAGCTGCGCCTGCGCTTCATGAACGCCCAGCCGCGCGCGGTGCAGACGGTGATCGACTTCGCCGCCAACCCCGTCACCATCGACGGCCTCGCCGCCCGGCTCGAGGCGCTGTCGCCCGAACTGACCGTGACCGAGACCGACGAAAGCCTGTGGGACCGTGCGCGCCGCGAAGTCGCCTCGATGTTCACGGTGCGTCGCGATTCGGGCACGCTCGCCACGCCTGCGGCACGGATCGACCGCGCCCGCGTGATGCTCACCGCCCGGCGGATCGACAGCGCCGTGGGCGAAGTGGAGCGCCTGCCGGGCGCCGGCGCGGCCGACACCTGGATCGCCGACGCCCGCCGCTTCGAAGCTGCGCAGAAGGCGCTCGACCTGCTGGAGACCACCGCGATGCTGGAGCCCAACCGGCTGCAGGACTCGGCCGGGCAGGCGGTGGACCAGCCGAGCCCGCTGGCCCCCGTGGCGCCGCAGGGCGAGCCGACGGAAAGCGTTGCGGAGTAAGTAGAACCCCTCCGCCACTGCCTTCGGGCTGACGGAGGGGTCAGGCCTGCAGCAGTTCCGGCAGCTTGCCCGACATGCCCCGCGCCTCGTCCATGAAGAAGCGCTTGAGCGCAGGGATGCGCTGCACCGCGCCCATGCCGAGGCGGCGCGCGGCGCTGGGGAGGCGGCCGGGGATCCCGAACAGGCGGGTGAGCCCGTCGGTCACCGACATCACCATGAAGGCATCGAGGCTGCGCCACTTCTCGTAGCGGGCGAGCAGTTGCGCGTCGCCCGGCTCGAGCCCGAGGCGCATCCCCTCGGTGAGCACTTCCACCAGCGCGCCGACGTCGCGCAAGCCGAGGTTCAGCCCCTGCCCGGCGATCGGGTGCATCCCGTGCGCGGCATCGCCGATCACCGCGAGGCGATGGTCGACGACCTTGCCGGCGTGGTGGAAGCGCAAGGGATAGCTCATGCGCGGGGCGGAGAGGCTGATCTTGCCCAGCACGCCGTGCATCCGCTCGGCCACTTCGTTCACGAACATCGCGTCGGGCATGGCGGTGATGCCGGCGGCGTCCTTCTCGGCCACGGTCCAGACGAGCGCGCTGCGGTGGCGACCCTCGGCGTCGTCGAGCAGCGGCAGCAGCGCGAAGGGCCCGGCTGGGTAGAAGATTTCCCAGGCGGTGCCCTCGTGCGGCTTCTCGTGGAACAGCCCGGTCACGAAGGCGCGGTGGTGGTATTCCCACTTGGCGAGCGCGAAGCCCGCCTCGTCGCGGGTGGGCGACTGGCGGCCTTCGGCGGCGACCAGCAGCGATCCGGCGATGACGCGCCCGTCCGAAAGCTCGACCTCGACGCCGTGGGGCCCGCGCTCCTTGCGCACGGCTTCGGTCTTCACGTGCCAGGCGATGTTCGGCTCGTCGCGCGCGGCATCGAACAGGGCTATGCGCAAGTCGCGGTTGGCGAACATGCGGCCGAGACTGCCCTCGTCGGGCTTGGGCGTGAAGTCGATCCGGCCGGGCTTCATCCCGTCGGTCACCGCGATCGAAGCGATCGGGCAGCCGAGCGCCGCCAGTTTCGGCGCGAGGCCGATGTTGGCGAACAGGTTCCAGCTCGCCGTCGAGATCGCCGAGGCCCGCCCGTCCGCGCCCTCGGCCACGAGATCGGCCGGGTCGGCGCGGTCGATGACGTGGGCGGTGATGCCCGACCGGGCGGCGGCCAGCGCCAGCGTCATGCCGACGAGGCCGCCGCCCAGAATGATCAGGTCGCGGCGGTCAGCCACTGGTTTTGCTTCGATATTCGAGTCGCTCATCCCGAGCAGCTATCGGACTCCCCGGCGTAGATGTCGAGGCACCTTCCGTCCCACGTTCCGGCGGGTTCGCTCAGGCCGACGAGGCCCGCGAGGGTGGGCGCGATGTCGACCGTCTCGACCGGCTGGGCCTGCTCCATGCGGACCATGCCCTTGCGCCAGAACAGCATCGGCACGCGGCGGTCGTAGTCCCAGGGGCTGCCGTGGGTGGCGGTGTAACCCGGGACCGGCCTGGTGCCCGGCACGACAGCGCGCCTGGTCATCATCAGCACTTCGCCCGAACGCTCGGGATCGAAGGAGGCGGCGACACGCTCGATCTCGGTCCAGTCCTGCGGGTGGCCGGAGGGGACCTTGACCTTCTTGAGTTCCTCGGCGGTGTAGACGCCCGAGATCTGCGGGTTGGCCTTCAGCTCCGCGACGAGTTCGGCGACGACCGTCTTGCGCTGCTTGACGGTGAGGCCCGCATTCAGCCAGATGTCGCCCGAACCGCCCGCGCCATAGAGCAGCGGGCCGTCCTTGACGGTGATCTTCGTGGCCTTGGAAACCGAGGCGGACAGGCCCTTGTCGGTCAGCGATTCGTCGAGGCGCGCGGCATCGGGCACGCCCTGCAGCTTCATGCGCTCGGGCGCGTCGGCGCCGCCGTGATCGGCGCTGAGCACGACGACATAGTCCAGCCCACGCGCATCGAGCGCATCGAGCAGGGTGCCGATCGTCTGGTCGAGCACGTTCATCTGGATGCACATCTCGACGCCCTCGTTGCCGAAGGCATGGCCGACCTTGTCGGTGGCCGAGTAGCTGACCGAGAGCACGTCGGGCACGTCATCCTTGCCGAGCGGCATCTCGTCGAGCAGGCGCACGGCCATGTCGGTGGTGGCCATGTCCATGCGCGGGCTGTTGGAGAAGCCCTTCATGTCGCCGGCCTTGAGCGGGAAGCGGTAGGTGCCGATGGTGAAGCCGCCCATGTCCGTCGCGCGGTCGACCGGGCCGCACCAGCCGGGGACCGGCAGCTCGGCTGCACCGAGCGCAACCGTGGCTTCGAGCGCCTTGTTCTCGGCCAGCGCGGCGGGGGAAAGCTTGCGGTCCTCGTAGCTGGTGAAGCCCTTGCCCTTGAGCCAGTAGGCGGCATCGGCGGTGTGGCCGCTCATCATCACGACGGCGCGGTCCTTGGCCGAGACGGCGACGTTGAGGCTGGCGGGGTTCTTCTTCTTGAGCAGGTCGCCCAGCGTCGGCGCCTTGAGGTGGTCGGGCTTGATGACCGAATCCTCGGAGGTGCTCTTCGGGTTCGTCTCGTCTTCCGAGCAGTAGACCTGCTTGTCGGCGCGGGCGATGCCGGGGACGAACCAGTTGTTGGCGATGATGCCGGTCCGATTGGGGTGGACGCCGGTCAGCAGCGTCGAGTGGCCGGGGCAGGTCTCGGTCGCGGCGTGCGACTGGAAGCCCGAGGGGAACACCGCGCCCTGCAGCAGCCGCGCGAGGCCCTTGGTGTAGCGTTCGCGGTACTGCTGGAACAGGTCGGCGGAATACTGGTCCACCGAGATCGCGACGATCAGCTTGGGCGCATCCGGCCGCGGGAGGGGAGCGGGCGGCGTGCCGGGCGGCGGCGGGCTGGGCACGGATGCCGCGGCCGGAGCGACCTCCTGCGCGAATGCGGGAACGGCCGAGCCGAGCGCAAGGGCGACGGCGAGCGAGGAGAAGGCCAGCGAGAAGGGAGGGCGCATCGCGGGAGGTTCCTTGAAAAGTCTGCGCGTTGGGAGCAGATGCTTCGATGACCGGATTGCCGCCCGAGCGCAAGGTAGTCCAGCCTCACTGGCAACGCACGGGAGCATCATGGAATCGCGCCGCTACGCCGTCCTCGTGACGGTTCTATGTCATCTCATGGCGCTCCTGGGTGTCTTTCTCGCAAGTGCCGTCCCGGCCAGCGCGGCGCCCAGCCACATCGCGGCGGAACTGGTCGCGGGACCGGGTCCGGGCGGCAACGCCACGCTGGCGATCCGCATGACGCCCGAGCCCGGCTGGCACGGCTACTGGGTCAATCCCGGCGACGCGGGGCTCGGAATGCAGCTCGACTGGGAGCTGCCCGAGGGCGCCACAGTCGGCACCCCGCACTATCCGGTACCCCGCACGCTGGTGGTGCAGGGGCTGATGAACCACGTCTACGAGCGCGAATATGCAATGCTGGTGCCCGTCACCCTGCCCGCAGGCGCAAAGGCAGGCACGCGCCTGCCGGTGCGCGTCAAGGCGCAGTGGCTGGCCTGCACCGAGGAAATCTGCGTGCCCGAGCGCGCCGAGCTGGCGACCGAGATCGTCGTCGGCGCGGCGGGAGACGCTGCCACCGTGGCGCGCTTCGACGAATGGACGCGCGCCCTGCCCGCCCCGCTCGACGCGCCCGCCGCCTTTGTCCTGAGCGGCAAGGACCTGCGCCTCGCCATCCCCCTGCCCGCCTCGGTCAAGCTCGACATGCCGCACCTGTTCGTGGCGCAGGACAAGCTGGTCGACTACGCCGCGCCGCAGCTTTTCAGCCGCAAGGGCGACCTGCTGCTGGTGACGATCCCCCGCGCCCGCGTGGCGGCGCGCGGGGCGGAGACGATCGAGGGCGTGCTGCGACTCGACGGCGCGGGCAACGGCATCTCGCTCACCGCCAGGCCCGGCGAAGTGGCCACCGGCGGCGTCCCCGTGCCGACCGGCGCCGCCAACGAGGGCGCGCCGGAACTGCCCGCGCTGCCGTGGCTGCTGCTGGCGGCCATCGCGGGGGGCCTGCTGCTCAACGTCATGCCCTGCGTCTTCCCGATCCTTTCGCTCAAGGCCCTCAGCCTCGCCCGCGCGGGCGAGAGCGAGGCGCACGCGCGGATCGAGGGGCTGGCCTATGCGGCGGGGGTGATCCTCGCCTGCCTCGGCCTCGGCGCGCTGCTGCTGGTACTGCGGGCCAGCGGCGAACAGGTGGGCTGGGCATTCCAGCTGCAGGAGCCCTGGGTCGTCGTCACCCTCTTCGCGCTGGCGGTGGCGATCACCGCCAATCTCCTCGGCCTGTTCGAGTTCGCGGTGCCCGGCTTCGCGAGCGAGGGTTCGCCGCAGGGCGCGTTCGCCACGGGGCTGCTCGCGGCCTTCGTCGCCACGCCCTGCACCGGGCCGTTCATGGCGAGCGCGATGGGCGCGGCGCTGCTGCTGCCGGTGGTCCCGGCGCTGACGCTGTTCGCGGCGCTGGGCTTCGGCATCGCGCTGCCGTTCCTGGCGGTCGCCTTCGTGCCCGCGCTGCGCGCCCGCCTGCCCCGCCCCGGCAAGTGGATGGTGACGTTCCGGCGGATCATGGCACTGCCGATGGCGCTGACGGCGGCGGCGCTGGCGTGGCTGGTCTGGCGCCTCGGCGGGACGAGTTCGCTGTCCTACGTGCTGGCGCTGGCGGCGATGGTGCTCGCCCTGCTCGCGCTCGCCGGACGGGCGCAGCGGCGCGGACGCCGCGCGCTGGTGCCCGCGCTGCTGGCGCTCGCCATCCTTGCGGGCGGAGTGGCGACGATGCCTGATCCTCAGGAAACCACGCGGTTCGAGGCGACCTACATCGACGCCAGGCCCTTCTCCGCAGACGCCCTCGCCAAGGCGCGGCGCAGCGGCAAGCCGGTGTTCGTGTGGATGACCGCCGACTGGTGCCTCACCTGCAAGGTCAACGAGGAGGTCGCCATCGAGCGGGTGGACACCCAGCTCGCCTTCGAGAAGGCCGGCGTCGTCGTCCTGCGCGGCGACTGGACCCGGCGCGACCCCGAGATCACCCGCTACCTGACAGCGCAGGGCGCCGCCGGGGTGCCCCTCTACGTATGGTACGGGCGCGACGGGAAGCCGGAGCAGCTGCCACAGGTGCTCACCCCCGCGCTGCTGGCGGAAAAGGCGGCACACTGATCCTCCCTGTCGCACAGCGATGGGGAGGCGGCAGCGCGGAGCGCCGACGGAGGGGTCGTTCTACCCCTCCACCACCGACTGCGTCGGAGGTCCCCCTCCCCACCGCTTCGCGGCAGGGAGGATTTGGAAGCCACTATTCTGGCAGCTTGCCTGCGATCTCCGGCACCTTCTCCAGCTGGGGTCGCACGCTTTCGAGCGGGCCGACGATCACCACGTTCAGCCTGTCCACCGGCAGCTCGCGCTTCGCCGCCGCCTGGAAGTCCGCCGCCGTCAGCGCGGTGACCTTGCCGACGTAGCCGCCGAGGTATTCCGCGCCGAGGCCGAGCAGGTCAAGGTTCGCCAGCGAGCCCGCCAGCCCGTCGCGCGAGGAAAGGCCTAGCACGAACGTGCCGTTCATGTAGTTCTTGATGCCCTGCACTTCCGCGGGCGTGGGCAAGGTGTCCTGCATCCGCCGGATCTCCTTGTAGATCTCCGCGATCGCCGGACCGGTGGCCTCGGACGTGATGTCCGCGTCCTCGGCCCAGGTCGATCCCTGCACCTGCTGCGACAGCGTGGCGTGGGGCGAATAGGTGTAGCCCTTGTCCTCGCGGATGTTGCGGGTGATGCGCGAGGAGAAGTAGCCGCCCAGCAGCGTGCTCGCCGCGCGGAAGTCCACGTCGTAGGCCTGCTTCGCCACCCGGCCGCCGATCAGCACGGTAGACTGCGGCGCGCCCGGACGGTCGAGCAGCACGACTTTCGCGGGCGTGGGCGCCGGAGCGGGGAGGTCGGTGGGCGCGGGGCCCGCCTTCCAGCCGCCGAACGCCTTCTCTACCGCCGCGCGCACGGTCGCGGCATCGAAGCGGCCGACCACGTAGAGATGCGTGCGCGCCGCGCCGTAGTTGGCCGCATGGAACGTCTTCACCTGGTCGAGCGTGTAGCCCGAAAGCTGCTGCGACGTCGGGAACACCCGGCCATAGGGATGGCCCGGGTAGACCGTGGCCTGGAACGCCTCGGCGGCGAGCGCGCCGGGCGTGGACCTGGCGACCATGAGGTTGCGCAGCAGGTCGGCGCGCACTTTCTCCAGCTCCCCGGCCTTGAGGTCCGGGCGCTGGAGCAGGTCGGCGACGAGGGCGACGGCCTGCGGCGTGAATTCGCCCA
>DATKFS010000137.1:0-5138 GCA_035511275.1 Novosphingobium sp.
TGACGGTCGGCAGCCTCGCCGCCGTCACCGCCAACACCAACCGCGAGCGCATCCAGCGCCTTCGGGTAAAGTCATGAAGGCCGCCGCGATGGAGCGCCTGTCGGTCGCCTCGCGGGTGGTGGCGGGAACGCTGGGCGCCTATGCGCTGACGGCCGTGCTCACCGCCGCGCTCTCGCTGCTGCTGGTGCAGATGGGCATCGACCGGGTCGAGGCGGCGACGGGCGCGACGATCGCCAGTTTCGCACTGTTCGCCATCGCCGCGATGGCCGTATTCCACGCCCGCAGCGTGACGCGCGCATGGATCTGGCTGGTGGCGATCGCCGCCCCCTGCGCGCTGGTGGTCATGCTGCTGCGGGTCGCGGCCTAGGGCGCTTTCAGATAGGGCAGGCGCACCGTGAAGGTGCTGCCCTTGCCCGGCCCCTCGCTGGCGACCGAGATGGTGCCGCCATGCAGCGAGACCAGCCGCCGCACGAGCGCCAGGCCGATGCCGAGGCCGCCCTGCGCGCGGGCCCGGTGATCCTCGACCTGGGTGAATATCTCGAAGATCCGCGCCTGCATCTGCGCCGGAATGCCGACGCCGTTGTCCGACACGCGGATCTCCACCGTCGCACCGTCGATCCGCGCGGCCAGGGCGATGCTGCCGCCCGCGGGCGTGTACTTGGCGGCGTTGTTGAGCAGGTTGGCGACGACCTGCGCCAACCGCGTATAGTCCGCCTCCAGCCACACCGGCTCCTCGGGCATATCCACCGCGAGCGTGTGCCCGGCGGCATCCATGTTGTGCCGGCTGCCTTCCACCGCCGACAGCAGGATGTCCTTCAGCTCGACCCGCCCGGTCTTGAGCGACACCTTGCCCTCACTGATCCGCGACACGTCGAGCAGGTCCTCGACCAGCCGGGCGAGGTGGAACAGCATCCGCTCCATCTGCATCCGGATCTCGTCCCCCTTTTCGGAGGCGCGGGGGCGGCCCAGCAGGTCGAGCCCGCTCATCAGGGCGGCGACGGGATTGCGCAACTCGTGGGCGAGGACGGCAAGGAACTGGTCCTTGGCGCGGTCCGCCGCGCGCAGGGTGGCGGTGGCAGCCGCCAGTTCGTCGCGTTGCGCGGCGATCTGCTGGCGCTGGCGGTAGAGGTCGAAGAACACGGCCGCCTTGCTGCGCAGGACATGCGGCTCGATCGGCTTGTGGATGAAGTCCACCGCGCCCGTCTCGTAGCCGCGGAACCGGCGCTGGCTGTCGGCATTGCCGGCGGTGACGAAGATGATCGGCACATGGCGCGTGCGTTCGTTGCCGCGCATGAGTTCGGCCAGTTCGAAGCCGTCCATCCCCGGCATCTGCACGTCGAGCAGGGCCAGCGCGACGTCGTGGCGCAGCAGCATCTCCAGCGCTTCCTCGCCCGATCCGGCCTTGAGCAGGACGAGGTCGTCCCGCCGCAGCAGCGCCTCGAGAGCGAGGAGGTTCGCGGGCAGGTCGTCCACGAGGAGGAAGTGGACCGGGCCGCCGGCCTGTATCTCGGGCAGGACCATCACCGCCCTCCCGCCGCCAGGATCGCGCCGACTATCCCGTCGAGCGGCAGCACCCGCGCCCTGCGGCAGGCCGCCAGCGCCGCCTGCGGCATGGCGCGCGCATAGGCGGTCGCCGGATCCTGCACGATGGTCACGCCCCCCGCCTGCGCCACCGCCCTGAGACCCTGCGCCCCGTCCTCGTTGGCTCCCGTCAGCACCACGCCGACGAGCCCGGCACCATAGGCGTCCGCGGCGCTTTCGAACAGCACGTCGATCGATGGTCGCGAGAACAGCACCGGCTCGTCGCGCGAGAGCGAGAGGGTCCCGCCGACCTCGACCAGCATGTGATAGTCGGGCGGCGCGAAGGTGACCGTGCCCGGCTCCACCGGGTCCTTGTCCTCGGCCTCGCGGACGGGGACGCGGCACTTCGCCCCGAACAGCGTCGTCAGTTCGCTGCGCCGCCCGGGCGGCAGGTGGACAACCACCAGCACGGGCAGCGCGAAGCCCTCCGGCAGCGCGGGCAGGATGCGCAGCAGCGCCTGGATCGCGCCCGCCGACGCGCCGATCGCCACGGCCCTGGCGGCGGACCCGCTCATCCTTTGCGCCTCTGGTAGATCTTCTCCTCGCGCACGAATTCGGAGAAGGCGTCCGCGTGCTCGGAAAATCGCAGGCTCTCCTTGGAGCCCAGCCCGAGGAAACCGCCCCGCGCGAGCGAATCGCGGAACAGGCCCACCGCCCGGTCCTGCAACGGCTTGTCGAAGTAGATCATGACGTTGCGGCACGAGATCAGCTGCATCTCGGAGAACACCGCATCGGTGACGAGGCTGTGGTCCGAAAACACCACGCGCTCGCGCAGCGACTTGTCGAACACCGCGCCGCCGTAGCCGGTGGTGTAATAGTCCGAGAGCGAGCGCTTGCCGCCCGCCAGCCGGTAGTTCTCGGTGAAGGCGGCGATCCGGTCGAGCGGGTAGATCCCCCGCGCGGCGGTATCGAGCGCCGCCTGGTTGATGTCGGTGGCGTAGAACAGCGTGCGATCCTCCAGCCCTTCCTCCCGGAAAAGGATCGCGAAGGAATGGAGTTCCTCGCCCGCGCTGCATCCGGCGATCCAGATCTTGAGCGAGGGATAGGTCCGCAGGTGTGGCACCACTTTCTCGCGGATCGCCCGGAAATAGCTCGGATCGCGGAAGAAGTCGCTGACCTGCACGGTCATGAAGCGCAGCACGGCGGCGGCGGCGGCGGGATCGTGGAGCAGCTTGTCCTGCAGCGCGGAGAAGGTCTTCACCCCCTGCCGCTCGCGCGCCTGCCGCAGGCGCCGCTTGATCGATGCCTGCGCGTAGTTGCGGAAGTCGTAGTGATAACGCCGATAGAGCGCCTCCAGCAGGAGGGCTATCTCGATGTCCTCGATCTTCTCTTCGTCCATGCCGCCGGTGCCCATGGGCTAAGAGCCCGCGCCCCCGCAAGTTGTTCCCGCGCCTGCGTGTGGATGCCCCGCCATGTCAGCGCGGCATCCACACGCGCACCAGGCTGAGCAGCTTGTCGACGTCGAGCGGCTTGGCCATGTAGTCGTTGGCGCCGGCCTCGATGCAGCGCTCCTGGTCGTCGGGCATGGCCTTGGCGGTCAGGGTGATGACCGGCAGCTTCGCCCAGCGCGGGTCCTGGCGGATGATGCGCGTGGCGGTGAGACCGTCCATCACCGGCATCATCACGTCCATCAGCACGAGGTCGATCCGCTTGCCCTCCTCGCCCTGCGCGGCTTCGAGCGCGTCGAGCGCCTCCTGCCCGTTGCGGGCGATCTCCACCAGCGCGCCCTGCGGCTCGAGGATGTTGGTGAGCGAGAACACGTTGCGCACGTCGTCCTCCACCACGAGGATGCGGCGGCCTTCGAGGATCGCGTCGCGGTTGCGGGCCTGGCGGATCATCGTCTGCTGCTCGGCCGGAAGGTCGGTGACGACCTGGTGGAGGAACAGCGAGACCTCGTCGAGCAGGCGCTCGGGCGAACGGGCGCCCTTGATGATGATCGAATCCGAATAGCGGCGCAGGCGCTGCTCGTCCTCGCCCGAAAGGTCGTGGCCGGTATAGACGATGACCGGCGGGAAGGCATAGGTGCCCTCGCCGCTCAGGGTTTCCAGCAGGCTGAACCCGCTGGCGTCCGGCAGGTTGAGGTCGAGCACCATGCAGTCGAAGGTCTGGGTCTTGAGCGCCTCCAGGCACTCGGCCGCGGTCGCCACGCCCACTGTCTCGACATCGCCCGAGGCGAGCAGACGGCCCACCGCGTCGCGCTGCACGTCGTCGTCCTCGACGATGAGCACGCGGCGGCTGGACGAGGCCAGCTTGGTCGCCAGCGCATCGAGCACGCCCGCCAGTTCCTCGCGCTTCACCGGCTTGATGAGGTAGCCGATCGCGCCCAGCGCCAGCGCGGTCTGGGTATGGTCGCTGCCCGAGACGACGTGGACCGGGATGTGCCGCGTCTCCACGTCGCGCTTGAGGCGGTCGAGCAGGGCGAGGCCGGACTGGTCGGGCAGGCCGACATCGAGCACCACCGCATGCGGCTTGAAGGTGCGCGCCAGTTGCAGCGCTTCCTCGGCGGTGCCGGTGACGAGGCACTGGAAGCCCATCTCGCGCGAGATGTCGCGCACGATGCCCGCGAAGGCGGCATCGTCCTCCACCACCAGCAGCACGCGCTGGCTTGGGGTGAGGGCGTCGCGGTCGTCCTCGACCTGGCGCGGCATTGGCACCGCGCGCGGAGCGGCAGGCGCCATGACGGGCACCGCCGGCGCAGGAGCCGCCCGCGCCGCGTTGGAAAGCGGTCCGGGCTCGGGCCGCACCGCCACTTCGCCGGGGTCGTAGGTCACCGGCAGCGACAGCGTGAAGCGGCTGCCCTGCCCGGCGACGCTCGTCAGGCTGATCGAGCCGCCCAGCAGGCGCGCCAGTTCGCGAGAGATCGACAGGCCAAGGCCGGTGCCGCCGTACTTGCGGCTGACGGTGCCGTCGGCCTGGCGGAAGGCCTCGAAGATCGCCTGCTGCTGTTCTTCGGGAATGCCGATGCCGGTGTCCGTCACCGAGATCAGCAGGCGGTCCTCGCCGTCGGGCTCGATGGCCAGGCTGACGCTGCCTTCCTCGGTGAACTTGAAGGCGTTCGACAGCAGGTTCTTGAGGATCTGCTCCAGCCGCTGGCGGTCGGTCTCGATCGAGTTGGCGCATTCCGGGTCGATCGCGATCGCGAATTCCAGCCCGCGCGTCGTCGCGACCGGCTGGAACACCTGTCGCAGATCGCCAGCCAGCCGCTCGACGAGGAAGGATTCGGGCCGCACCTGGAGATGCCCGGCCTCGATCTTGGACAAGTCGAGGATGTCGTTGATGAGCGCCAGCAGGTCGTTGACGGCGGACTCGATGGTCCGCGCGTACTGGATCTGCTCTCCGGTCAGGTTCTCGCCCCGGTTGTCGCCCAGCAGCTTGGAAAGGATCAGCAGCGAGTTCAGCGGGGTGCGCAACTCGTGGCTCATGTTGGCGAGGAAGTCGGACTTGTAGCGGCTGGCCTGCTCCAGTTCGCGCGCCTTCAGCTCCACGGCCGAGTTCGAGCGGGCCAGGTCGTCGCGCTGGTTTTCCAGAAGCTGTGCCTGTTCCTCGAGCTGCGAGTT
>DATKFS010000138.1:0-29363 GCA_035511275.1 Novosphingobium sp.
GCGATGTCCCGCGCGGCAGGGAGGTCCCCGCCGCCCGCCTCGACCATCGCGAGGTCCGCCAGCAGCGCCACGCCGCCCTTCCCGCCATTGTCGCGCAGCCAAGAGAGGATCGCGCGTGCGCGGCGCAAGTCTCCGGCTCCCAGCGCAAGCTGTGCCGCCGCGCGCAGGGCGGGCCGGCTGGTGGGGTTCTGGCGCAAGTAGCCTTCGACGAGTTCGCGCCCGCCCCGCGCGTCGCGCGCCATGGCATAGGCGGCGAAGCGGCGCAGGAACAGGGTTTCGGGCAGCCGTATCTCGGAAGCGAGGACGTAGCGGGCCTGCGCCTCGCGCGGCTGGCCGAGCGCGAGCTGGACGTCCCCGGCAAGCGCCTGCGCATCGTAGAAACCCGGATCGTGCCGCCGCGCTGCTTCCGCAGCCGCCTGCGCCGCGCCCGTCTGCCCCATGGCCAGCAGTTCGCCGATGCGTCCACCGCCGCCGAGCGTGCGCAGCGGCGCCACCGCCGGGCGCGCGGCCCGGTCAAGCAGTTCTCCGGCCCGCTGGCGATCGCCGAGCGCTTCCCACGCCCGCGCCACCGAGGCCAGCAGGTAGGGCGAGGCCTGGTTTCGGGCGATCTCGGGTGCGAAGCGCAGCGTGGCATAGCGATACTGGCCGCCCATCAGGATGGCGCGGGCCAGCAGTTCGCGCGCGCGCAGGCTGCCGGGCCGCGCGCGCAGCACCGCTTCCAGCGCCTCGGCGGCGGCGGAGGGGTTGCCCGCCGCGATCTCCACCACGCCGCGCAGCATCTGCACGCCAGGCCTGGCGTCGAGCTTGCCCCTGGTGCGCGCCAGGAGGCCGCGCGCGAGGGCGTAGTTTCCCGCGCGCGCCGCCACCACCGCCTGCAGGTAATAGGCGCGCGGGTTCTTCGGACTGAGCTGCAGCACCCGGCGCGTCACGGTCACGCACTCGCTGGCGCGGCCGAGTTCGCCGAGCGTCGCGGCATATTCGAGCAGGACGGACGCGTCCTTGGGATTGTCGACGATGGCGCGCTCGAACCACGGCAGCGCGGCCAGCAGGCCGTAGCGATCGCGCACCAGCTGGCCGCGAAACTCCAGCGCGCGGACGTCGGCGGGGTCGAGCGAGAGGGCGCGCTCGGCAGCCTCGATGGCAAGGCGATGTTCGCCCCCGGCATAGCGCAGGCGCCCGATCTCCACCCACAGCGTCGGGTCGTCCGGAATGATCGCCAGCGCCCGGTCGTAGGCCCGGCCCGATGCCGGCAGGTTGCCGTCGAGCCGCTCCAGCAGCCCGAGCGCGCGCCAGCCGCCGGCCGCGGTCGCGGACGAGAAGCGACCCGGCGCCAGCCAGTCCCGCGCACGGTCGCGCCGGTCCTGCGCCATCAGCGCCTGGCCCATCAGCGCGTTCACGTCCTCGGCCGCCGCACCCTGCGCCAGCGCCGCGCGCAGCTTCACTTCGGCGTCGATGCCGTCCCCGCGCGCAAGAGCGGCGCTCGCCCGCTCGATCAGCGCCGCGCGGCGCGGCCCCTCGCCATGCGCGGGGCCCGCCGAAAGCCCGGCGAACAGCGCGGCAAGGCACAGCAGCGGGACGAGCGCCGAAACGCCCAGCCATCCGGTGATGCCCCTCCCCCTCGCCACGCAGGAAATCCGATCAGGACTGGAGGTCGTACTGCTTCAGCAGGTCGTAGAGCGTGGGACGGCTGATCCCCAGCATCTTGGCGGTGCTGGAGATGTTGCCCTCGCTGCGGGCGAGCGCGTGGCGGATGACCTTGCGGTCCGACTGCTCGCGCGCGGTCTTGAGGTTGAGCGCGTTGACGGTCTGCTCGTCCGGCTCGGCAAGGTCGAGGTCGGCGGCGCCGACCAGCTTCTCGTCGGCCATGATGACCGCGCGCTTCACCCGGTTCTCCAGCTCGCGCACGTTGCCCGGCCAGCCCCAGGCGTCGATCGCGGCGAGCGCGTCGGCCGCGAAGCCGCGCACGCGCGGGTTCATTTCCTTGGCGTAGCGGTTGAGGAAGGCCTTCGCGAGCAGCGTCGGGTCGCCCGCGCGCTCGGCAAGGCTGGGGATGCGCACGACGATCTCGGCGAGGCGGTAATAGAGGTCCTCGCGGAAGCGGCCCTCGGCGATCATCGTCTCGAGGTCCTGGTGCGTGGCGCAGACGATGCGGGTGTCCACGGGAATCGATTCGCGGCTGCCGACGCGCTCGATCACGCGCTCCTGCAGGAAGCGCAGCAGCTTGACCTGGAGCTGGAGCGGGATGTCGCCCACCTCGTCGAGGAACAGGGTGCCGCCCGCCGCCTGCTCGATCTTGCCGGGGGTGGTCTTGACCGCGCCGGTGAAGGCGCCCTTCTCGTGGCCGAACAGCTCGCTTTCGAGGAGGTTTTCGGGGATCGCGGCGCAGTTGATCGCCACGAACTCGCGCGCGGCACGGCCGCTGGCGTCGTGGAGCCCGCGCGCGAGCAGTTCCTTGCCGGTCCCGCTCGCGCCCAGCAGCATGACCGAGACGTTGGTGTTCGCCACCCGCTCGATCGTGCGCGCGACGCGGACCATCTCGGGCGCGGCGGTTATCATGCGGCCGAGCACCTTCTCGTCCTTCTCGACCTTGCCGGCGAGGCGGCGGTTCTCGTCCTCCAGCCGGTGCAGGTGGAGCGCGCGGCGCACGATGAGGCCGAGCGTGTCGATGTCGACAGGCTTCTGGTAGAAGTCATAAGCTCCGCGCGCGATCGCCTGCAACGCGGATTCGCGGGCGCCGTGGCCCGATGCGACGACGACCTTGGTGCCGGGCTTGAGCGCCATGATCTCGTCGAGCACGGCGAAGCCCTCGGTGGTGCCGTCGGGGTCCGGCGGCAGGCCGAGGTCGAGGGTGACGACGTCGGGCATCTCGGAACGCAGCAGCGCGATCGCGCTGGCGCGGTCGCCGGCGACGAAGACCTCGAAGTCCTCGTAGGCCCACTTCAGCTGCGCCTGGAGCCCGGCGTCGTCCTCGACCACGAGGAGCTTGGGCAGCTTGGCGGCAGTATCGGTCATCACGCTACCTTCTGGTCGTGGCTGGCAATGGTGTTGTAGATGTCGCTCGCCGCCGCCAGCGGCAGGCGCACGACGAAGCGCGAGCCCAGCCCTTCGCGCGATTCGACGTCGAGCCGCCCGCGCATCGCCCGAACCAGCTCGCGCGCCTCGAAGGCGCCGATGCCGAAGCCGCCGCTCTTGGTCGAGACGAAGGGCTTGAACAGGCGGTTGCGCACGAAGTCGGCGCTCATCCCGCAGCCCGAATCGAGCACCTCGAACCGCGCGTTGAGCCCGTCGAGCGAGAGCGAGACGAACACCGGCGTCTCGGGCCGGCTGGCGTCGATGGCGTTCTGGACGAGGTGCATCAGCACCTGCTCCAGCGAGTGGCGGTTGGCGGTGATGGCCACGTCGCGGGTCTCGGCCAGCACGACCTGGCGGTTGGCGCGGAAGCGCTCCATCACCACCGCGAGCACTTCGGCGGCGGGCACCTGCTCCAGCTTCTCCACCGCGCCGGACCCGTAGCGCGACAGGCGCGCCAGCAGGGCGTTGAGCTTGTCCGAGGAATTGCGCAGCGTCACCAGCATGTCGGCGCGGAATGCGGGCTTCTCGGCGTGCAGCTCGGCGTTTCGGGCGAGCAGGCTGAACTGGCTGGCGAGGTTCTTGATGTCGTGCATCACGAAGGCGATGCGGCGGTGGAAATCCTCGAAGCGCGCGGATTCGGCGAGCGCTTCCTGGCTCGAATTCTCCGCGAGGTAGCTGGCGACCTGCTGGCCGATGACGCGCAGGAGGTCGAAGTCCTCCCAGTCGAACTTGCGCGCGAGCTGCGGGCGGGCCAGCACCACCATGCCGACGAGGCGCTCGTAGTGGACCAGCGGGATCAGCGCCCAGGCGCGCGAATGGTCGAGCAGCCAGCGCGGCACCTCGGCCTCGCCTTCGCCCGCGCCTTCGCCGTCTATCACCGCCGCGCCGGAGCGCACGTCGTCGAGGTCGGCGATGTAGCCGGTGCGCTCGAAGTGGCCGAGGCTGCGCACCGGCATGGCGATCGCGGGCACTTCGATCTCGGGCCAGTTCCAGCGCGCGGCGAGCGTCAGTTCGCCCATGTCGCCGGGGGTGAGCAGCAGCCCCGCCGGGCTTTCGAACACGTCGGCGATGGACTGGACCACGCGCTCGCCGAGCGGGGCGGACTGGTCGCCGCCGCTGCCGATGGTGCGGGTGAAGCGCAGCCACTCCTCGCGGTAGTCGTAGCGGTGCTGGAAGAAGTGCTTGGCCAGCGTCACCTTGAGCCACCCGCGCACCCGGCGCGAGGGCAGCACCACCAGCGCCACGGCGCTGGCCACGGTCAGGAACGCCAGCTCGATCAGCCGCGCGAAATTGCCCCCGGCGTAGGACAGCCACTGCGCCACCGCCACCATCGAGACGAGGTAGACGCCGATGACCAGCAGCGAGAAGGTCTGGAACGTCACCGCGCGCGAGGGACGGATGCGCAGGTCGTCGCGGTTGCCGAAGGCGGCGATGGCGATGCACACCGCCAGCGCCCCGGTGGCGATGCCGCGCAGCGCGGCGATCTCGTAGGGCCAGGCGCCCGCGAGGTAGGCGATCGTGTAAAGGTTGAGGTCGAAGGCCCAGAGCGCGGCGAGCCCCCCCGCCGGCCAGCGCAGCGCCGCCCGCGCCTCGCGCGGGGCGCCGGCGTAGAGGTTGTGCACCAGCACCAGCCCGCCGACCGTCACCAGCAGGCGGAACATCACGTTGAACTCGAACGCGACGCGCAGGACGTCCCGGTCCATCGTCACGCGCGAGAGGCCATAGTCGACGCCGAGATGGAGCAGCTCGACGAAGGCCAGCGAGAAGATCACCGGCCGGATCGGCGCGAGGCTGGAATGGCGGCCGTCGCTGGCGAACAGGCGATAGATCACCGTCAGCCACGCGAGGTTGCGCGCGCTCTCGGCAAGCGAGGGCGCGAACACCGCCTCGGCGGACGCGGTCGCGGCGGCGCCGGCAAGGCTCCACAAAGCGGTCAGGAACAGCGCGACGACCACCGCGTTCCCGGCGCCCCCGAACCGGTCGCGGCGCGAGAGCAGCCACATCGCCACGCTGGCGAGCGCGATCGCGCCGGTAAGGTCGAGAGCGACGCCGATGGTCGTCCACACGAGGGTCGTGCCGAGGGCCATCACCGCGCCCCTTCGCTCCACAGCACGACGCGCAGCGTCTGCAGGATGATCAGGAAATCGAGGAAAGGCGTGTAGTTCTTGGCGTAGTAGAGGTCGTATTCGAGCTTGTTGCGCGAATCCTCGATCGAGGCGCCGTAGGGGTAGTTGATCTGCGCCCAGCCGGTGATGCCCGGCTTCACCATGTGCCGCTCGGCGTAGTAGCGCAGCTGTTCTTCGAGGTCGGCGACGAATTCGGGGCGCTCGGGACGCGGGCCGACGAAGCTCATCTCTCCCTTGAGCACGGTCCAGGCCTGCGGCAGTTCGTCGATGCGTACCTTGCGGATGAAGCGGCCCACGCGGGTCACGCGCGGATCGTCCTTCGATGCCCACTGCGCCCCCGCCACTTCGGCATCGGTGCGCATCGAGCGCAGCTTGATGACGTCGAAGCACTCGCCGAACAGGCCGACGCGCGGCTGGCGGTAGAAGGCGGGGCCCTTGCTGTCGATCTTCACGAGCAGCGCGAACAGCGCGATCACCGGCGCCGTCACCACCAGCAGCAGCGCCGCCACCGCCATGTCGAACAGGCGCTTGGCCGCGCTGGAGATCGCCCGGCCCGACGAGAAGCCGTCGGAGAAGATAAGCCAGCTCGGATTGACGGTGTCGAGGTCGACCCGGCCGGTCTCGCGCTCGAGGAAACTGGAAAATTCGTTGACGTGGACGCCCGCGGTCTTGATCCGCAGCAGGTCCTTGAGCGGCAGGGCGTTGCGCCGTTCCTCCAGCGCCAGCACCACCTCGCTGACGCCCAGGTTCTCGACGTAGCGGGTCAGGTTGTGGATCGCCGCGCGCGTGATCGCCTCCTCGACCACCACCGGCGCGCTCTCGCTCATGGCGATGTAGCCGACGATGGCGAAGCCGCTCTCGGGTCGCTCGCCCAGCGCACGCAGGCGCTGCGCCCGCGCGCCCGCTCCCAGCACGAGGACGCGGCGGCGGAACGAGCTGGTGCCCAGGAACGCCCCCAGTAGCAGACGGTTCGCCACCAGCAGCACGATCGCGAACGCCATCGAATAGGCCAGCGTCGAGCGCCAGAAGTTCTGCCCGCCGACGAGGAAATCCACGAAGGACAGCGCGATGATGCCGAGCGAGATGGCCACAAGCAGCCGCGCGGCGGCGAACCGCTTCGAGCGCAGGGCATCGCCGCCGTAGACGCCGACCGAGATCATCGACAGCGAGATCACCGCCGCAAAGGCCGCGTGGGCGCCCAGCCGGTCGACGAGCGCACCGGGATCGATGCCGATCTGGTCGGCCCGCAGCCGCCAGGAGGTCTCGTTGGCCAGGGCGAGCAGCAGCACGTCCACCAGCCAGAGCAGGACGACGGCGTGCGGAATGTAGTGCTTGAACAGACGAATCATCGTCGTAACGCCATCCTTCGCAGCCGAATTCCGGCTCTTGCCGAGTGGCTTAGGGCAAAGGCGTAAACTGTCGGTTACCTTGACAGTGCGAATGGAGGTCGGCCGGAGGCGGGGCTCGCAGCGGGCCGTCGGTCCGCGGCCGCTGTCGGAGCGCCTTACATTTGCCCCAGCCCGCAAAAAGCGGGATAAGGAGAGCGGCGGGGGGTGAGGGAGCGGCGCAACCTCGCCGCGCGCCTTACTTCGGCATCAGCCGCAGCGCCGTGAGCGTCAGCGCCTGCGCGGCTGAGCCGATCACCTTGTCGGCGACCGGCGCCCAGAACGGGCTGTGCAGCGAGGGCATCGGCGGCCCGCCCGCCTTCGCCGCCGCCAGTTTCACCGGGTCGGCACCCCCCACCCACAGAATCAGCGACTTGATATGGGCCTCGTCGGCGCGGCGGTATTCGCCGAAATCCTCGCCGCCCATGACGGAGGGCGTGAACACGGCGTTGTCGGCGCCCAACTTCGTCTTGAGGTCGGCGATCGCTTCCTCGGTGAAGTCCGGGGTGTTCCAGGTGGCGCGGGTATGCGGCTCCTTGACGGTCATCAGCGGCATCCGGTCCTCCGGCACTCCGGACGCGATTGCCTCGCCCCGGGCCACGCGGCGGATGCCGTCGAGCAGGCGGGTGCGCGTCTCGTCGGAGTAGCTGCGCACGGTCAGTTCCAGCTTCGCCTCGTCGGGGATGATGTTGTGCTTGGCCCCGGCATGGAACGAGCCGACGGTGACGACGGCGGGATCGAGCGGGTTGTTCTCGCGACTCACCAGCGTCTGCAGCTTCATGACGATCGCGCTCGCCAGCACGATCGGGTCGCGGGTGGTGTGCGGGTAGGCCCCGTGCCCGCCCGTGCCCCGGACGGTGAGGTCGACGCTGTCGACATTGGCGAGCGCCCAGCCCTTCACCGCGCCGACGATGCCGGCGGGAAGCTCGGGCGTATCGTGGAAGGCCAGCGTGTAGTCGGGCTTGGGAAAGCGGGTGTAGAGCCCGTCGTTCAGCATCTCCAGCGCGCCGAGGCCCAGTTCCTCCGCCGGCTGGCCGATCATCACCAGCGTGCCGGACCACTCCGCCTTGCGGGCCGCCATCAGGCGCGCGGTCTCGATCCAGGCGGTCATGTGGGTATCGTGGCCGCAGGCGTGCATCACCCCGCTCTCCACCCCCGCCGTGGACGTGCCGCGCCGGGTCGAGGCGAAGGGCAGACCGGTCCGCTCCGTCACCGGCAACCCGTCCATGTCGGCGCGGATCAGGACCGTAGGCCCCTCCCCGTTGCGCAGCACCGCGACCACGCCGGTCCGGCCGACCTTCTCGGTCACCACGAACCCGGCCTTGCGCGCGGCGGCGGCCATGATCCCGGCACTGCGCACCTCCTGGAAGCTGAGTTCGGGATTGGCGTGGAGATCGCGGTAGATCTCCATCAGCCCCGGCATGTCGCGTGCGACGGCATCGCCGACCGGCTCCGCCCGCGCCGATGGCGAAAGGCCCGCGAGGGCGGCGACAGCGGCAACGGCGGCGATGGGGGAGGACCTGCGCATCGGCGGAGGCTACGTCATGCACGCCCACCCGGCAATCGCCCTGACGGACCGCCGAAGGTTCCGCGCAAGGGGGCGAAGTTTTTCTGACAGGGGCGATAGAATCGCCTGAATGGACAATCTCTACCGAATGAGTAGATTGACCCTCGAACGAAGGGTCCGCCTCTCGTTCCGCGGCATTTGATGGCTGTCAGCTTGCTCCGCGTCACCAACCGCTAAAGCGCACGAATCCCAGGCGACAACGCCGGCTTCGTGCCTCCTTAAGGAGATACGAAATGTTCGATACCCAGACCTCGCCCGCATCCAGGGTGCTGCGCGCCCAGCCGGTGCGCGACGTGCGGCCGCCCCACCCCTCGTGGCGCGCCAGCTTCGAGCCGCTGCCCGCCGACGGCAGCGCCGCTATCCGCAGCGCGGGGGACTTCTGGTCCCGCCTCGGCCTCTAGCCCGGGAGCCCCTCCCACCGGGACCGAAGGCGCACGGTGCACCCACCCCGCCTTCGATCTCGCCCGTTCAGCAAGGTTGTGCCAGACAGGACCCGTGAAGACCGCACTCATCATCCGCCACGTTCCCCACGAAGGGGTCGCAGGATATCGCCAGCCCATCGAGGATGCCGGCTACGACGTGCTCCGCATCGACGTGACCGACCCCGAATTCCCGACGCTCGACCTGCGCGAGCCCGACCTGCTCATCATGATGGGCGGACCGATGGGCGTCTACGAGCAGGCGCGCTACCCCTGGATCGCCTGCCAGCTGCGCCGCCTCGCGCTGCGGCTGGAGGCGGACCGTCCGACGCTGGGCGTCTGCTTCGGCGCACAGATGATGGCGAGCGCGCTGGGGGCGGAGGTCTACGCCGGACCGGCGCGGGAAGTGGGCTTCCACCCGGTCGACATCCACGATCACGCCGCCGACGGCCCGCTTCGCCACCTCGCCGGAGTGCCGGTGCTGCACTGGCACGGCGACACCTTCACCCGCCCGGAGGGCGTCGAACTGCTGGCCTCCAGCCGCCTCTACGAGCACCAGGCGTTCCGGCGCGGCAGCAACCTCCTCGCGCTCCAGTTTCACGCCGAAATGGGCGAGGACCCGCGCTTCGATGCCTGGATGGACCAGTGGCCCGAAGCCGTGGTCGAGGCCGGCGGCTGCCCCCAGGCGCTGCGCCACGCCCATGACCGGCTCGGTCCGGGCGCGGTGGCGGCGGGGCGCGCGATGATCGCGGACTGGCTGTCCGCGCTGCACTGAGGCAGCGCGGACGGCGCGCCTCAGTCGCGGCGCACGGTTTCCCGGCGCAAGTCGTGGATGCGGCCGCCGCGACCTTCGATCACCGGACCATCATCCACCGGCTCGTTGACGAGATCGTCGAACAGCGCGCGATAGTGGATCATCGCCTGCCGCAGTTCCTCGGTGCGTCCCTCGCCGCGCGCGTGACTGTCGGCGATGGCATGGGCGGTGCGGTAGTGGGCGACGACTTCGCCGTGATCGACCGAGAGGTCCTCGTACCGCTGCTCGAACTCGGCGATCGGATAGCCGCGCGCGACCATCACGTCGCCGAGCAGCACGTCGGCGCGGGCCACGGCACCGGCGGGATCGACCACGAACAGCGCCTGCACCTCCAGCCAGTGGTCGATGAAGGCATGGCGCTGGGCTGCGGAGAGCGGGTGGATGTCGAAAGCGGCGACGCGCTTCTCGCGCTGCTGGAGCACCGTCTCGCCCTTGTAGGCGCCACCGGCCTGCTCGACCGTGCGGTGGTATTCCTCGCCGTACCGGTCGCGCAGCGCGGCGGTGCGCCGGTTCCGGCGGAAGGTTATCAGCGCGCCCGCGATCAGGGCGACGACGATGACGCCGATGGCGATGGCCAGGGGACTAATCTCGTTCACAGTGCTTCTCCGGTCAGTCGGCCCCTCTTGCGATAGGGTCAACCCGGCCCGGACCGTGTTGGTTTCGCCGGTCGCAACCGTCCGCCGCATCTGCGGCAGCGCTCACCCCCGCGCCCTCACCCCCGCGCCCTTAGCCGCGCGGGTGGTAGAAGTCGTAGATGGTCTGCGCCACGGTGCCGCTGACGCCCGGCGCGCGCTGGAGGTCCTCCAGGCTCGCCGCCCGCACCTTGCCCGCGGTGCCGAAGTGGAGCAGCAGCGCGCGCTTGCGTGCCGGGCCGATGCCGGGAATCTCGTCGAGCGGGCTGGCGCTGATCGCACGGCTGCGCTTGGCGCGGTGGGCGCCGATGACGAAGCGGTGGACCTCGTCGCGCAGTCGCTGGAGGTAGAACAGCAGCGGCGAGTTGACCGGCAGCATCTTCTCGCGCCCGTCGGGGAAGTGGAACACCTCGCGCCCCTCGCGCCCGTGATGCGGGCCCTTGGCGATGGCGATGAGCGCCACGTCCTCGATGCCGAGTTCCTCCAGCGCATCCTTCACCGCGCTCATCTGCCCCTTGCCGCCGTCGATGAGGACGAGGTCCGGCCACGTCCCGCCGGTGCGCTCGGGGTCTTCCTCCTGCACGCGGCCGAAGCGGCGGGTCATTACCTCGCGCATCATCGCGAAGTCGTCGTCGCTCTGCGCGGTCTTGATGTTGAACTTGCGGTACTGGTTGGTGATGAAGCCTTCCGGCCCGGCGACGATCATCGCACCGACCGCCTTGGTGCCCTGGATGTGGCTGTTGTCGTAGACCTCTATGCGCTGGGGTATGTCGGCGAGTTCGAGGAAATCGGTCAGCTCGCGCAATGTCCGCGCCTGCGTGCCCCGCTCGGCGAGGCGGCGGTCGAGCGCTTCCACCGCGTTGCGCGTCGCCTGCGCGACGAGCTGGCGGCGGCTGCCGCGCTGGGGCACGGAAATCTCCACCTTGCCGCCCGCCCCCTCGCGCAGCGCCTCGCAGATGAGGTCCGCCTCGGGCAGCACGCGGTCGACGAGGATGCAGCGGGCCGGCGGCACTTCTTCGTAGAACTGGGCGAGGAAGCTCTGCATCACTTCCTCCTCGCTCAGCCCCTCGGTGTGGGTGGGGAAGAAGGCGCGGTGGCCCCAGTTCTGGCCGCCGCGGATGAAGAACGCCTGCACGCCCACCTGCCCGCCCTTGGTGGCCATCGCGAAGATGTCGGCATTGTCGAGCCCCTCGGCGTTGATCGCCTGGCTGCCCTGGATGAAGGTTGCGGCCCTCAGCCGGTCGCGCAGCATGGCGGCGCGTTCGAAGTCGAGGTCCTGCGCGGCTTCGGCCATCTGCGCCTCGATCTTGCGCTGCACCGCGCTCGACCGCCCGCCGAGGAAGTCCTTCGCCTCCTGCACCAGTTCGTTGTAACCCGCCTCGTCGATGCGGCCGACGCAGGGGGCCGAGCAGCGCTTGATCTGGTAGAGCAGGCAAGGCCGGTCGCGCCGGGAAAAGAAGCTGTCGGTGCAGCTTCGCAGCAGGAACAGCTTCTGCAGCGCGTTGACGGTCGTGTTCACCGAACCCGCGCTGGCGAAGGGGCCATAGTAGTTGCCCTTGGCCTTGCGCGCGCCGCGGTGCTTCATGATGCGCGGGAACGCATGATCGGCGCGCAGCAAGATGAAGGGGAACGACTTGTCGTCGCGCAGCAGCACGTTGTACGGCGGGCGGAAGCGCTTGATGAGCTGCGCCTCCAGCAGCAGCGCCTCGGCCTCGGAATTGGTGGTGACGATGGTCATCGAGCGCGTCTGGCTGACCATCCGCTGCAACCGGCCCGGCAGGCGCTCCCACTGGGTGTAGTTCGCCACCCGGTTCTTCAGCGCCCGCGCCTTGCCGACGTAGAGCACTTCGCCCTTCGCGTCCTGCATCCGGTAGACGCCGGGCTTGGGCGGCAGCGTGCGCACGGTATCGCGGATCACCTCGACCCCGGCCGCGAGATCGGGCTGCTCCGAGCCGCGCATGGTGCGGGTCGCCCGATCCTCGTTGAATCGTTCGGTGCCCTGGGGGTTGTCGGGAGTGCCGGCAGGTGTTCGCGCCATCGGGTGCAGATAGAGACGGAACGCGCGAAACGGAAGGGATGCGGAACCGTCGTCCCCGACTCGACCGGGGACGACGTGACCCTCAGAACATCTTGCGGAAGTCGATGCCCAGCACGCGGCCCTGCGGATTGCGATAGGCGCGCTGGTAGGCGATCGGCGTGACCCCGTCCTCGTTCGTCACCTTCTGGCGCGAATCGAGGAGGTTGTCCGCCACCAGCGACAGGCGCGAACCCTTGAGGAACGGCACCTTCGCCACCAGCGCCTCGTTCCGGCCGAGGTCCGCGAACATGCGCAGGCTGACGTCGAAGGTGCTGCCGAAGCGCAGGTCGCTGCTGCCGTTGGCGCCGTTGACCCGCGCCGGAGCTTCCCACTCCGCCTTCATGCGCAGGCCGTAGCCGTTCTTGAACAAGCCGCCCTCGGCCTCGATCGAGTGGCGTGGAGTGCCGCCTGCGCCGATCGCGTCGCCGTCGAGCTGGTCGAGCGTCGGCACGCCGGGGGCAATGGTGACCGTGTCGGTGAAGCGCCAGGTGTGGTAGACGGCGAGGTTCCAGCGGCTGCCCGCGGGACGACCGCCGGGACCGCCCGGCCCCATGCCGGGACCGCCCGGGCCCATCCCCGGACCACGCGCTCCCGGCCCCCTGCCCTCCGCGCGGGTGCCGCCGGGGCCGCTGGCCGGAGCGGTCGGACCGCCGCCCGCGAACCGCATCTCGCGCATCGCATCGCCCGGCTGCTGCGCGGCGCCGGCCGTTCCGGGCCCGCCGGGCGCCGCATCGGCCTTGCAGAACCGCTCGCGCAGTTCGGCGAGGCGTTCGGGATCGATCTTGCCGTCCGCGCCGATGAGGCGCTCGCGCATCCGCTCGGGCAGGCTGCCGACGTCCGGCGGCCCGCTGCCGCCCGCGCAAAGCGCCGTGCGGATGCGTTCGAAGCGCTCCGGATCAGGCGTGCCTCCACCCGCTCCCGGACCCGCGCCCGGCGCGCCCGGCCCGTCCGCCGAGCAGGCCCGCTCCTTGAACTCGGCGAGCTTCGCGGGATCGACCTTGCCATCCGCGCCGGTGATGCGCTGGCGCATCCCTTCGGGCAGCGTGGCGGGATCGGGGTCCGCCGCACCCGGAGCGCAGAGCTGGTGGCGGATCGCCGCGAAGCGTGACGGGTCGAAGCCCGGCCGCGCGCCCGGCGTCCCCGCCTGCTGGCCGCCGAGCGCCTGTACGCCCGGCATCGGCCCCATCGGCCCGGTCACGGGCGCGATCGGCGCCGAGGAACCGCGCGGCGTCGAGGCACCCGCGCCGCGTGCGTCGCCGCCGCCGCCGCCGCCGCCGCCGCCGCCACTGCCGCCACTTCCCGCCGAAGACGATCCGCCGAGGCTCCCCGACAGGTTCAGCCCCCAGCGCATCGACGAGCTGCGCACGTCGTCATAAGTGACCGGACGCCGGTCGATGGCGATGAGGTTGCCGTCCTCGTCGCGCGTCACGCGATTGGGGAATGCCGCCTCGATCGCAGGCGTCAGCAGCGGGAACGACTGCGTCACGTCGCTCGAATGGTTGCGGAAGTATTCGACGATGAGGTTCGAGCGCTGGAGGAACGGCAGCTGCCACTGCGCCGAGATCTTCCAGTCGCGCTGGGTTTCCTTGCGCAGGTCAGGATTGCCGCCGCTGGTCACGGTGACGAGCGAGGTCTGCTCCCGCGTGAAATCGTAGACCGCGACGTTGTAGGTCACGATGTTCGGCGCGGCGAGCTGGGTCAGCTTGGGGGCCGCCTCGTCGACGATGTAGCTGGCCTGCAGCGTCAGCTTGTCGGTGGGCGACCAGGTGAGCCCGGCGCTCCAGTCCTTGAGCGTGCCGAAGTCCGACAGGTGGTCCAGCCCTCCGCTGAAGTTGAGCGTGATGTCGCCCACCGCGCCCAGGAAGTCCTCGCCCTTGCTCGTCACCGGCAGCGCCAGGTTGACGCCGCCCAGCACGTCGCCGCGCTTGAGGGAGATGCTGCCGAAGCTGTTGCGCGTATCCGCGCTGACCGAACGGTCGAAGTCGTAGCCCGCCTTGACGGTCAGGTTCGCCTCGCCCGCTGGGAGCATGAAGGGCTTGCCCGAAATCGTCGCGAGATTGCTCAGCGTCAGTTGCCGCGTCCGCGCGACGTCCACCCCGGCGCCCGGCACGAACGGCAGCGCACCGTCGATCGCCAGATCGCCCGCCGCCGCCGCATCGACGAGGGCGGAGGTGTCGCGCCTCCGGTCGACGCGGGTGTTGCTGTCGGCATAGGTCGCGTTGGCGGTGGCGCTCAGCTGCCAGTCGCCGATCATCGTATTGTAGCCGAAGCCGCCCTCGAAGGTGTCGGACACGGAGCGGTTGGTCAGCGGATCGGGCAGCGTGCGCACCGCGCTCTCGCCCGCCGGATTGGTCAGGGTCAGGGTATCGAGCCCGGACAGCGAGGTGGTCTGCGAGCGGGTGTAGCCGCCCGTCACGGTGATCGAGCCGCCCAGCCCGTTCTCGCCGATGCCCTGCGTCATGGTGCCCTCCAGCACCAGCTCGGAGTCCTTCGCCGCGAGGCTGCGGTAGCGCGCGGGATCGGGATCGCCGGCGACGTCGGGCACGCGCGAGGGCTCCTGGATCACGTCACGCTCGTCCTCGGTGAGCATGCTCGTCTCGTTGAGCTTGGCATTGACGTTGAAGCGGCGCGGACCGGCGATCCGAAACAGGCCGCCTTCCAGTTCGTAGTCGTCGTAGCCGCCGCTCGTCGGCCGGTTGTACTCGCCGGAGGTGGTGACGGCGGCGAACTGGTCCTTGAGGATGATGTTGACGACGCGCTGGTTGGGCGAATAGCCGAAGCGCAGCGCGACTTCCTCGGGCAGCACTTCCAGGCGGCGGATCGCCTCGGGCGGGATGCTGCGCATCTCGCGGAAGCTGCTGATCCGCTGCCCGTTGAGGAGCATCACCGGCCTGCCGTCGCCCCGTCCTCGTCCGCTGCCGGTCTGCGGGCTGATCGCGTCGAGCAGTTCCTCGATCGAGTTCACGCCGTAGGACGCGATGTCCTCCTCGGTGAAAACCTCGATCGGCTGCTGCGGCACGTCGATCTGGCCGATGATGCGCGGCGACATGACGAGAATCTCGTCGCCGTGGACTTCCAGCGGATCGTCGTCGCCATCGTCGCTGACGACCACGGGTGCCTCCTGCGCAGAGGCGAGTGCCGGCATGCCCAGGCATGCCACCAGGCTGATCAGAGGTAAGGAACGCAAGTGTAGTCTCCGCCAAGAGCTTTAATGTCGAACGCTGTGTTCCATTCCCCACTGCCCCATTGCCGCGACCTCGCGAGGACGACAAGCCGCAGCCGGGTATCATTTTGTCGCAATTGCGTTGCGTGGACCTGAACGGCGGAGGCTTCCATTTCCGGCGAGTCGTGGCTATGCCGCGCGTCGACGACCAACCAGAACACGGATATGATCGCCGATGGCGAAGGAAGAACTCCTCGAACTGCGTGGCAGGGTGATTGAACTTCTGCCGAACGCCATGTTCCGCGTCGAACTCGAGAACGGCCACGAGATCCTGGGTCACACCGCCGGCAAGATGCGCAAGAACCGCATCCGCGTGCTGGTCGGTGACGAGGTGCTGGTCGAACTCACGCCCTACGACCTGACCAAGGGCCGCATTACCTATCGCTTCATGCCCGGCCGTGGCGGCCCCGGTCAGTTTGGCAGCTGATCTCGCCCCCGGCGAAACGCCGCACGCCGCGCAACTCGTCCTGGCATCCGCCAGCCCGCGCCGCCGCGAGCTGATCGGGCGGCTGGGCGTGGTCCCCGCCGCCGTCGCCGCGGCCGACATCGACGAGACGCCCCTCCCGCGCGAAGTGCCGCGCGACTATGCCCGCCGCATGGCCCGCGAAAAGGCGCTGGCGGTTGCCGCGCCCGGAGCGCACGTCCTCGCCGGGGACACCGTGGTCGCGCTCGGCCGCCGGGTCCTGCCCAAGGCCGAAGACGAGGCGACCGCGCGGGCCTGCCTCGCGCTCCTTTCCGGCCGCCGCCACCGCGTCCTGTCGGCCATCGCCCTGCGCGCGCCCGACGGCACCCTGCGCGAGCGGCTGAGCGAGACCGTGGTCCGCTTCAAGCAGCTCGACGATGCCGAAGTCGAAGCCTACCTCGCCGGCGGCGAATGGGAAGGCAAGGCCGGCGGATACGCCATCCAGGGCAGCGCCGAGGGGCTCATCGCCTGGATTTCCGGCAGCCATTCCGGCGTCGTCGGCCTGCCGCTGTTCGAAACGCGGGCGCTGCTGCGTTCGGCGGGCTTCCAGATTGGCTGAGTGGCTGGTCGAGGAGGGGATCGGCGAGACCCGCGCGATCCTCGTTGACGACGACCACATCCTGGCCGCGCGGCTCGAATGGCCGGGGCGGTTGGTCGCCGGGGAAGTCGCCGATGCCGTGCTGGTCGCGCGGCGGGCGGGTTCCACGCGCGGCACCGTCCGCTTCGATTCGGGAGAGGAAGGGCTGGTCGACGGACTCCCCGCCTCGGCGAGCGAGGGTGCGCGCCAGCGCGTGATCGTCACCCGCGCCGCCATGGCCGAGACCGGGCGCCTCAAGCGCGCACAGGCCCGCGCCAGCGAACTCCCCGTCCGCCCCGCACCGTCGCTGGCGCAGGCACTCAGAGCGGAAGGCTTGCCGGTGCGCGCCGTGCGCCGGTTCCCCGGCAACCCCTGGCCGGAAATCTTCGCCGAGGCGCTCGACGGGGTGATCGACTTCGACGGCGGCTCGCTCGTGGTGACGCCCACGCCCGCAATGACGCTCGTGGACATCGACGGCGCGCTGCCCCCTCGCGCGCTCGCGCTGGCGGCGGTGCCGGCGATCGCGGAGGCCATCGGCCGGCTCGACCTTGCCGGGTCGATCGGCATCGATTTCCCCTCGCTGGAGCGCAAGGACGATCGGCGCGCGGTCGACGAGGCGCTGGCCGCAACGCTCGACCACTGGCCGCACCAGCGCACCGCGATGAACGGGTTCGGCTTCGTCCAGCTCGTCGCGCGGCTGGAGCGTCCCTCGATCCCGCAGCGCGTCCGCGCCGCCCCGGCGGCCGCTGCCGCGCGCCTGCTGATGCGCCAGGGCGAAGCCGTGGAGGAGCCCGGCGTCCTCCTGCTCACCGCCCATCCCGCCGTGCGCGCCGCGACGCGCGAGGCATGGCTGACGCAACTCTCCCGCCGCACCGGCCGCACGCTTCGCTGGAACGAGGATCGCACCCTTGCACTCGGTGGCGGATTCGCGCAGGCCGTCTCGTCATGACCCGATCCGAACGCAAGTGCCCCATCTGCGGCAAGCCCCGCGTGGCCGAGCACACCCCCTTCTGCTCGAAGCGCTGCCGCGACCGCGATCTCCTGCAGTGGCTGGAAGACGGCTACGCCCTGCCCGGACATCCGGCGGATCCGACCGCCGTTCCCGACAATCCACAGGACGATTGAAATTTGCCCCTCTTATTGAAATTTGATCGTCATTAAGGGTTGCCAAGCCGCGCGGCCTTCGTCATAGGCCCGCTCCACCAACCGCTCGCCGGTCCTTTCGGGGGCCGCGGCCGAAGCGATGCCCGGGTAGCTCAGTTGGTAGAGCATGCGACTGAAAATCGCAGTGTCGGCGGTTCGACCCCGTCCCCGGGCACCACTTTCCCCCATTCCCGTGATCCTCGTAAACCATGCGCCGCGCGCTCCACGGCGCAGCCTGCACGCCGTCCATCGGCGTTGAAATGGGCCGTTTGACGCATGGTCGCAAATTGTCGCACTTGCGAAATGTGCCCTTGCGAGGTTGCGGCATTGCTTCAATAGGATGAGGCAAGACCTAGAAGGCGTGCGAATTGAAAATCCAGTCCCCCAATGGCCACCCCCTGCGGCGTCGTAGCTACGCGTCCGTCCTCCTGCTGGCGCCTGTCATCCTGCTGACGACGGTGACGCTGTCCGCCTGCTCGGGCGAATCGGGCGGCGAGCAGGGCCAGCGGCCCGGCGCCGCCGTGGGCTATATCGTCGCGACGACGAGCACGGTGCCCGTCGGCGTCACGCTGAGCGGCCGCACCGTCGCTTTCGAGACCTCCGAAGTGCGCCCGCAGGTGACCGGCGTGATCCGTCGCCGCTTCTTCACCGAAGGCAGCCTCGTGAAGGCGGGGCAGCCGCTGTTCGAGATCGACCCCAGCCTCTACCGCGCCGCCGTGAACCAGGCGCAGGCCAACCTCGCCAGCGCCCGCGCCTCGGCCGAGGCAGCCTCGGTCAAAGCCGACCGCTACCGCCCGCTCGCCGACATGGAGGCGATCGCCAAGCAGGACTACACAGACGCCCTGTCCGAAGCGCGGGTCGCCAAGGCCGCGATCGCGCAGAACGCCGCCACGCTGGACACCGCGCGGATCAACCTGCGCTTCACCACCGTCCCGGCCCCGATCACCGGCCGCATCGGCCGCTCTCTGGTTACCGTCGGCGCGCTCGCCAGCGCGAGCCAGGCCGATCCCCTCGCGGTGATCCAGCGGATGGACCCGATCTACGTCGACATGCAGCAGTCCGCGACCGAGTTGACCGCACTGCGCCGCCGGCTCGCCGAAGGCGGCGTCCAGCCGGGCAGCACGGACGTAAAGCTCCAGCTCGACGGCGGGACAACCTACCCGCTGACCGGCACCGTGCAGTTCTCGGAAGTCACCGTGGACCAGACCACCGGCACCGTCACCCTGCGCGCACGCTTCCCCAACCCCGACGGCATCCTGCTGCCCGGCATGTTCGTGACCGCGATGTTCGACCAGGCGTCCGATCCCAATGCGATCCTCGTGCCGCAGAACGCCGTCCAGCGCGATTTCGACGGCACCGCCTACGTCATGCTCGTCGGCGCGGACGGCAAGGCGCTGCGCCGCAAGGTCTCGGCAGAGCGCACCTTCGGCGCCGATGCCGTGGTGACCTCCGGCCTGAAGAAGGGCGACAAGGTCATCGTCCAGGGCCTCAACGGCCTGCGCCAGGGCGCACCGATCAAGGCCGTGCCCAGCACCGCCGCGCAGAAGGTAGCGCCTCCCCGGAGCGACCAGCCCGCCACCGCCGGCGGCGCCGCGAAGAAGGGCGACTGAGCCCGGCATGTCACGCATCTTCATCGATCGTCCGATCTTCGCCTGGGTCCTGGCGATCATCGTCATGCTCGCCGGTCTCGGCGCGCTGAACTACCTGCCCAACGAACAGTATCCCGACATCGCGCCCGCGCAGGTCAACATCCGCGCGACCTACCAGGGCGCCTCGGCACAGACGATCGAGAACTCGGTCACCCAGATCATCGAGCAGCAGCTGACCGGCATCGACGGGCTGCTCTACTTCAGCTCGTCGTCGAGCAATCGCGGGCAGGCCAGCATCAGCGCGGTCTTCGCCAAGGGCACCGACCCCGACATCGCGCAGGTCCAGGTCCAGAACAAGGTGCAGTCCGCCCTGCCCCGCCTGCCGCAGACCGTGCAGGCGCAGGGCGTCACCGTCACCAAGTCCAACCCCGACCAGCTCCTGCTCGTGGCGGTCTACGACGAGACCGACACCCGCTCGAACCAGGACGTGTCGGACTACCTCGCCTCGAACATCCAGGACCCTCTCTCGCGCGTGGAAGGCGTCGGCGAAGTCGACGTGTTCGGCGCGCCGCACGCGATGCGCATCTGGCTCGACCCGCGCAAGCTGGCGGCGGTGGCGCTGATGCCCAGCGACGTCACGTCCGCGATCCAGGCCCAGAACACCGAAGTCGCGGCCGGCGAGATCGGCGGCATCCCCGCGCCTGCCGACCAGGCCATCAACGCCGTCGTCACCGCCGGATCGCGCCTGCAGACGGCGGAGCAGTTCCGCCAGATCGTCGTCAAGACCAACCCCGACGGCTCCACGGTCACCATCGGTGACGTCGCCCGCGTCGAGATCGGCGCGCAGAGCTACAGCACGATCAGCCGCGTCAACGGCCATCCCGGCGCCGGCATCTCGATTTCGCTCTCCCCCGGCGCCGACGCCCTGCGCACGGCCGAGGCGGTGAAGGCGAAGGTGCAGGAACTCGCCGTCGAGATGCCCGACGGGCTCAAGTACATCTACGGCAGCGATTCGACCGACTTCATCAAGCTCTCCGTCGAGGAGGTCGAGAAGGCGCTGTTCGAGGCCATCGTGCTCGTGGTCATCGTCATGTTCGTGTTCCTGCAAAGCTGGCGCGCCACGCTGATCCCGGCGATCGCGGTGCCGGTCGTGCTGCTGGGCACTTTCGCGATCTTCTATCTGGCCGGTTTCTCGATCAACACGCTGACCCTGTTCGGCCTCGTCCTCGCGATCGGCCTGCTGGTCGACGACGCCATCGTCGTCGTCGAGAACGTGGAGCGCCTGCTGGAGGAGAACCCCGGCATGTCCCCGCGCGAGGCGACGATCCGGTCGATGGAGGAGATCCAGGTCGCGCTGATCGCCATCGCCCTCGTGCTGTCGGCGGTGTTCCTGCCGATGGCCTTCTTCGGCGGCTCGACCGGCGTGATCTACCGCCAGTTCGCGCTGACGATCGTCACCGCCATGGTGCTCTCGGTGCTGGTGGCGCTGATCCTCAGCCCCGCGCTGACCGCAACCCTGCTCAAGCCGCGCGTTCCCGAACACGAGCGCGAGCCCAACTGGATCGAGCGGCACCTGCCCTGGCTCGCGCGGTTCTTCGACAAGGCGACGACCAAGTTCAACCATGGCTTCGAGAAGACCACCGCCGCCTACGAACGGCAGGTCGGCCGCGTGGTCGATCACAAGTGGCGCTGGCTCGGCCTGTTCGCGATCTGCTGCGTCGGCACCTTCATGCTGTTCCAGCGCCTGCCGACTGGGTTCCTGCCGAACGAGGACCAGGGCAACGTCATGATCCAGTGGCGCCTGCCCGCCGGCACGCCCCGCGCCCGCACCGAGGAAGTGCAGAAGCAGGTCGAGAACTACTTCTACACCTACGAGAAGGACAACGTCGCGGGCATGTTCTCGCTATCGGGCGGCGGCATGGGTGCGGCGGGCCAGAACAGCGGCCAGGCCTTCATCAACCTCACCAACTGGGAACAGCGCGGCGATTCCGAGGACAGCGCGCAGGCCATCGTCCAGCGCGCCAGCGGAGCCTTCCGCAACTTGCGCGACGCACAGGTCTTCGCGCTGGTTCCTGGCGCCGTGCGCGGCCTCGGCAGTTCCTCGGGCTTCACGCTCGAACTGCAGAACGCGAGCGGCATGAGCGCCGAGGACTTCGCCGCCGCGCGCGACAAGCTGCTGGCCGCAGCGACGAGCAACCCCCAGCTCGAAGGCGTGCGCCTCAGCAACCTGCCGGACGTCTCCACGCTGAAGGTCGACACCGACACGCGCGCCCTCACCGCCTTCGGGCTGAGCGCGAGCGACGTCAATTCGACGCTGTCGACCGCATGGGGCGGCAACTACGTCAACGACTTCATCGAGAAGGGCCGCGTCAAGCGCGTCTACGTGCAGGGCGACGCGCAGTTCCGTTCGCGCCCCGAGGATCTCGGCCAGTGGTTCGTGCGCGGATCGGACGGGCAGATGTCTCCGTTCTCGGCCTTCTCGACCATCGGCTGGTCCACCGCGCCGAGTTCCACCTCCCGCTTCAACGGCCTGCCCGCCTATGAATTCTCGGGCGATGCCGCGTCGGGCGTCAGCTCGGGCACGGCGATGAACGTCATGGAGCAACTCGCCGCCGACATCCCCGGCGTCAGCGTCGCCTGGGCGGGATCGTCCTACCAGGAGCGGCTGTCGTCCGGCCAGGGTCCGGTGCTCTACGCGCTGTCGCTGCTGGTGGTGTTCCTGTGCCTCGCCGCGCTCTACGAAAGCTGGTCGATCCCGGTGGCGGTGATCCTCGTCATCCCGCTCGGCCTGCTGGGCGCCATCGCCTTCGTGACGCTGCGCGGGCTGGAGAACGATGTCTACATGCAGATCGGCCTGCTCACCACGATGGGCCTCGCCGCCAAAAACGCGATCCTCATGATCGAGTTCGCCGAACAGGCCGAACGGCAGGGCAAGCGCGTCATCGACGCCGCGCTGGAAGCCGCGCGCATTCGCCTGCGCCCGATCCTGATGACCAGCTTCGCGTTCATCTTCGGCGTGCTGCCGCTGGCGCTGGCGACCGGCGCGGGCGCCAACAGCCGCATCGCCATCGGCACCGCGGTCGTCGGTGGGATGCTGACGGCGACGCTTCTGGCAATCTTCTACATCCCGCTCTTCTTCGTCCTCGTCCGCCGCAGCGTGCGCGACGGGCTCGCCAAGGCGCGCGAGAAACTGAAGCAGCGCCGCGAGCGTTCGGGAGATCCGGCATGAGGCACAGGTCGCGGCTGCTGGCGGCAGTCCTCCCCGCCCTCGCCCTCGGCGCCTGCTCGCTGGCGCCCAAGTATGTGACCCCGGCCCCGCCGGTTCCGACCTCGTGGCCCGTCGGCGACGCCTACCTCGCGCAGAGCGAGGCCGCGCTGCCGCTGGTGTCCTACAAGGACATCTTCCGCGACGCGCGGCTGCAGGCGCTGGTCGACCAGGCGCTGCTCAACAACCGCGACCTGCGCGTCGCGGCGGCGAACCTCGCCGCCGCACGCGCGCAAGTGCGCGTCACCCGGGCGAACCAGTTCCCCGCCGTCGGCGTCAGCGGCTCGGCCACCGATAATGAGACCGGCGGCGGCTTCGGCCAGAACGGCATGAACTATTCGCTACAGGGCGGCATCTCCAGCTTCGAGATCGACCTGTTCGGACGACTCGCCAACGCGACCGAATCGCAGCGCAACACGGCGTTGGCGACCGAGGCTGCGGCGCGCACCGTGCGCCTCGGCCTCGTCGCCGACATCGCGCTCGCCTGGGCGACTTACGCTGCCGACCGCGACCTTCTCGCCATCGCGCAGTCCACGGCTGCCAACGCGCTCGACAGCGTGCGCCTGTCGAGCGCGCGGCTGAAAGGCGGCGTCGCCGCCCGGACCGAGCTGCGGCAGGCCGAACAGGTGCTCGAGACCGCCAACGGCGACGTGGCATCGCAGAAGGCCCAGCTCGCGCAGGACATCAACGCCATCCGACTGCTGGTCGGCGCCGACTTCGACGAAGCTCTGCTTCCGGCCGGGATCGACGAGGTCAACGCCGGCCTCGCCGAGCTTCCCGCCGGCACCGACACGCAGGTCCTGCTCCGCCGTCCCGACGTCGTGCAGGCGGAGTACGAGCTTCGCGCCGCCAATGCGGACATCGGCGTCGCTCGCGCGCAACTGTTCCCCACCATCTCGCTGAGCGCGCTGGTCGGATTCGCCAGCACGTCCCTCTCCTCGCTGTTCGACGCCGCCTCGCGCACCACCACGCTGGGCGGCGACGCGAGCTGGTCGATCTTCAACGCGGGCGGGGTCAAGGCGAACGTCGACGTCACCCGGGCACAGCGCGACGCCGCACTGGCGACATACGAGAAGGCGATCCAGACCGCGTTCAGCGAAGTGGCCGACGCCCTCGCCGATCAGGGCACCCTTGCCGAGCGCCTGCGCGCGGCATCGGCCTTCACTTCCGCCGCGCAGGACAGCGCGCGGCTGACCGAGGCGACCTATCGCAGGGGTATCGCCAGTTCGCTCGACAACCTCGACGCCCAGCGCAGCCTCTATTCGGCGCGGCAGGCCGAGATTTCCGTGCGGCTGCAGCAGGCCAGCAATCGCGTCGCGCTCTACCGCGCGCTGGGCGGCGACCAGGCGACCGCGGCCACGAAACCCTGACGTCGTCCCCGGCTGGACCGGGGACGACGGGTCTATCCGCCTCACCCGTAGAGCGGGATGATCTGCGGCAGGTCCACGGTGGTGCGGATGCCCGGCGCTGCAGCGCACACGGCAGGGATCGCGTTGATCGGCCGGTGGGCGGTCAGCCCGGGCGTGTAGGCGGCGTAATCCTCTTCCGAAACCGGGAAGTAGATATCGACCTTCACCGGCGTGTCGCCTTCGGTGGTGATGCGCCAGCCGGATTCGCGCAGCGCCCAGTCGTCCTCGATGTCCGCGGTAACGTACCAGTTCGCCCGGAAGCGCAGGACCGGCTTGCCCTTGTGCTTGCAGGTGATCGTCGTGCGCATGGCGCCGACGGTGCCGGCCGGGACCTTGCCCGCCGCGATGTCGAGGTCCTGCCTCGTCGCGGACAGTTCGCCCACCGCCTCGATCTCATCTGCAGGCAGGCCGATGGCTTCGGCGACCTGCGAGAGCGAACTGCCGAAGTCGCCCTTGAGATGCTCGGCGCGGCGCTGGTCGAACGGCGCCATGGGCGCAGCGAAGCCCATGATGTGGAACAGCATGTCGGGCGAATTGCGGCTGGAGACGTCGGCGTACTCGTCGATCGTCAGAAGGCCGTGCTCGCGCTGGAGCGAGAGCAGCGGGATGGCCAGCGCCTCGGTCACGAAGCCGGGGCTGGAGCCGGTCGAGTAGATCGAGGTGCCTCCCTTCGCGCAGGCTTCCTCGATCCGCGCGCGCTTGGCGGCGTCCATCATCGGCGGGTAGTGGAAATCGCCGCGCGTGGTCACCACGTTCTTGCCCGAGGCGAGGAGCGCGCAGAGCGCGTCGTAGTCCGTGCCCTGCGGCATGAACAGCACGCAATCGGCATCGAGAGCAACGATCTCGTCGAGCGAGCTGGTCGCCTTCACGCCCGTCTGCGCGCCGGTCCCGGCCAGTTCACCGGCATCCTTGCCGACCTTGTCGGGCGAACTGACCCACAGGCCGACAAGCTCCATGCGCGGATGCTCGATCACCATGCGCAACGCGCGGCTGCCGACGTTGCCGGTCGCCCACTGGACGACCCGCCAGACCTTGTCCTGCGCCATCTGCTCTCTCCCTCTTCCCATGCGACAAGCGCCGCGCCGGGTGTTCCGGGCGGCGCTGCCTTAGCGTCATGTGCTCAAGCGCATCCGCGACCGGCAATCCCCGAGTGGGGACGCCCGCCGGTTCGCCATCAGAAGTTCACGCCCACTTCGATGCCGTAGGTCGCCGGCTTGTTCCAGTTCGAGCCGATGCCGAAGCTGGAATACTGGGCCTGCGTCAGGTAGCGGCTGTTGGTCACGTTGTCGCCGTAGGCCGCGACGTAGAACTTCTCGCCCGGCGCCGTCCACTGGACACGCAGCGCGAGGGTGGCATAAGAGCCTTGCTCGAACTGCGTGCCGGAAGGCCCGAAGAAGAACTTGGACGAGTAGAAGAGGTTGCCCGAAAGCGCGAGTTCGCCGCCGCCGAGGTCCGCTTCGTAGCGCGAGCCGAGGAAGCCGGTGAACTCCGGCGTGCGCTGCATCGTCACGTCTTCCAGCGTCGTGGGAACGACGACGAAGGTCACGCCGTTGGCCGCGCAGTCGGCCGCAGCCGCCGCGCCCAGCTCGGTGCAGCGCACATAGACCGGTGCGTCGTTGAACTTCTTGTAGCGAGCGTGGACCCAGGACGCGCCGGCCGAGAGCTGGAACGCCGGACTGACCTGATAGCGCATCGAGCCT
Organism: Novosphingobium sp.; assembly: GCA_035511275.1. Taxonomy (GTDB): domain Bacteria; phylum Pseudomonadota; class Alphaproteobacteria; order Sphingomonadales; family Sphingomonadaceae; genus Novosphingobium. The sequence continues at coordinate 25,462 of DATKFS010000138.1, forward strand.
TCGAGGCCGTAGATTTCCGAGGTCGCGGCATTGATGATCTCGGCGGTGCCGGTGCGGAAGATCGAAACCTGCAGGTTCTTGTAGTCGTAGTAGAACGCCGCGCCCTCGAACGAGAGGCCCCGCGCTTCGTACTTGAAGCCGACCTCGTAGGCGTTGATGTCCTCAGGCTTGACGTCGTTGCAGGTGTAGTTGGTGTCGGGGATCTGGCACGAACCTCCGACGTCGGAGATCGCCGCCTTGTAGCCCTTGGTGAACGAGGCATAGACGCTCGTTTCGTCCGTCGGCTTGTAGCGCACGACCACGCGCGGGGTCAGCTTGTTGTTCGAGATGTCCGGCACGGGCATCTCGACCGCCGTGAACTGCTGGTTCCAGTAGGCATCGACGATCTTGTCCTTGGAATAGCGCGCGCCAAGGGTCAGGAACAGCTTCGGCGTGAACTCGTAGGTCGCGTCGAGGAAGGCCGCGTAGCTCTTGACCGTGGTGCTCGACCCGCCGAGGCGGATGCGCGAGTTGGGGTCGTTCCCGAAGCTGTCGATGTAGGTGATGTAGGTGTCGGTGTTCTCGAAGTAGAACAGGCCCGCCGTCCACTGCAGCTTGGGGCCCGCCTTCGAGGTCAGCAGCAGTTCCTGGCTCCACGTCTCGTTGAGGTTGGGCAGGCCGAGCTGGAAGATGTCCGCGCCCGAATAGTCGAGGTCCTGCGAGGCGTCGGCGTTTTCGCTGCGGTACTGGCTGTACGAGGTCAGGTCCGCGAAGCCCACGTCCGCCCGGATCGTCCCCTGCACGACGTCGCTGTTCGACCGGAAGAATTCGCCGACGGAGCCCGTCGCGATCTTGTTCTTCGCCGTGGTGTAAGGGCCTGCAAAGCCACCGAACGGCGCGCCGAGCCCGAAGTCCTTGGTGTCGAGCGAGGCGGCAAGCAGGTTAGATGGATCGTCGGTGTCGCCGTGCTTGTAGCGGATCAGCACGTCGACGCTGTCCGAAAGCTCCGCCTTCATGCCGAGGCGCACGGACCAGTTCTCGTAATCCCCCACGCGCTCGCCGGTCACGGATTCGTGTTGCCAGCCGTCGCCGCGGCGGTACTGCCCCTCGATGCTGAGCGCGACGCGGTCGGAGATGACGTAGTTGGCGAAGCCCTGCGCCCGGGCCTCGTTATAGCGGCCGTAGCTGACCCGGCCTTCGAAGGCGTTGCCGTTGGTCGAAGGCTCGCGCGTGGAGACGAGGATCGCACCACCGGTGGTGTTGCGGCCGAACAGCGTGCCCTGCGGCCCCTTGAGGACCTGGATGCTGTCGACGCTGATGAGGTCGAAGTCCGCCGCCAGCGGGTTGGGCGAATAGAACCCGTCGATGTAGATGCCGACGTTGCCGCCGCCGCCCGAGGTGGTGACGGCGGTGCCGATACCGCGGATGGTCGGCTGGAAGAAGCCGCCCGCGAAGTCGAACCGCAGCGCCGGGGTAACCTTGCCGATGTCCGCGAGCTGCTGGACGCTGGCGGTTTCCAGCGCATCGCTCGACAGGTTGGTGATCGAGATCGGCACGTCGACCTGCGCTTCGGCGCGGCGCTGTGCGGTGACGATGATGGCGCCGTCGTCGACCGAGGCGGCGTCCTGTGCCTCGGCCTGCGCGAAGGCGGGAAGCGGCGCGAGCGCCGACATCCCGACGAGCGCGAACACGGACGCACGAGTCCTGAGTTTTTTCACGGTATCCCTCCCACTGTTTTGCTTTTGTCCCTTCCTACATCCGATAGCCGACACTGTTCCAGCGGGCGCGCTGGACACCTGTCAAAATATCGCGAGGGCAGATTTGCCCGTCTAGGAAGAAAAAAGCCGGGAGAGTGCTCGCCCGCGTCAGGGAGCGATGTAGCCGATCGTCTCCTGCTGCGGGTCGTAGGACTCCGCCTTCCAGCGGACCGAGCCGAACGGCCGCTCGAGGCGACGGCGCACGCGGCGGCCGTGGTGGCTGCGATTGAACCCGTCCGCCTGCCCCTGGATGTCGTAGTCCGACTGCGTGTAGCGACCGCGCATCCGCAGGTAGTCGCCCCAGGTCGGGCAGTGGTAGCGTTCGGTCCACAGCGCCGGATTCTCGATGTCGCGCGAGATCGTCCAGTCGAAGGCGCCGATGCGCTTGCGCACCTTCTGCATCGTCATCATGACCTCGTAGAACTCGCGCGAGAGGTCGGGGTCGACGTCATATTCCACCTCGACCACCACAGGGCCGGATCGCAGCGTGAGCGGCAGCGTCACTTCGGGCTCGTAACCGATCTCGACGGTGTCCATGGCCGTCTCGGGGTCCTGGCCGATCGGCAGGATCACGCCGAGAAGCGCGGTCGCGCCCACCGCGATGCCCGAGGCGATCAGCGCGAAAGCCACGTCGTGCGCGCCCGCCACCACGCCCCATGCATAGGCGCCCACGCCGATCCCGGCGGTAATGGCCGAGGAGAACAGCGAGAGCGCCCGCGCCGTCACCCAGCGCGGCGCGGACATCTGCACCGACACGTTGAGCATCGCGATCGTCAGGATGTTGCAGGCACCCACCACCAGGAATGCGATGCAGGTCAGGACGAGCGAATGGCTGAGACCGGTCGCCACCAGCGCCACGCCGGTGCCGATCGCGAACAAGCGCACCGCCCACTCCGTCGACAGTACGGCGCGGATCTGGCTGACGAACAGCGCCCCCGCCACCGCACCCACGCCCTGCGCACCGAGCAGGATGCCGAACGTCGCGGCATTCCCCTGCAGCAGGTCCTTGGCGATCAGCGGCGCGAGCGCGGAGGCGGTCGCGGTCGAGAGGCCGAAGGCCAGCACACGCAGGAGCGCCGTGCGCACGGCGGGAGCATGGAGCGCATAGCGTGCACCGGTCAGGATCGCGCGGTCGATCCGCTCGGGCGGCAGGCGCGAGGGTACGTGCTTGCGCTGCCAGAAGAAGAACGCGGTCAGGAGCGGGATGTAGAGCAGCGAGGTCATGCCGAACACGGCCTTGACCCCGTAGACCACCACGATCAGCCCGCCGAGCGCCGGGCCGAAGCTGCGCGCGACGTTGTAGCTGATCGTGCCCAGCGCCACGGCCGCCGGCAGGTGCGCGCGCGACACCTGCTCGGGTATCGAGGCCTGCCATGAGGGAGAGAACAGCGCCACGCCGCCGCCGATCAGCACGCAGAACGAGAGCAGAACCCAAGGCGTCGTGAGGCCAAGGAAAGTGATCGTGGCCAGCAATGCCGCGCTCACCGCACTGAAGGCCAGGCCGGTCATGGCGATGCGGCGGCGGTCGAACATGTCGGCGATGGCGCCGGCCGGCAGCGTCACCAGCATCAGCGGGATCATCATCGCGGTCTGCACCAGCGCGACCATGCTGGGCGAATTGCTCAGCCGGGTCATCTCCCACTGCGCGCCGACGCCCAGGAACAGCTGCCCGAAATTCGAGAACAGGCTGGCCACCCAGATGTTGCGGAACGTGCGTTCCCTCAGCGGCGCGAAAGCCCCGCCGTCCGCCTCGTCCGCCACCGGCCCCTGCTCGGCCCCTGCACTGCCCGCCATGGCGACTTCGTCCCTATTGTCCTGTTGGCTCACGATCTTGTCCGCATCGCCATGCCCGTCAAGGCGGGCATCGCAAAGACGATCAATTGACGTAAGCGACCTGCGTTCCAATATGCTAACCAATATTAGCAATCGCTGCGGCGATAGAGCCCGGGCGCCCAATTGCAATCCCCAAGGTGCCCCCGCATGACCTTCGCCAAACGGCGCCCGTGGCGTCACGAAAATCCTAGGAGATCACTTGTGAGCGAAGCCTACATCATCGACGCGGTGCGCACTCCGCGCGGTCTTGGCAAGATGGGCAAGGGTGCGCTGTCACAAATGCATCCCGAGCATCTCTCCGCCTCGGTGCTCGCCGCACTCAAGGACCGCAAC
>DATKFS010000139.1:0-20524 GCA_035511275.1 Novosphingobium sp.
CGATCACAGATAGATGTTCGTATAACTTCTTCCTGCATCCGCGCTCCGGTAGACCCTTGGGGCAACCCGCTTCCGCCGCTCCGGCGGCAGGGCAAACCCAAGGAGTCCCGCGATGAACGGATCGAACCCCGAAGGCGGCAAGTGTCCCTACGGCCACAGCGCCGAGGCGCTTGCGTCCACCCCGCTGACCACGCAGTTCGGCGCGCCGGTGGTGGATGCCACGAATTCGATGACCGCCGGGCCGCGAGGCCCGCTGCTGATGCAGGACGTGTGGCTGCTGGAGAAGCTGGCCAACCTCAACCGCGAAGTCATCCCCGAGCGGCGGATGCACGCCAAGGGCTCGGGCGCGTTCGGCACCTTCACCGTGACGGGCGACGTCAGCCGCTACACCCGTGCGAAGTTCCTTGGGCAACAGGGCAAGCAGACCGAGCTTTTCGCCCGCTTCACCACCGTAGCCGGTGAGCGCGGCGCCGCCGACGCCGAGCGCGACATTCGCGGCTTCGCGGTGAAGTTCTACACCGAGGAAGGCAACTGGGAGATGGTCGGCAACAATACGCCGGTCTTCTTCGTGCGCGACCCGCGCCACTTCGCCGACCTCAACAAGGCGGTGAAGCGCGACCCGCGCACCAACATGCGGAGCCCCACCAACAACTGGGACTTCTGGACCCTGCTGCCCGAGGCGCTGCACCAGGTCACCTACGTCATGGGCGACCGGGGCATTCCCCGCAGCTACCGCCACATGGACGGCTTCTCCAGCCACACCTACTCGTTCTACAACGAGGCGGGCGAGCGGTTCTGGGTGAAGTTCCACTTCAAGACCCAGCAGGGCCACGCCCACCTGACCGACGCCGAGGCCGCCGAGGTCGTGGCCGGGGACCGCGAATCGAACCAGCGCGACCTCTACGACGCGATCGAGCGCGGCGACTTCCCGAAGTGGAAGGTCATGGTCCAGATCATGGCCGAGGAAGAGGCCGCGACTTGCGGGTTCCACCCCTTCGACCTCACCAAGGTCTGGTCGCAGAAGGTCTACCCGCTGATCGAGGTCGGCATGATGGAATTGAACCGCAACCCGGAGAACTTCTTCGCCGACGTCGAGCAGAGCGCATTCTCGCCCTCGAACCTCGTGCCCGGCATCGGCGTCTCGCCCGATAAGATGCTTCAGGCGCGCCTGTTCGCCTACTCGGATGCGCAGCGCTATCGCCTCGGCGTCAACCACCACCAGATCCCGGTGAATGCCGCGCGCTGCCCGGTGTTCAACAACCACCGCGACGGACAGGGCCGCGTCGACGGCAACTACGGCGGACTGCCCCACTACCACCCGAACTCGTTCGGCCAGTGGCAGGGCCAGCCCGAATTCCGCGAGCCGCCGATGAAGGTCGACGGAAACGCGGCCTTCTGGAACTTCCGCGAGGATGACGACGATTACTACAGCCAGCCGCGCGCGCTGTTCCAGCTGATGGACGCCGCCCAGCACCAGCGCCTGTTCGAGAACACCGCAAGGGCCATGGGCGACGCGCCTGCCTTCATCAAGCAGCGCCACATCGACAACTGCACCCGCTGCGATCCGGCCTACGGCGCCGGCGTGGCGGCGGCGCTGGGGATGAGCGTGAACCCCGAACTCTCTCCCCAGCCCGAACTGGCGGACTGAGGCGGATATCTCGCGGGCCTGCACCGATCGGCTGCGGGCCCGCGAACACGGTTGCAGAGGAGGATTCCCGGATGCCGCGCTTTCGGCAGCCCGAGCCTTGACAGCGCCAAGGCGGGATTCCAGAAATCGAAAAACCCTCCCAAGCAAGCGAGTTCATGAAACAGGGCGCCAGAACCTTTCGTACGCCGGTGCTTTTGCTGCCGGCGTTTTTCATTTCAGCCGTCCTGTCGTCGCTGATCGTTTCGGGAAAAATATTGCGGCTATTTCGCGGATTGAGCGAGAGCAGCTTCTGGCAAGATGAAATGTTCACCATGGAACTTGCCCGGCAGGCGTCCCTGGGAAATGTGATAGTGGGTGCGGCGGCCGACACGCATCCGATCACATACACGGTCCTGCTCCACTGGTGGGTTCACGCCTTCGGGTCCGACGAGGTGACCGCACGATTGTTGTCTGCGATTCTGGCGACGATCACCGTGCTGATCGTCGTTTTCCTTGTCCGTCCCGATACGAGCTGGCTGGCGCGCTCGGTGTCGGCGGTATCGGTCGTCACGTCCTTCGCGTGGCTCGAACATGCTGGTGAAGCGAGGTCGTATGCCCTGGCCACCATGGCCGTGACGCTGACCGTCGCCTGCGCCGTGCGCCTCGCCGCGGCCTCGCCCGACCGCACGGCAAAGCTTCAAATGGTCCTGCTGACGGCGGGTTGGTCCGCCAGCGCCATTCATCTGGGCGCATTCTATGCCGTCGCCTGGACCTATGTCGCGCTTGCGGTGAGCCGGCCCGCGCAGTGGCGTGTCGCGGTCGTCGGGCTGATCGGCGCGCTCGTCGTCGTGGCGATCTATGGGCTGACGCTGTCCGTGTTCCACGACTTCTCCCGATCGAACCTGCTTTTCGAAGACGACGTGAGCGGCGTCCTGCGATCGGCCTGGATCGGCATCCGGGCATCCGCCAGGATCGGAGTCACGCTTCTCGTGATTGCCTCTGCGGCAGTGGGCCTCCTGTCGATCCTGCGTGGCCGGCGTGTCGGTATCCCGCTGTCGCCCGAAACGGCGCCGCCGCGCATGGATTTGCTCCTCGTGATCGGCCCGCTCGCGGTCGCCGTCGGTGGTGGCATCGCTTCCCTGCTGCTCATTCCAAGCTTCAGCTATCGCAACGTGCAAGTGGCCGCGCCGCTCTTCTGGATAGGTGGAGCAGGTCTCATGACCCTCGCCGGTCGGCGGTTTCCGTTGCCTTTTGCGGTATCTGCCGTGCTCGTGCTGGCACAGACCGCGTGGGCCACGTTGCCGACGGCCTTTTCACGGCCCTTGCCGGAGCGCGAGGACTTCCGGCTGCTGGGTCGGACCGTGTCAGCACAGACCGGTTGCCGGGGGGCGAGCATTCCGGCCTTGAGGCGCCTGGCCGACAACCCGGGGATCGAAACCTTGGAGGCGAAGCAGAAGGACATCGCGCCGATGCTGAACAAGCGCTTTAGTTTCTACGACCGCCCCCCGGGCCACCGGTATTTCATGTGGGCACTACCGGGGGGCAGGTACGATCGCCCCTTCGCCCCGGAAGCCCTCCTTCGCAGCAGGCTGTCCGGGCAATCCCCCTGCCCCATCCTTGCCGTGGTGTCCGACATTGGCGCGTTGACGACGGAGAACGTCGAAGTCGCCATGCGCGATGCTGCGCTCGACCTGGGTTTCACGCCGTCGAGCGTGGAGGTCAGGTGGTTCCCGCATTATGCGGGCGGGCTGCCGGGACCGGCGATGAAAAAGGTCGGGCTCGTCCTGGCCACGCCGATCGGCGCAGCCCGGACGAGAGCGCCCGGTCAGGCCGCCGCGTCGAGCCCGTAGGCGGTGTGCAGGACGCGCACGGCCAGCTCGGTCTCGTCGGTGTCGATCAGGACCGAGACCTTGATCTCGCTGGTGGAGATCGCGATGATGTTGATGCCGCGGTCGGCAAGGGTCTTGAACATGGTCGCCGCGACGCCTGCGTGGCTCCGCATGCCGACGCCCACGACGCTGATCTTGGCGACGTTGCCTTCCGCGATCATGCGGTAGAAGCCGATCGCTTCCTGACGCTCTTCCAGCATCGCCTGCGCGCGGGCGAGGTCGGCCTGCGGCACCGTGAAGGTGACGTCGGTCTCACCCTTGTCCTTGGCGACGTTCTGGATGATCATGTCGACGTTGATGTTCGATTCCGCGAGCGGCGCGAAGATCGAGGCCACCGCGCCCGGACGGTCGGCGATGCGGGTAAGGGTGATCTTCGCCTCGTTCTTGTCGGCGGCGATACCGGTGATCAGCTGGCGTTCCATGTCGCTTCCTTCAAGTTCCTCGTCGCTGACGATCAGGGTGCCGGGAATGGTGTCGGCGGCCGGCGCGCTCTCGTCGATGAACGAGGACAACACCTGCACGCGCACGTTCTCCTTCATGGCGAGGCTGACCGAGCGGGTCTGCAGCACCTTGGAGCCGACCGAGGCCAGCTCGAGCATTTCCTCATACGTCACCAGCGGCAGCTTGCGCGCCTTGGCGACGATGCGCGGGTCGGTGGTGTAGACGCCGTCGACGTCGGTGTAGATGTCGCAGCGGTCGGCCTTGACCGCCGCCGCCACGGCCACTGCCGAAGTGTCCGAGCCGCCGCGGCCCAGCGTGGTCACGCGGCCTTCGGGCGAAACGCCCTGGAATCCGGGGATCACGGCGATCTCGCCCGCCGCCATCGAGGCGATCAGGGCGTCGGCGTCGATGTCCTCGATGCGGGCCTTGGCGTGGGCGTCGTCGGTCTTGATCGGCACCTGCCAGCCCTGCCACGAGCGCGCCTTGCAGCCGATCGCCTGCAGCGTCAGCGCCAGGAGGCCCGAGGTGACCTGCTCGCCCGAGGCGACGACGACGTCGTATTCGGCGGGATCGTAGAGCGCATTGGCCTCGCGGCAGAAGTTGACGAGGCGGTCCGTCTCGCCCGACATCGCGGAGACGACGACGGCAACCTCGTGGCCGGCTTCCTGCTGGCGCTTGACGATGCCCGCCACGCGCCGGATGCGCTCGGTGCCGGCCATCGATGTGCCGCCGAATTTCATCACGATACGTGCCAAGGCGCCCTTGCTCCTGCCCGAGTGTAGATAACAGTCGGGCGCGCTGTTAGGAGGGTCCCATGGACAATGCAACCGCAACGATGACCACCAATCGCGCAACAATCGATCCGAAGGAGGCCGCGCACTTCGGCGCGCTGGCCGCCGAATGGTGGGATCCCAAGGGCTCCTCGGCCATGCTCCACCGGCTGAACCCGGTGCGCCTGGCCTTCATCCGCGAGGCGATCGACGCGCATTTCGCCTGCGAATCGCGCACCCTTCGCCCCCTGTCCGGCAAGCGCGCGCTCGATGCGGGCTGCGGCGCCGGGCTGCTGTGCGAACCGCTGGCGCGCATGGGCGCGGCGGTGACCGGCGTCGATGCCGCGCCCGAGAACATCGCGGCGGCACGTGCGCATGCGCAGGGCATGGGGCTGGAGATCGACTACCGCGCCGGCGAACTGGGCGCGCTGGGGCCGGAGGTGATGGGGCGCGGCTTCGACCTCGTCTGCTCGCTCGAGGTGATCGAGCACGTCACCGACAAGGCCGCGTTCCTCAGCCACCTCGCTTCCGCGCTGGCGCCGGGCGGGCTGATGATCCTCTCCTGCCCCAACCGCACCGTGCCCTCGCGCCTGCTGCTGGTCGAGGCGGCGGAGCGGCTGGGCCAGGTCCCGCGCGGCACCCACGACTGGAGCCAGTTCCCCACTCCCGAGGAGCTGCGCGAACTGGCGGCGGGTGCGGGGCTCGTGCTTGGCCAGCCGCGCGGCATTGCGTGGTCGCCTGTGAAGGGGCTGCACTTGTCCGAGGACCTGTCGCTGAATTACATCGTGACCGCGCGGAAGGCCTGAACGCCCGGTCGACCTGGCCCGTCGTTCCTGCCTTCACAGGGGCGACGGCGAGACGTGCCCAGCCGGGAACTACCCTCCCCCTCTCCTTCGCGGAACACTCCGCCAAAAGGGAGAGTGACATGGACAAGCTGCGCGTCATCCAGTGGACCACGGGCAAGGTCGGCAAGCATTCGCTGCGCGCGGTGCTCGACGATCCGCGCCTAGAACTGGTCGGCTGCTACGCCTGGTCGGAGGCCAAGAAGGGCGAGGATGCGGGCGAACTCTGCGGCCGCCCGGCGACCGGGATCACGGCCACCAACGACATCGACGCGCTGCTCGCACTGGGGGCGGATACTGTGCTCTACACCCCGTTCGAGGCCGACCTCGACCAGGCGGTACGGCTGCTGGAGAGCGGGCTCGACGTGGTTTCCACCAATCTGTTCCTCAACGTCGGCGGCATTCGAGGCGCGGTGAAGGAGCGGCTGGAGGCGGCCTGCGCCAAGGGCAATTCCTCGCTCTACATCACCGGCATCAACCCGGGCTGGATCAACTCCGTGGTCACCAGCCTCACTGCGATCTGCCGCGAGGTGGATGCGGTTGCCATCACCGAGTCCGCGGACTGCTCGGTCTACGAATCGCTGGAGACCTGGGGCTTCCTCGGCATCGGCGAGCCCGGCGGCATGACGCCGGAACTGAAGGACCGGGCGCAGGCGTGGCTGATCCTGTTCAAGGACGCTGCCGAACGGATCGGCGCGGCGCTGGGCCTTGAATTCGACGACATCGAGTTCTTCTGCGAATACGCCTCCGCCGCCGAGGACGTGGACCTTGGCTGGATGCGCATGGACAAGGGCACCAACGCGGCACTGCGCGGCGGCTGGCACGGCAAGCTGGGCGGCGAGACGGTCGTGACCATCACCGTCGTCTGGTATCTCACCCGCAAGCTCGCCGAGGGCTGGGACATCGACGACGACCAGTACCACCTCGTCGTCAAGGGCGAGCCCAGCATCGACACCCGGATGCGCCTCATCCCCGCCGACCACTGGAAGAACCACGACTGGGACATCATGACCGCGCTCCCCGCCGTCAGCGCGATCCCGCAGATCAAGGCCGCGCGCGCCGGAGTTCTCGGACTGACGGACGTGGGCCTGCCGGTGGCGCCGGTGGGAGACTGGAAGCGGGCGCGGGAGTGATCGTCGCTGGCCGTCGTCCGCTCCCACTCCGAACCACCCCATCCCGCTCAGGCTGAGCGTGTCGAAGCCCCCGGCGGCGGGACAGGACCCATCGGGCCGATAATCTGGCGTTGCGGGTGGGCTTCGACAAGCTCAGCCTGAGCGGGATGGGCTCGACCTTGCCAGCGGTCCCGGATCAGGTCCGGGACGACGATTCCCTCATTGCCCCGCCAGCAGCGCCTCGATCGCCGCCGCCGCCTGCGCCTCGCGCTCGGCCCAGGAGCCGGCGATTCGCACGAAGGGGACCTCGGCGCGCAGCAGCATCTCCTCGGAGAGCGCGGCGAAGCGGGCGCGGGCGTCGTCCTCGCCGAAGAAGCGAGTGCCATCCTCCTGCCAGGGCACGTCGGGCTCGAACAGGAGGTAGAGGTCGGCCCGGGGATAGGCGAGCAACTGGTCGGGCACCTCGCCGAACAGCATCTGCGCCCAGGCGGCGGTCATCAGCTGGTCGGTGTCGAGCAGCAGCACGGGCGGATTATCACGCATGGCATGGCGGTTCGCCCGCGCCTGCCCCTCGGCGATGACGAGGAGGTCCGCCATGGTCAGGTCGACGCCGTGCTCCTCGCAGTAGAAGCGGCCATATTCGGGCACGAAGGGCCAGCCCCGCGCGACGAGGAAGCGTTCGCACAGCGCCGACTTGCCGGTGCTCTCGGCGCCGTGGAGGCAGACCGTCTTCACGCCTGCCTCCGATGCGCGGCGATCCACTCGCGCAGGCCCAGCGCCGACATGCCGAGGAACACCACGTAGAGCGCGGCGGTGGGCCACATTTCCTTGGTCACGTAGACCGCGATGGACCCCACGTCGATGGCGATCCACAGGATCCAGTTCTCGATCCGGCGGAAGGCGAGCAGGATCTGCGCGGCGATGCTCGCCCCCGCGATCGCGGCATCGGCATAGGGCAGCGAGGCGTCGGTGAAGCGGTGCATCACCCATCCCAGGTTCAGCGCCAACGCCGCCGTCGCGGTCAGCCAGAGGATGCGGCTGAACGGGTCGAGCCAGCGCACCGGCACCTGGTCGCCGCCGTCGCCCCCGCTCTTCGCAGCCCGCACCCAGAGCACCCAGCCCCAGGCCTGCGCGGCGAAGAAGAACAGCTGCAGCCCCGATTCGCCGTAGAGCTTCGCCTCGAAGAAGACGACGCCGTAGAGCGCCACCATCGCCATGCCGAACGGATAGTTCCACACGCTGCGCCGCACCAGCAGCGCGATGTTGGCGAGGCCGAGCGCCGCCGCGATCCATTCCACCAGGTTCATGACGTGGCCCCGGACCGGCTCAGGCGCCCAGCGCCGCAGCCCACTCCGGCTCCTTGAAGCCGACGAGGAGGCCGCCCGGATGCTCGACCACGGGACGCTTGATGGTGCTGGGGTTGGCGACCATCAGCGCGACCGCCCTGCCCGCATCGAGGTCCGCCTTTTCGGCATCGGGCAGCTTGCGGAAAGTGGTGCCCGCCCGGTTCAGCACCCTGTCGAGCCCCGCCGCATCGATCCATGCCGCCAGCTTCTCGGGGTCGGCACCTTCCTTCTTGTAGTCGTGGAAGGTGTAGGCAAGGCCCCGGGCATCGAGCCAGGCGCGGGCCTTCTTCACGGTGTCGCAATTTGGAATGCCGTAGAGGTCGATTGGCACGGGCTACCCACCATACGTCGGAAACTAAGGGAAAATCCCGGAGTCGGGATTGGTCACCTGGGTCCGATACACCACGACCCGGCGCTTGGGTATGGCGAACGGATGCCTTCGCACCTTACCCCAAGCCCGCCGCCTCGAACACCGCAAGCTGCGCCGCGAAGGCGCGCCGGTAGGCGGGGCGGGCCTCGGCGCGGGCGACGTAGGCAGCAAGGGTCGGGTATTCGGGCAGCAGGGTGGAGCGACGCAGCACCGTCACCATGAGCAGGTCCCCGGCGCTGAACGCCCCGTCCAGCCACTCGCCGTCGCCCAGCCGGGCCGAGAGCTGGTCCAGCCGCTGACGCACGCGCTCGTCCAGCAGGAGCAGCCGCTCCCCATGCCAGGGCCGGTCGCGCTCGACGATGCCGGCGATGCTGCGCTCGAAGATCGGCGGCTCGACCGTGTTGAGCGCGGCGAACATCCAGCCGATCGCACGGGCGCGGGCATCGGGATCGTCCGGCAGCAGTCCCGCGCCGCCTTGCGCGATGTGGAGCACGATCGCGCCCGATTCGAACAGCGCGAGGTCGCCCTCCTCGTAAGTGGGGATCTGGCCGAAGGGATGCAGCCGCAGATGCGCCGCCTCCTTCATCCCCTCGAAGGTGACGAGGCGCACGTCGTAGGGCCGGCCAACTTCCTCCAGCGCCCAGCGCACGCGCATGTCGCGTGCCAGGCCCCTGCCGCGGTCGGGCGAGGATTCGAAGGCAGTGATCGTGGGCGTCATCGGCAGGCTCCGGCCGGCCATCCGGCTCGGTGCCAGAGCACTCCTCCGGCGGCGCGGAGTCAAGCCGCCGATCGTCGCTTCAGGCGCGCGCGGCCTCGTTCAGGTTGAAGCGGTGGACCCGGGGCGAATCGCAGGCGTAGAGCGTATAGCTCTCGTAATACTCGTCGCGACCGCGCCGCTGGACCAGCAGGTGCTCGGCATTGCGCGACCACGCCGAAGCCGAGGCCTCATCCTCCCACTCCGACATCGACAGCACTTCGCCGTCGTCGGCCGTGTAGCTTCGGAACAGCCGGAACCCCGGCTGCTCGTGGGCCAGCCGCTCCATGGCGACGGCGTCGTGGATATAGGCGTCGGCATCGATATCGGCGCGCTTGCGATTGCGGAAGAGGACTAGGAACATGGTTCTCCTTTGCAAATCCCGCCCCGCCCCGACAAGCGTGAAAGCGTCCAATGTGAGCACAATGCCTCATTTACAGCATACGATTGCAGCCATAGCGACGGGATGCGTCCCGGCACGGCACAAGTCTGGCGAAACTGCCCCTCCACTGGACAAGTCGCGCGTTTGCCGACAAGGCGCGAGGCCATGAGCGTGAACAGCTTCGGACGCCTTTTCCGTTTCACCACCTGGGGCGAAAGCCATGGGCCCGCCATCGGCGCCGTCGTCGACGGGTGCCCGCCGGGCCTCGCCATCGACGAGGGGGTGATCCAGCCCTTCCTCGACGCGCGCCGTCCCGGGCAGTCGAAGTACACCACGCAGCGCCAGGAGCCCGATGCGGTGCGCATCCTCTCGGGCGTGTTCGAGGGCAGGACGACGGGCACCCCGATCAGCCTGATGATCGAGAACGTCGACCAGCGCTCCAAGGACTATTCCGAGGTCGCACTGGCCTATCGCCCTGGCCATGCCGACTATGCCTACGACGCCAAGTACGGTTTCCGCGACTATCGCGGCGGCGGGCGCTCCTCGGCGCGCGAGACGGCGAGCCGGGTGGCGGCGGGCGCGGTGGCGCGCCTCGTCATCCCCGAGGTCAAGATCCTCGCCTACGTCTCCGAGATCGCCGGCGACATGATCGACCCGGGCAACTTCGACGAGCACGAGATCGGCGAGAACCCGTTCTTCTGCCCCGATGCCGCTGCGGCGAAGCGCTGGGAAGCGATCGTCGACGATGCAAGGCGGTCGGGCTCGTCGGTCGGCGCGGTGGTGGAATGCTACGCCAGCGGCGTCCCCGCGGGCTGGGGCGCCCCGCTCTACGGCAAGCTCGACGCCGATGTTGCCGCCGCGATGATGGGCATCAACGCGGTCAAGGGCATCGAGATCGGCGACGGTTTCGCCGCCGCGCGCCTCTCCGGCGAGCAGAACGCCGACCCGATGCGACCCTCGGAGACGGGCCCCGACGGTGCGCCCGAGTTCCTCGCCAACCACGCGGGCGGGATCGCGGGCGGCATCTCGACCGGCCAGCCGGTGACCTGCCGGGTCGCCTTCAAGCCGACCAGCTCGATCCTGACGCCCCAGCCCACCATCACCCGCGACGGCACCGCCACCGAGATGTTCACCAAGGGCCGCCACGACCCCTGCGTCGGCATTCGCGGCGTGCCGGTGGTGGAAGCGATGATGGCGCTGGTGCTGGCCGACCACAAGCTGCTCCATCGCGGACAATGCGGGTGAACGCTGCCAGATCCTCCCTGTCGCGAAGCGATGGGGAGGTGGCAGCCCGAAGGGCTGACGGAGGGGGCGTCCTGCCCCTCCACCACCGACTTCGTCGGCGGTCCCCCTCCCCATTCCTGCGGAACAGGGAGGATTCATGCCCCGCATCCTGATCGATGCCGACGCCTGCCCGGTCAAGGACGAGGTCTACAAGGTCGCCACCCGCCACAAAGTGCCGGTGACGGTCGTCAGCAACAGCCCGATCCGGGTGCCGCAGAGCCCACTGATCTCGCGCAAGGTGGTGAGCGACGCCTTCGATGCCGCCGACGACTGGATCGTCGAGAACACCGATGCCGCCAGCGTCGTCATCACCGCCGACATCCTGCTGGCCGACCGCTGCCTCAAGCTGGGCGCGAGCGTGGTGGCGCCTAATGGCAAGCCCTTCACCCTCTCCTCGATCGGCAGCGCCATCGCCACCCGCGCGATCATGGCGGACCTGCGCGCGGGCGGCGACGTGGTGGGCGGGCCGCCGCCGTTCGGCAAGCAGGACCGCTCGCGCTTCCTCTCCACGCTCGACGAAGTGCTGGTGCGGCTGCTGCGCGCCGCGCCCCGGACCTGACGCCGGCCGGATGAGCGCGCTGACCCGCAGGACGCTGATGGCAGCGCTCGCGGCGAGTGCGATCGGCGGGCGCGCCTGCGCGGCGAGCGTCTCGCCTGCCCCAGCCCTGATCGCCATCGAGCGGCAGCACGGGCTGCGCATCGGCGCGGTGATGCAGGCGGCGAACGGCAGGGTACTGCTGTCCCACCGCGCGGACGAGCGGTTCCTGCTGTGCTCCACCTTCAAGGCGTTCCTCGTCGGCGCCGTCCTCGATCGCGCCGAAGTCGAGCCCGGCCTGTTGCAGCGGCGGATCGCGATGCGCGAGGACAGGAGGGTGGTCAACTCGCCGGTGACCGCCCGCCAGCCCAGCGGATCGTCCCTGACCGTGGAGGAACTGTGCGCCGCCACCATCGAGGTGAGCGACAATACGGCGGCCAACTGCCTGCTCGACCTCGTCGGCGGCCCGGCGGGCATGACGCGGGTCTTCCGCCGCCTCGGCGACCGGACCTCGCGGCTCGACCGCCTCGAGCCGCAGCTCAACCTCGGCGCACCGGGAGACTTGCGCGACACGACCACTCCCGCCGCGGTGGCGGGCGCGCTGCGGCGGATGCTGCTGGGACCCCGGCTGCTGGGGACCGCCGATCGCACCCGTGTCCTCGACTGGATGGCCCGCGAGCGCAACGGCACCCGGCGCATCCGTGCAGGGATGCCGGCGGGCTGGACCGTCTGCAACAAGCCGGGGACGAACTACCAGGGCGCAGCCAACGACATCGCCATCGTGCGCGATCCCACCGGGCAGGCGTTCGCGATCGCGGTCTACGTCGATTCCCCGCGTTCCGATATCCCGGCGAACGAGGACGTGATCGCGCAAGTGGCGCGCATCGCCGCGCTGTCGGCCGCAAGTCCTGAACTGCGGCGGGCCAGCACATCTCATCGACAGACCCGCACAATCCGCCGCTCACTGATCGCCTGACCCGATGAGGTCAATCGGATGAAGGCGCTACAAATCGTCACACCGCCGGACTATCTCGGTCTCGTCAGTTTCAACCACCCATCTGAGGGAGAATACATCCATGGGTATCGTCGGCAGCACCATCAAGCCGTTCCAGAACACCGCCTTCCAGGCTGGCAAGGACTTCTTCGACGTCACCGAGGCGGACATCGCCGGCAAGTGGGCCGTCTTCTTCTTCTACCCCGCGGACTTCACCTTCGTCTGCCCGACCGAGCTGGAAGACCTCGGCGAGCAGTACGCGACGCTCCAGGGCCTCGGCGTGGAAGTGTTCGGCGTCTCGACCGACACGCACTTCAGCCACAAGGCCTGGCACGACACCTCGGACACCATCGGCAAGCTGACCTACGCTTTCCTCGGTGACCAGAACCACGTGCTGAGCAACAATTTCGGCGTGCTGCGCGAAGGCGTCGGCCTGGCCGACCGCGCCACCTTCGTGGTCGATCCGGACGGCGTGATCCAGCTCGTCGAGATCACCCCCGAGGGCGTGGGCCGCAACGCGGTCGAACTCGTCCGCAAGATCAAGGCCGCCAAGTACTGGCGCGAGCACCCCGGCCAGGTCTGCCCGGCCAAGTGGGAAGAAGGCAGCGACACGCTGGCTCCCTCGCTCGACCTCGTCGGCAAGATCTAAGACCAACGCGACGCTTCGGCGAATAGCCGACCGGGTCGCGTGCTGAAGGTGTGCGGCCCGGGGCTCCCTCTCCCGGTGCCGCACCCCCGTGCGCCATCGCGGAACCCGGACCCCGGGCCGTCCCTTTACCAACGAAATTCCAAAGGACCCAAGACCATGCTCGACCCCGCCCTGAAGCAACAGCTCTCGCAATACCTCGGCATGCTGCGCGAGCCGATCGAGCTCGTCGCCTCGCTGGGCGATGGAGCAAAGTCCACCGAGACCCGCGAGCTGCTGACCACCATCGCCTCGCTCTCGGACAAGGTCACCGCCACTTTCGATGGCGACGACGCGCGCCGTCCCAGCTTCATCATCCGCCGTGCGAGCGACGCAAGCGCCTGGGTGCGCTTCGCGGGACTGCCGCTCGGCCATGAGTTCACCTCGCTGGTGCTCGCCCTGCTGTGGGCCGGCGGCCACCCGCCCAAGGTCTCCGACGAAGTGCTGGAGCAGGCCCGCGCGCTGGAAGGCACGCTGGAGTTCGAGATGTACTTCTCGCTCTCGTGCCACAACTGCCCCGACGTGGTGCAGGCGCTGACGCTGCTCGCGCTCAACAACCCGCACGTCAACGCCACCCTGATCGAGGGCGGCACCTTCAAGGACGAAGTCGAGGAACGCGGCGTCATGGCCGTCCCCGCCGTCTTCCTGAACGGCAAGATGTGGGGCTCGGGCAAGATGAGCGTCGAGGAAATCCTCGGCAAGCTCGACACCGGCGCCGACGCCAAGGCCGCCGCCAAGCTGGCCGAGAAGAAGCCGTTCGAGGTGCTCGTCGTCGGCGGTGGCCCCGCCGGTGCCGCGGCCTCGGTCTACACCGCGCGCAAGGGCTTCAGCACGGGTATCGCGGCGGAGCGCTTCGGCGGGCAGGTGCAGGACACCATGGGCATCGAGAACTTCATCTCGGTCCCCTACACCGAGGGCCCCAAGCTCGCCGCCGCGCTGGAGACGCACGTCGCCGAGTACGACATCGACGTGATGAACCTCCAGCGCGCCGAGAAGCTGATCCCGGCTAGCGAGCTTGGCGGCTATCACGAGGTCGTGTTCGCCAACGGCGCCTCGCTCAAGGCGCGCTCGCTGATCCTCACCACCGGCGCGCGCTGGAGGAACCTCGGCGTGCCGGGCGAGGCGGAGTACAAGAACAAGGGCGTGGCCTATTGCCCGCACTGCGACGGCCCGCTGTTCAAGGGCAAGCGCGTGGCGGTGATCGGCGGCGGCAACTCCGGCGTCGAGGCGGCGATCGACCTTGCCAACATCGTCGGCCACGTCACCCTGATCGAGTTCGACAGCAAGCTGCGCGCCGACCAGGTGCTGGTCGACAAGCTGGCCTCGATGAAGAACGTCGACATCTTCACCTCCGCCCAGACCACCGAGGTCGAAGGCGACGGCGAGAAGGTCAACGCGCTGGTCTACAAGGACCGCAGCTCGGGCGAGGAGCGCAAGGTCGAGCTGGAAGGCGTGTTCGTCCAGATCGGTCTGGTGCCCAATACCGAGTGGCTCAAGGACAGCGGCGTCGAACTGACCGCGCGCGGCGAGATCGTCATCGACGAGAAGGCGGCGACCAACCTGCCCGGCATTTTCGCGGCGGGCGACGTCACCACGGTGCCCTACAAGCAGATCATCATCGCCATGGGCGAGGGTTCGAAGGCGGCGCTCTCCGCATTCGACTACCTGATCCGCAACGAGGCCCCCGAAGAGATCGCGCAGGCTGCGCAGGAAGCACGCGAGACCGTGCAGGCCTGACCACCGGGCGATGAACGAGAGGCGGGCGGGGATCGCGAGATTCCCGCCCGTTTCGTCGTGAACGGCGCGCGCGTCAGGCCGCCATGCCCGGCTCGTCGAGCACCGAGAACTCGAGCGTCATGTAGCGCGCGCCTTCCTTGTTACAGACCTGCATCGACCACAGTTCGCCCACGAAGAAATTCTCCGCCACCTGCTGGATGAGATAGCCGGCGAAACGAATTGCCTCCCGTCGCGCGGCTTCGAGATCGGGCAGTTCCACGCCCTCGAAATCCTGATCGCGCCCGTCCTGCACATGGAAGTAGTAAAAAGGCATCCGCTTTCCCCCGCGATAGCCCGCCATACTGGCCAGACGCTCTATCCCCGGGCCGGGATCATAACTTTTTCGGCGCGCCATTCAAAATCGACGCCGTGCCTTTTGCATCGAATGCGGCTCGATATGAAGCGCCCAGCAATCGTGATTATCCCATGACTGCCAATACTTGAGAAATTGCGAGCACTTTTGAACTCTCCGGAACGGACCCGGTATTCGCGCTAGCGCCGCTTCTTCAGCACCACGTAGATGGCGCCCTGCCCGCCGTGGCGGCGGTGCGCGCCGCGAATGGCGACGATGTCGGAAGCGTGGTCGCTCGCCGCCAGCCAGTCGGCGACCTTGGCGCGGATGGCCCCGCGCGCGGTGCCCCTGTCCGCCGCATCGACCGGGCGCGGCTTGCCGGTGACGACCAGCACCACCCGCGCGCCCATCGACTTGGCCTGCACCAGCCCGTGCATCAGCCGCGAATAGGCCTGGTCGAGCGTCGATCCGTGCAGGTCGAGGCTGAAGTCCGGCGCCAGCGTGCCCTTGGCGATGCGCTTGTCCCACGAACCGTCGAGGTGGGCGGGGGTATCCGCCCTGGGCTTCACGGGAACCGGCTTCGGGGCGAGCGGCGGCGGCACGCGGCCCTTGACCTTCTTCGCCGGGGGGAGCGGGGCAGCCACCGTCGCATCCGCCGTGGGTGTCGCTCCGCCACGCTTCGCCTGGTCCCCCTCCCCGATCCGGGGGGGAAGCAGCGGCTTCACCGTGCGGGCCACCAGTGCCCAGACCTGCGCTTCCTCGGGCGTGAGCCTGCGCCCCGGGCGCCTCATCGCGTGCCCGGCCCGGCGCCCAGCCGCGCGAGCGTTCCACGGGGGACGAGCACCAGGGCGCTGCCCCGCCCGCTCATGCCGCCCGCGACCGTGCGCGCCCGCGCGCCCGCGCCCCAGAAGGTGTCGAAGCGGTTGGCGCCCTTGATGGCGCCGCCGGTGTCCTGCGCGATCCACACCCCGTTCGCCTCGCGCCGGTCGAGGTCGAGCCAGACCGGGGCGCCGAGCGGCACGAAGCGCGGGTCGGCGGCGACCGATGCACCGCCGCGCACCGGCACGTTGAGCGCGCCCAGCGGCCCGTCGCCGTTCAGCACCTTGAAGAACACCCACGAACGGTTCTCGTTCATCAGCGCGCGGCCTTCCACCGGATGCTCGCGGATGTACTGCATGATGCCCTGCATCGAGCCGGAGTACTGCCCCGGCCCCGAGCCGACCAGCCCACGGTCGCGCATGACGCCGCCGATGCCGGTATAGGCGAGCCCGTTCTGCCCGGCATAGCCGATCCGCGTCACGGTGCCGTCCGGCGCCACGAGGCGGCCCGATCCCTGGACCTGGAGGAAGAAGAACTCGACCGGGTCGGCCGCCCAGGCGATCTCCAGACCCTGCCCGCCCAGCGCGCCCGCCGTGATCTGCGAGCGGTCGAAGTAGCTGGTGAAGGCGCCGTCCGGCCCATAGCGGCCCAGCGGCATCCGCCCGTCCTTGAGCGGCGGCGCATCGCCGGGCCGTGCGCGCACGAGGTCGCGCGGGAAGGCGTAGACCGGCTGCGCGTAGCCCGGCAGCGGCACCCGCGAACCGGCGACCTCCGGCTCGTAGTAGCCGGTGGCGTAGGCACTGCCGTCGCCCACGCGCACGGTCTCGAAATGGGTGGTGAAGAAGGCGGCGGGGGGTGCCGCGCCCCACGTCGCGGCGGCGGCGCAGGCCGGGCGCCAGTCGGCCGGGCGGGTCAGGCCGCTGCCGTCGGTGCGCGAGGTCAGCCGCGCGCAACTCTCGCGGAACGAGGCGAGCGCGCCCGCGGCCTTGGCGGCGGTCATCGGCAGCGAGGAGACGGCAGGGCCGGCGCGCACGCCCATGACCAGCGCGTTCTGCGGCGGGGGAAGCGGGGAGGAGGGCGATGTCGGCGTGGGCGTCGGACGGACCGGGGGCGCCGGGCGCGGCGGTCCGCCGGTGCTGGGCACGATGCCGCCACAGGCGGCGAGCGCGGCGAGCGACGCCGTCGCCAGGACCATGCGCGCCGATCGACCGGCGATCGCCCGCGCTTTCCCCCAAAGCTGCAAGATCGCCTCCCCTTGACGCCAAAGCCCCGCACACGAAGGCGCGGGGCGGTTCAGGCGGGAATGGATAACAAGCCCCGGACGGGGATCAACCTTCGTCGGTCTCTTCGAGCAGCCAGTCGGGATCAGGCGAGTTGACGGCGCGACCAAAGGTCCACACGTCGATCGCCTCGATCGCGTCGTCGAGCGAGCCGGCGATGACGTGGCCATCCGCGTCGCGGGTGACGGCGGCGATGTCGGTGCGGAAGCGCAGGGTGATGCGCGCGAAGCCGCCTTCCACGCCGGCCGCGACGAGGATCGTCTCCTCGATGCGGATCAGGCGGTTCTCCAGCGTCTCGCCGGCAGCGACGCGGGCGTCGATCGCGGCGGCGAAGCCGGCATAGACGTCATCGTCGCACAGGGCGCGAAGCTCGGCCTTGTCGCCCTTCCAGAAGGCTTCGAGGATCATGCGGTAGGCGCTGCGCGCGCCTTCGACGAAGGCCGCGGCATCGAAGCGACGGTCGACCTGCGCGATTTCGGCGAGGCCGCGCTCGACCGAGGGCGAGGCCAGCGGCATCTCGCGCAGGCGCTGGGGCTGCTGGGCGCGCGCTTCCGGGCGGGCATCGGGCTTGGCGGGCGCGGCGACGCGCGGTGCGCCCGGCTGCTGGCCCTGGGGGCCTTCGAAGCGGCCCTGGATGGGCTCCTCCTCATGCTCGGCGCGGCGGCCGAGCACGGAATAGAGCCGCAGGCCAAGGAAGGCTGCGATCATGGCCAGGATCACTATTTCCGGTGTCACGTCCCTAAATCCATCCCTTCTGTCCGCACGGCCTGCACTGGAAACGTCGGGCATCGACATTCCGGCATCGCGGCGGCCGGCCCAGGCACCTGTCATGGAGCCCCACGGGGAGACTCCGGCGCGTGGGTCTTAGCACTCCAACATAGCCCCAGATAGGTAGCCTTTACAAATGAACAACGCGTGAGCGGGCGGTTCGGGGTAATTTTTCGCCGGACCGAGCCCGGTTTTCCGGCGGGTCCGAGCCACCATCGCGTGTGTGCTGCCTCCTACCGGGACATGCAGACTACAATTTTCCGGATGCACGGGTGTTCCCCGCAACCGGAAAATGTTTTAGGCGGCGCGACACGCACTTTCAGTTATCATTTGCGGGACGATCATCAGATGGCCGACGAAGGCAACATCATTTCCGACCTCAACCTCGGCAACGGCGAGGACAGCGCGCCCGCGGCCGGGATCATCTCCCAGTACGTCAAGGACCTCTCGGTCGAGAACCCGAACGCGCCCGAGAGCTTCGCCTGGCAGGACCAGCCGCAGATCGACGTGCAGTTCAACATCGGCGCCCGCGCGATCGAGGGCGAGGTCCACGAGGTCGAGCTGAAGATCACCTGCTCGTCGCGCACCGACGCCGGCGTCGCCTTCGCGGTCGAGCTGAGCTACTGCGGCCTCGTCGGCATGCGCAACCTGGAAGAGCAGCAGAGCCACGCGTTCCTGTTCGCCGAGGCCCCGCGCATCCTGTTCCCCTTCGCCCGCCGCGTCATCGCCGACGCCGTGCGCGACGCGGGCTTCGCACCGCTCATGCTCGAGCCGATCGACTTCAACGGCCTCTACGTCCAGCAGCTGCAGGCGCAGGCCCAGCAGGCCGAAGCCGGCATCGGCGAGCCCGCCGGCCACGCCTGAGGCGTCATGCATCCCCGTCGTCCCCGCGAAAGCGGGGACCGCGGGCCATACCGGGCAACGCGCTCTCGGCGAGGCGGCGCCTGAAGCAAGGCCAGCGGTCCCGGATCGGTTCCGGGACGACGTTCGAACGACGCGCGTGAGGGGAGCCACCGCATGAACCTCGCAAAAGCCCTCGCCAGCGTCGGCGGCCTGACGCTGGCCAGCCGCGTGCTCGGCCTTGCGCGAGACAGCCTGTTCGCGCGGTTCGTGGGGGCAGGGTTCGCGTCGGACGCGTTCCTGATCGCCTTCCGGCTGCCCAACATGTTCCGCGCGCTCTTCGCGGAAGGGGCCTTCGCCTCCGCCTTCATCCCGATGTTCAACAAGAAGGTCGGCGACCCGCAGGGGGCCGGGCTTCCCGCCGGGATCATCTTCGCCGAGCAGGCGCTTTCCGTCCTGCTGCCGGTGCTGATCGTCATGACCGTGGCGCTGGAAGTGCTGGCCTGGCCGGTGACGCTGCTGCTGTCGGGCGGATTCAACGACGTGACGCCGGACCAGTTCGGCTATGCCGTCGCGCTCAGCCGCCTGACGATCCCCTACCTCGCGCTCATCAGCCTGGTGTCGCTGCTGGGCGGCATCCTCAATTCACTGGGCAAGTTCTGGGTCAACGCCGCCGCGCCGATCCTGCTCAACCTGACGCTGATCGTGGCGCTGCTGGGCTTCCATTCGGACGATCCGCTGGTCACCGCGCGCAACCAGGCGATCGGCGTCTCGGTCTCGGGCGCGCTGCAGCTCGCGTGGCTGGTCTGGGCCTGCCGCGCCAACGGCGTTTCGATGCGGCTGCGGATGCCGGTGTGGAACGCCGACGTGAAGCAGCTGCTCAAGCTGATCCTGCCCGCCGCCGCCGGGGCGGGCGCGGTGCAGATCAACCTCGTCATCTCGACCGCGCTGGCCGCGTACCTGCTGGCGCACGGCTCGGTCACCTACATCTACATGGCCGACCGGCTGAACCAGCTCCCCCTCGGCCTCATCGGCATCGGGCTGGGCACCGTGCTGCTCCCCACGATCTCGCGCCAGCTCGGCGCGGGGCAGGAGGCGCAGGCGATGGAGACGCAGAACCGCGGCCTCGAACTCGCGCTGCTGCTGACCCTGCCCGCCGCGGTCGCGCTGATCGTCTGCGGCGAGCCGATCGCCGCCGCGCTGTTCGGCTACGGCAAGTTCACGCCGACCGACGTCGCCCGCACCGCCGAGGCGCTCGCCGCGTTCTCGATCGGCCTGCCCAGCTACATCCTCGTCAAGGTGCTGACGCCCGGCTTCTACGCCCGGCAAGACACCCGCACCCCGGTGCGCTACGCGATGATCTCGATGGTCGTGAACCTCGTCGGCAACCTCGCCCTGATCGTGCCGCTGCAGCACATGGGCCCGCCGCTGGCGACCGCGATCGCCTCCACCGTCAACGTCGCGATGCTCTACTGGACGCTGGTGAAGCGCGGCCACTTCGTGGTCGACCCGCGCCTGCGCCGCCGCGCCCCGCGCCTCGCGCTGGCGGCAGTGGCGATGGGCGGGGCGCTGTGGTTCGGGCAGGACCTGATGACGCCCTACATCCACGGCACCTGGCTCGTGCGCGGACTGGCGCTCGGCGCGCTGGTGGGGGCTGGCTGCGCGGTCTACGGGATCGCCACCGTGGCGACGGGCGCCTTCACCCGCGACGACCTCGC
>DATKFS010000140.1:0-10469 GCA_035511275.1 Novosphingobium sp.
ACCCGTCCCTGGATGGCGGCGCTGCGGCGTAGCGAGGCTGGTCGCGAAGTCTCCATCGCCGGGTCGCCTCAGTCCTTGTGTTCCAGCAGCCCGGCGATCAGCATGCTGATGATGCCCCATGCCGCAAGGCCCAGGATCAGCGTCGAGAAGATGCCCCGCCAGCGGCGCGGTTCCAGCGAATCGTCGGGCAGGTTGGGCTCGACGATGCGCTCGACGTAGGCCTGCTTGCGGCGGGCTTCGTTGCGGGCGTCTTCCAGCGAGGCCATCGCGCTGGCGAGTTGCTTGTCGGCGAACATGCTCTCCAGCGTCAGACGCTGGAAGCGGGCGACGCGCGAGGACAGCGACTTGCTGCCCCCGGTGACGACGCCGAGCTGTTCGTTGATCTCCGCAGCGATGCCGTTGGCACGCGTCTCGAGCACCGCGACCTGGGGGTTCTGGGGTGCGAAGGCGCGCAGTTCACGAAGCTGGGTGCGCGTGGCGATCAGTTCGTCCTGGAGCTTGGAAACCATCTGGATCTGGACGGTCGCCTGCTTCTCGGGGTCGATGACGCCCGCTTCGTTGCGGTAGGCCGAAAGCGCCAGCGCGGCCTGCTGGGACTTGCCTTTCGCGTCGGTCACCTCGCGTTCGGCGAAGCGGATGAGATCCTGGCGGCCGCGCTCGTTGAGCTTGTTGACGGTGGCCTCGGCCATTTCCAGCAGCTGCTCGTTGAAGCGCCGCGCGTCCTTCGGCGTGTAGGCCCGTACCGAAAGCGTGACGATCGACGACGTGGTGTCCTGATCCACCTCGATCTTCTTCTGGTAGTACTTGTAGAGATCCTCGAAGGCGCCGCTCATCCCCGTGGGATCGAAGCGGTCGAAGATCGACACCGACGAGGCGGTATAGGCGCGCGCGAACCCGTCGTTGCGGTTCAGCGCCTGCAGCGCGTCACGCGAAAGCAGGTAGTCGTGCGCAGCGTAGATCTCGTCGCCGGCGTTGGCGAAACCGGTGCTCTTCAGCAGCACGCCCAGACCCGTCGTGGCAGGCTTGTCGGGGCTGCGTACCAGGAATCGCGATTCCGAAATATAAACGTCGGACGCGAATATTCCGAAATACAGGACTGCCAGGAAAGTCGGTATGACGACTGTCAACAGAAAAAGAGGATTAAACTTCTTTATCTTAGTCATGAAAGACTTTCGCGTTTCGTCATGGGCCGACGAATTTTTCTTTACTTCTTGTTCAGGTTGCGCGCTCTGATCCGTTTCAGGGTTGGCGATTTCCATAACCTTTGACCCTGACGCAGACGTGTTGGCGCAGCCCGAACCTAAAGGCTAAGCCCCTAGCGTCCCTGTTTATGCGCGTCTAGTGCGCACAATCTCAACGACCTGCGGTTTGCGGCGGGTCGCGGCGCATCCTCGAGGCACTCCTTGATCCGCACTCCGGCTTGCGCCATAGGTCCAGCCCCGCTCGCCGCGCCTACCACATGTTTGCATATTGGTGCTGAATCCATGACCAAAGTATCCACCATTTCGGTCCGCCTCATGGCGAGCGCGGGGCTTCTCGCATCGCTGGGCGCCTGCGCCGCGGTGCCCACTTCCGGACCTTCGACGCGCAGCGTCAGCGCCGCCGAGCAGTCGGCCGTGTCCGGCGCGGGCATCAAGATCATCGACGTGACCGACGCCGTGGCGCGCGGCATCCTGGCAAGCAATCGCCAGGCGCTGTTCTCGGAAAGCCTCGGCGAGGGGCGGGCGATCGGCTCCGTGGTCGGCAAGGGGGACGTGCTCGACATCGCGATCTGGGAGGCGCCGCCGGCGGCACTGTTCGGCGCCGCGGGTGGCAACACGCAGCTGACCTCGTCCGGGTCCACCGCGCGCGGCACTTCGCTGCCCGAGCAGATGGTCGACAGCGATGGAAAGATCGTGGTGCCGTTCGCCGGCCGCATCCAGGCGGACGGACGCACCCCGCAGGACATTGCCCGCGACATTACCGGTCGCCTCGTCGGCAAGGCCCACCAGCCCCAGGCGATCGTCCGGCTGGTGCGCAACGCGGCGGCGAACGTCACCGTCGTGGGTGACGTCGTCGGCAGCGCCCGGGTGCCGCTCACGGCGCGGGGCGAGCGCGTGCTCGACGTGCTGGCCAGCGCTGGCGGCGTGAAGCAGCCGGTCGGCAAGATGACGATCCAGATCACCCGCGATGCACAGGTGGCCTCGTTGCCGCTGGATACGGTGATCCGCGATCCCCGCCAGAACGTGCGGCTGCAGCCCAACGACGTCATGACCGTGATGTTCCAGCCCTTCAGTTTCACCGCGCTAGGTGCGGTGGGCAAGAGCGAGGAACTGCCTTTCGAGGCCACCGGGCTCACGCTCGCACAGGCGCTGGGCCGCGTGGCCGGGCTGCAGGACTTCCGCGCCGACGTGAAGGGCGTGTTCGTCTTCCGCCTCGAGGACCCTGCCGCTCTCTCGCCCGAGGACCGCGCGACCGCGCAGATGACCCCGGACGGCAAGGTGCCGGTGATCTACCGCATCAACATGAAGGACCCTTCGACCTTCTTCATCGCCCAGAGCTTCCCGATCCGGAACAAGGATGTGCTCTACGTCTCGAACGCACCGCTGGCCGACGTCCAGAAGGTCCTTGGCGCGATCTTCTCGACGGTCCTTCCGGTGGCGACGACCGCGGCCGTCATCTCGCAGAACAACTGAGCCTGAGAGGAAGGGATGGCCGGGATCGCCCTGCGCCCTTTCATCGACCTGCTGCCGTACCGGCTCTACCATGCCCTGGCCGGCCGGGGACTGCGTGCCCGGCGGGTCCGGCGGCAGCGCGAGGAAGCGGTGCGGGCGCCGGACGGGACGACGGGGGACTGCCGCCGTCTCTACATCGACCTTGCGGTAATCAGCTCGGACGACGGGGGGACGGGAATCCAGCGCGTGGTGCGCGCCCTGGCCCTGGCCCTGATCGAGGAAGCCTCGCCGTCCCGGGAAGTGCGTTTCGTCGCGGCCGACCGGCATTCGGCCTATCATGTGATTGCCTGGCCCGCTGGCGCCGCCGCGGTTGAACGCGAGACGCTCCGCGCGCGGCCGGGCGATGTCTTCCTCGGCCTCGACTTCTCCCTCGAAGCGGTGCGGCGACACCGCCGGCAGCTCGCCCGGTTCCGGCGCGACGGCGGCAGCCTGTGGTTCCTCGTCTGCGATCTGCTGCCGGTGCAGAGGCCCGAGTGGTTCGCGCCCAACAACGTGACCCGCTACAAGGCGTGGCTGGAGGTCATAGCGGGGATTTCCGAGGGCTTCCTGTGCATCTCCCGCCAGACCGAGAGCGAGTTGCAGGCCGAACTGCGCGAGCGCTTCGACGTGTCTGGGGGATACCGCACCCGCGTCGTCCCGATGGGGCACGACATCATGGAATCGCACGCGCCGAGTTTCCAGGTCACGGAGGGAGCGACGACGCCCGATCGCTTCGACATGGCCGCGCCGTTCACGCTGATGGTCGGCACGCTGGAGCCGCGCAAGGGCCATGCGGACATCCTCGCCGCGTTCGATGAACTGTGGCGGCGCGGCTCGAAAGAGCGATTGGTGCTGGTCGGCCGGATGGGCTGGCGCGTGGCGGACCTGCGCGCGCGCATTCTCGATCATCCCGAATACGGTGGACGCCTGTTGTGGTTCGACGATGTGGGCGATGCCGAGCTGGAGCGCATCTACCGGGCCTGCCGGGGGATGATCATCGCGTCACACGCCGAAGGCTTCGGGCTGCCGCTGATCGAGGCGCTGGGCCATCGCAAGCCGGTGCTCGCGCGCGACCTTGCGATCTTCCGCCAGCATGAGGCGCTTGGCGTCCGCTATTTCCCCGCAGCCGCCGCGCCCGCCCAACTGGCCGACTGCATCGGCGACTGGATGGATGACGTCCAAGCCGGTGAAATCGTCATCACGCCGCCCGTCGCGGACTGGAAGGAGTCCGCGCGGGTGATCCTGTCGGCGGTGGAGCCGGTTACGCGGACGGGCGAAGCATCGCCAGCACCGCTTCGTTGAGCGAGGCCGCGCGTTCGGGCGTGGCGCTTTCGGTGTAGCAGCGCAGTTCCGGCGCGTTGCCGCTGGGCCGCAGGTGGATGATGTCCCCGTCGAGGAAAGTCATGCGCAGGCCGTCGGTGGTGTCGAAGGCGGCGGCGGTGCCGGCGAGCTTGCCGAAGGTCGCGGTGGCGCGTTCGAGGACCTCGGCGGGGGAACCGGCCTGGAGGCGCGCGATCAGCGCCTGGCTTTCGCTGGTGGGATAGTCCTGCAACCTTTCGCTGAAGGTGTAGCGCGGCGGCAGTCCGGCCTGCAGCGCGGTCAGCGTCACGCCCCTGGCCCTGGCCGCGACCAGTACCGCCAGCATCGGCAGCACCGCGTCGCGCGTGGGCAGGGCACCCAGTGTGCGGCCACCGGCCTCGACCGGGGTGGCGAGGAGGAAGCCGCCGTTGGCCTCGTAGCCGCAGATCGTGGCGGCGGCGCCTTCTGCGGCAAGCTGGTCCATCGCCTCGATGACATAGGGCGAGCCGATGCGGGTGCGCCGCACCTCGCGGAAGGCGCCGGAAAGCTCCACCGCCGAATTGCAACTCACCGGGGTGGCCACTGCCGCGATGCCCAGAGCCTGCGCGCACAGGATGCCCAGCACGTCGCCGCGCATCCACGCGCCGGTCTCGTCCGCGAGCAGCGGACGGTCCGAATCGCCGTCGGTCGAGAGGATCGCGTCGAGCCCGAGGTCGCGCGACCATTCCCGGGCAAGCGCCTGGTCCTCGGGCCGGACCGCCTCTGTATCGACCGGGATGAACCTGTCGGACCGGCCGAGGCGCACGACCTCGGCACCGAGCGCGCCGACGATCGCGGCCAGCACGTCGCGG
The DNA here is from genome assembly GCA_035511275.1 of Novosphingobium sp. GTDB lineage: Bacteria > Pseudomonadota > Alphaproteobacteria > Sphingomonadales > Sphingomonadaceae > Novosphingobium. The sequence continues at coordinate 4,844 of DATKFS010000140.1, forward strand.
CCCACGGCGGAATGCTCGTAGACGCCCAGCTTCAGCCCTGCGAGCGCGCCGGGGCCGAAGAAATCGACGTAACGCGCGACGTAAGCGGTTTCGGCATCGACCAGCGGGCCGCAGTCCTGCGGATCGACCAACATGCCGTCCGCGTCGAACAGGTCGGGCAGGGTGACCTGCTGCGCGCGCATGGCCAGTTCGTCGGGCTTGAGCACTTCACCGTCGATGCGGTTGAACTTGATGCCGTTGCGGTCGTCCGGGATGTGGCTGCCCGTCACCATCAGCGAGGGGATCGCGCGCGAGAAGCCGTGGGCTGCGACGGCGGGGGAGGGCACGAAGCCGCAGAACGCGACCTTGCCCTCCATGTGCCGGATGGCGGCGGCGCAGGCCGCCAGGATGCGCGGCGAGGAGGGCCGCAGGTCGCCAGCGATCGCCACCGACCCGCCCGGCGCGAACTGGCCGATCGCGGCGAGGTGCTGCAGGAAGGCGCAGGTATAGGCGAAGCACACCGCATCGGTCATCGCGCTGACGAGGCCGCGCGCCCCGCTGGTTCCAAAGGCGACGCCCGAGCGGGTCATCAGGTCTGTGATCGATACCGTCTGCGGCATGGGTCCGTGCATCTTTCAGTCGTTGTTTCCGGCGGAATCGCCTTGGGCGTCAGTCGAGCGCGGGGAGCGCGGCCTGGGTGAGGGCGTCGGTCACCCGGCGCACTTTCTGCGATTCGCCACGGCGCAGCACCATGACCTCACCTTGTGACACGACGACGATGAGGTCGTCCACGTCCACCAGCGTGACGCGCGGGCCGTCCGTATGGACGAGGCAGTTGCTGGCGCCCAGCGCCAGCGCGTCGCCGCGCACGGCGTTGCCGCCCGCGTCCTTGGCGCTGACGGCATGGAGCGAATCCCAGCTGCCGACGTCCGACCAGCCCATGTCCACGGGAACGCAGGCGACGCGCTCCTCGTGCTCCATGATGGCGTAGTCCACCGATTCGGAAGGGCACTGCTCGAAGGCCCGGGGCGCGGGCGAGACGTGCCGGCCGCAGCGCTCGGCGCCCGCCAGTGCGGCACCGACGGCGGACAGCATCTCGGGCTGATGCCGGGCGAGCGCGGCGAGGTAGGCGTCGGCGCAGAACAGGAAGATGCCCGCGTTCCAGGCATGGTCGCCCTGCGCCAGCATGGCTGCGGCGCGGGCGGCGTCGGGCTTCTCGACGAAGCGGTCGACCTTGTGCACGCGGTCGGCGCAAGTCGATCCCATCCGGATGTATCCGTAGCCCGTCTCGGGCGCATCGGGGGTGATGCCGAACGTGACGAGCCAGCCCTCGGCGACGAGCGGCAGGGCGCGCGAGATGGCCGCGTGGAAGGCGGGAAGGTCGGCGATGGCGTGGTCGCTCGGCATGACCAGCAGGGCATCGGCCGGGTCGGCCTCCAGCGCGGCGAGTGCGATCGCGGGCGCGGTATTGCGGCCGAACGGTTCGAGCAGCACGAGGTAGTCCTCGATGCCGGCGGCCGCGAGCTGGTCGTCGATGATGGCGGCATGGGCGCCGTTGGCGACCAGGATGGGGCGGCGGACCGGCGCGCCGGCATATCCTGCGGTGCGCGCGACGGTCAGCTGGAGCATGGTTTCCGGGGCGGTCAGCGGCAGGAGCTGCTTGGGCCGTTCCGGCCGCGACACGGGCCAGAGCCGCGTGCCCGAGCCGCCGGAAAGGATGACGGGAACGATCGTCGTGGTACTGTTCATCGGAACTCGCGACTGGTGAGAGGCCGTAGCTTTAGCCAAACGGGTAACCCCATGCAAAACTTTGCAGGCGACGGCTTGATCCATAGCGGTCGCTTCTCCCTTCCCCGCCATCGCGCCTAGGCGGAGGGGGGCTGGTCGCCGTGGGCATCGGTCGGCCTGCGGGTGCCCACGGGCTTCCATGGCTGGCCGATCCGCGCCTCCAGCCGGTCGCGCAGGGACCACAGCCAGTTGACGCGGCGCTCCGCGATGCCGGGAAGGCTGAGCAGGTCGCCGCCCAGCCACGGCAGGTAGGGGTTGCGCCGCGCGTAGCACCAGATCTCCACCCGCTCGCCGGGACGCACCGAGGCGCCGCGGGCGTGAAAACCCAGGGTGTCGGCGACGACCAGAGTATTGCCCGGCACGGCCAGCGCCTCGGCCGCGCCCAGCTTCATGGCCGCGAGGTCCTCGGCCGAGACGCGGGGCGAGCCGCGCGCCGAGAGCCGGTCGATCGCGCGCGGGTCGGCAAGGCTGCGGCGGCGTTCCCATGCGAGGCGCTCGGGCGTGAAACGATGCGAGCCGCGCACGTAAGTGAACGGGCCTTCCTCCGCCTCCACCGGGTTGAGGAATAGCCAGGCCTTGAGCGAGGAGTGGAAGCTGTCGGCGTGGAGCGCCTCCTGCGGGTCCGGCTCGTTGCCCGCGAAATGGCTGACGATGGTCTGGACGTAGTGCAGCGGCGTCGTACGGAAACTGGCGACGTAGTGCAGCAGCGCCGTCACGTCGTCGCGCTCCAGCAGGCGGCGCAGTGCCGGGATTTCGGCGAGCATGGCCGGGTCGATCGCCATCCTGCGGGTGACGGCATCGCCCTGCCGCATCTCGCGCGCGGGGCCGCGGTAGGACAGGATCGCCTCGCGCAGCGCGGGGAATTCGGCCGGCGGCACGATGTCGGGAATGGCGACGAAGCCGTCGCGATCGAACGCCTCGCGCCAGTCTGCCCGCACCTTTGCGGCCAGCCGCCGGCGGCGCCACGCGGCCATGCCCGCCGCCAGCCTGACCCGGCCGACGTGAAGGCCCCGCGCGTTGAGGCGCCGCGAGCCGATGAGCGGGTTGTCGAGGAAGCTCTTGGCGCCGGTGAGCAACTGCAGCGCCCAGATCGGGGCCAGCAGGACCTTCGCAAGCGTCGGCCTGGTATCGGCGGGGGCAGCCATGAACGGGCGTTTCCGCCAGGAGGCGGGGCGATGCAACCCCAAAACGGTCAGCCCGCCTTCACCACCGCGTCGATCGCCTGGAGCCTTGCCCAGAGCGGCTCGAACCGGTCGAGCGGGAGCGCGTTGGGCCCGTCGGACAGCGCCTTGTCGGGATCGGGATGGGTTTCCATGAAGACGCCGGAGACGCCCGCCGCCACCGCCGCGCGGGCCAGCAGGGGCACGTATTCGCGCTGGCCGCCGGAGCTTTCGCCAAGCCCGCCGGGCTGCTGCACCGAATGCGTCGCGTCGAACACCACCGGGCAGCCCGTCTCGGCCATGATGGCAAGACCGCGCATGTCGGAAACGAGCGTGTTGTAGCCGAACGAGGTGCCGCGCTCGCACAGCAGGAAGGCATCGGGATCGTGCCCCGCCGCGCTGGCCGCGTTGCGCGCCTTGGCGATCACCTGCGTCATGTCGGCAGGCGCCATGAACTGCGCCTTCTTGATGTTGACCGGCTTGCCCGAGGCGGCGACGGCGGCGATGAAGTCGGTCTGCCGGGCGAGGAACGCGGGCGTCTGGAGCACGTCGACCACTTGCGCCACCGCCGCCACCTGTGCGGGTTCATGGACGTCGGTGATGACCGGGAGGCCGGTTTCGGCGCGCACCTTTTCGAGGATGCGCAGGCCCTCGTCGATGCCGAGTCCCCGGAATGACTTGTCAGAGCTGCGGTTCGCCTTGTCGAAGGAGCTCTTGAAGATCAGCATCAGCCCCAGCCGCCGCGCGGTCGCGGCAAGCGTTTCGGCGATGGAAAGCGTCAGTTCCTCGCTTTCGATGACGCATGGTCCCGCGATTGCGAATAGGGGAGTTCCTGCATCGATCTTGCGTCCACAGAGGATCATGATTGCCGTGTCCGTTGAAGAGGCCGTTAAATTTGCGAAATACGCCGGCTACATAAGCCCCGATTCCGGCGGCGCGGACGCTTCCGGCGCGGGGGAAGGTTCCTTGGCGGGGAATGAAACGGCTGGCAATCCCTCGCACGTTCAAATATTGCGTCTCTCTTGCAGCTGCCTGCAACGCTTTGAAATGCATGGGCCCAGGGTAGTATGAAGATCGAAGTACTCAAGACGCGGCATTCCGCTTCGGCACTGAAGACGCTGGATATCGAGATGCAGGCGCTCGAAACTCTCAAGATCGCGCTGCAGGCCCCGGAACTGGGCCGCTCGGTTGACCGGGCCATCCAGGCGCTCGCCGCCACGCGCGGGCGGGTGATCGTCACCGGCATGGGCAAGAGCGGCCACATCGCCCGCAAGATCGCCGCCACCATGCGCTCGACCGGCACCTCCGCGCTCTATCTCCACCCCGGCGAGGCGAGCCACGGGGACCTTGGCGTCATCACCGAGGCCGACGTGGTCCTGGCGATTACCTGGTCCGGCGAGACGACCGAGCTGGGCGACATCTTCCATTACTGCCGCCACTACGGCGTCACCCTGATCGTGGCGACTTCGCACCCGGACAGCACCGCGGGCCGTGCGGCGGACATCTGCCTGGCCATGCCCGCCGTGCGCGAGGCTTGTCCCAACGAACTGGCGCCCACGTCCTCCACGACGCTGCAACTGGTTCTGGGCGACGCGCTGGCCGTGGCGCTGATCGAGGCGCGGGGCTTCTCGCCTTCGGACTTCCGCGTGTTCCACCCCGGCGGCAGGTTGGGCGCGCAGCTCAGCACGGTGGGCGAGATCATGGGCGTGGGCGATGCCGTCCCGCGCGTCGGCCGCGACGCCTCGCTCACCAGCGCGACGATCGAGATGAGCCGCAAGCGCTACGGCTGCACGGCCGTGGTCGACGAGGAAGACAGGCTGGTCGGTGCCTTCACCGATGGCGACCTGCGGCGCTGCATCGCGGTTCACGACCTCAACGACAACATCGGCCTGCACATGTCGGTGAACCCGCTGCGGGTCTCGTCAGGGACGCTCGCTTCCGAGGCGCTGCGGATCCTCAACGAGAACGCCGTCTCGGTCCTCTTCGTCGAGGACGAGGGCAAGCTGACGGGGATCGTCCACATGCACGACATCGTCAGGACCGGCGTGGCCTGATACGGCCCGGACGTGACGGAAACCGTTCGAAATCCCGCGCTGATCGTCGTCCCCGCGCGGTTTGGCTCGACGCGCCTGCCGGGAAAGCCGCTGCTGCCGATCGCCGGGCGCACCCTGCTCGAGCGCGTCACGGCCGTGGCCCGCGCCGCCGCTGCTCTGGCGGGCGACTGCGAGGTCGTGGTGGCGACCGACGACGCGCGGATCGCCGACCATGCCCGCACGATCGGCGCCGAGGTGGCGATGACCGCCCCCGACCTCGATTCCGGTTCGTCGCGCGCCTGCGCCGCGGCGCGGATGCGGCCCACGCCGCCCGAACTGGTCATCAACCTGCAGGGCGACGCGCCGTTCGTGCCCCCGGCAGTGGTCGCCGGGCTGGTGGCGACGCTGCGCGAGGGCGCGGCCGACGTCGCCACGCCGGTCTATCGCCTCGACTGGCAGCGGCTCGATGCCTTGCGCGCCCACAAGCAGGCCGCGCCGTTCAGCGGCACAACCTGCATTCGCGGCGCGGACGGGCGGGCGCTGTGGTTCTCCAAGGCGATCGTCCCCGCCATCCGCGACGAGGCGAAGCTGCGGGCGGCCGGCCCGTTCTCGCCGGTGTGGCAGCATCTGGGCCTCTACGGCTACCGCATCGCCGCGCTGGAGTGG
>DATKFS010000141.1:0-2995 GCA_035511275.1 Novosphingobium sp.
CCCAGCTTCAACTGGACGCTGAATTTCCGCCAGCAGGTCTACGATACCTGGCAGGCGGCGGGAGAGGATGTCTCGGCCTATGACCGGGCGCGCCTGATGAGCGTGGACTACGACGGCACCGCGCTGGCGGACGAAGCCGACGAGCGCATCCGCACCTTCCAGAAGGATTCGGCGCGCGAGGCGGGGATCTTCCACCACCTCATCACCCTGCCGACCTACCACACGGCGGCGCTGTCGACCGACAATCTCGCCAAGGAGTACTTCGGCGAGGCCGGGATGCTCGGCTACGTCAAGGGCGTGCAGCGCGAGGAGATCCGCCAGGGCATCGCCTGCGTGCGCCACCAGAACATGGCCGGCTCCGACATCGGCGACGACCACAAGGAATACTTCGCCGGCGAGGCCGCCCTCAAGGCGGGCGGCGCGCACAACACGATGAACCAGTTCGCGGCATAACACATTTGGATTGAGCCTCGGGAATGGTCCCGGCTCCAGGGGAAGCAACCCGCAAGCAAGGAAAGGAATGAGCATGACCACCATGACCGCCGAACCGGCCCGCGCCCGCGCGGTGCTCTCGAACGAGGACTTCAAGCTGCTGCAGGAAGCCGTCCTCTACTATCTCAAGGCGCACGAGGACGATCCGATCTCGTCCAAGTACTCCAACCTCTATCACCGCCTCGGCAGCGCCACGCGCCGCTGAAGCTCACGAGTTTTCCTGGGGAGGAAAGCTTGGCCCGTCGCACTGCGGTGCGGCGGGCCATTTCGTGCGGGGGCTGCACGGGTAAACCTCCCCCTCCGCAATCTTCCAGAGCCGCCGATCAGCCGTCCTCAACCAGCCCCGGGCTAAGGCCGCGGCATGGGCGGATCGGGTACGACACACTTCCTTCAGGTCATCTCCTGCGTGAGGGACCAGCATCGGCCGGAGATCGTGCTCCTGGCGATCCTCGCCTGCGGGCTGGCGGCGGGCAAGGCCATGTCGCTGCTGCAGCAGGCCGTGGCGGCGCGCGGACCTGCCCGCGCAAGGCAACAGCGCGGATGGTGCCTGCTCGCCGGGCTGATGCTCGGCTTCGGCGGCTGGGCCGCGCATTTCATCACGATCATCGGCTACGACAGCGGCTACGTCGCCGGATACTCGCTGGCGATGACGGCGGCCTCGCTGGTGGTGGGCGTCCTCGGCGCGCAAATGGCGCTGTGGTTCGCGGTGCAGTCCCGCAGCCTCGCCGGGCGCGCCTCGGCCGCACTGCTGCTGAGCGCGGGGCTGGCCGCCATGCACTATACCGGGATGGCGGCGCTGCGCGTGCCGGCCCTGCTGCGCTGGGACTGGCACCTCGTCGTCGCCTCGGTGCTGCTGCCGGTCGTGCTGCTCCACCCGGCGCTCTACATCGCGCTGAGGGCGCGCAACAACCTGCAGGTCTTCGCGGCGACGGTGCTGGTCTCGCTGGCGGTGCTCGTGCTGCACTTCACCGGCACGGCCGCGCTCAGCTTCATTCCTTCGCGCATATCGTCGGACCGGGGCATCTCGGTGCCGCAGGAGACGCTGGCCGCGTGGCTCTGCGTGGTGTCGCTGGCGATCATGACGGCCAGCGCCTTCGCGCATCACCTGCGCCAGCGCCATCACGCCGCGCGGCTGCTGGGCGAGCGGCAGTTCTCGATGCTGGTCAAGGGCACGTCCGACTACGCCATCTGCATGCTGGACCGCGACGCCCGCGTGGCGCAGTGGAACGCGGGCGGCGTTTCGCTGACCGGCTACGACGAGGCCGAAGTGATGGGGCTGCCCTTCGCGCGGTTCTTCACCGCCGCGGACCGCGAAAGGGCGCGCCTCGCGATCGCCGAGGCCGACGCGCAGGGCATCGCCAAGGGCCAGTGGATCTGCGTGCGCCGTGACGGTTCGCACTTCTGGGCGCACGGCACGATCGAGAAGCTGTGCGACGACGACGGCGCCGTCATCGGCTATTCGCTCATCACCCGCGACATTACGCAGATCAAGCAGGCGCAGGACGCGCTGGCAGAGAAGTCGCGCCAGCTCGACACCGCGCTGGAGCACATGAGCCAGGGCCTTTGCATGTTCGACGCCGAGGAACGGCTGGTGCTGGCCAACAGCGCGTTCTACCGCATCTGGAACATCCCGGAGGAACGCTGCCAGCCGGGCGCCACGCTGTCTCAGCTTGCCTATGCCGGCTTCTTCTCCGCCGAGTATCGCCCCGCCGAAACGCTGGAGATGATCCGCAAGTCGGTCGCCCGCGCCCACGCCTCGGGCGGCAACCCGACGTGGCATCTCGATTTCAGCGAGGATCTCGTGCTCGCCATCAGCGAACGCCCGATCCCCGACGGCGGGTGGATCGTGACATTCGAGGACATCACCCGCCAGCGCCGGTCGGAGGCGAGGATCGCCCACATGGCGATGCACGACGCGCTGACCGGGCTGCCCAACCGCGCGCGCTTCTACCTCGGCCTCGATGAGATGATCGCGCAGGCCGCCGAAGCGGGCGACAAGGTCGCCGTCATCGCCATCGATCTCGACCGCTTCAAGGAAATCAACGACACCTTCGGCCACGCCTCGGGCGACCGGCTGCTGCGCGTCCTCGCCGAGCGCTTCACCGCGACCCGGCGGGAGGAGGAATCGATCGCCCGGCTCGGCGGCGACGAGTTCGCGGCGGCCCTGCGCTTCACCCACCGCAGCGAACTCAACGACTTCATCGCCCGCCTGCAGGGCTGCATCACCGCGCCGGTCACCGACGAGGGCCAGCCGCTGGTGGTGGGAGCGAGCCTCGGCATCGCCGTCTGCCCGCAGCACGGCGCCACCCGCGAAACGCTGCTCAACAATGCCGACCTAGCGATGTACCGCGCCAAGGCCAACCTCGGCGAGTCCGTCTGTTTCTTCGAGGCCGGCATGGACGAGAGCGCGCGCGAGCGGCGGCAGCTCGCGAACGACCTGCGGCAGGCGGCGGCGCGCGGCGAACTGAGCCTGCTCTACCAGCCGCAGCGCTCGCTGCGCAGC
>DATKFS010000142.1:0-17747 GCA_035511275.1 Novosphingobium sp.
GCGCTGGTCGGCGTCGCGGTGGTCATCGCGCGGCTGGTGGTAGGCTGGCTGTTCGACCGGTTCCACGCCCCCCGCGTCGCCTGCCTGTTCCTGACCTCGCCGGTGATCGCCTGCGCCATCCTCTACTTCGACGGCCCGGCCGTGCCCGCCGCGCTGATGCTCGGCCTTGCCGCCGGGGCGGAAGTGGACATGCTCGCCTACTTCACCAGCCGCTATGCCGCGCTGGAGAACTACGGCGCGACCTATGGCGCGATCCTCGGCCTGTTCAGCCTCGGCGCCGCGTTCGGGCCGCCGCTGTTCGGCTGGGCGGTGGACGCGACGGGCGACGCGAACCTCGCGCTCGCCTGCTCCGGCGCGGCGCTGGTCGGCGTGCTGGCGCTGATCGCGACGCTGGGTCCGTATCGGCGCGAGGAGAACCCGTCGTCGCCAGCCGCCTGACCCGGGACGACGTCAGGCTTCCAGGAACTTCAGCAGCCCACGCTCCTCGCGCGTCATCCACTGGGTGGCGCGCGGTAGCCTTTCAGGCAGCGCCAAGCCCCCCGGATCGCCCTTCGCGGCGGCGATCACGGCCGGGTGGACGTAGGACTTGCGCGCGATGGCGGGCGTGTTGCCGAGCCGCTGCGACACCTCCTCCAGCATCGCCCGCAGCGACAGCCCCGGCTCCTCGTGCAACAGCGAGAAGCCGAGCGTGCTCGCCGCCCAGGTGCGGAAGTGCTTGGCGGTGAAGCCCTCGCCGCCAGGCCCGCAGCCCATCGTCTCGGCGAGGTATTCGTTGACGTCGTGGCTGTGGACGGGCACCGCCCCGCCCTCCTCGTCGAGGTACTGGAACAGGTGCTGGCCGGGCAGGTCCTGCATCCGGCGCACGCAGCGCACCAGCGCGGGATCGTCGCAGGCGATCTCCTGCAGCTTGCCCGACTTGCCCTTGAAGCGCAGGCGCAGGGTGCCGCGCTCGATCTTCGCGTGGCGGTTCCTTAGCGTGGTCGCCCCGAAGCTCTTGTTGGTCTTCGCATAGCACTCGTTCCCGACCCGGATCGCGCCGGTATCGAGCAGGGCGACCACCGAGGCGATGGCGCGCTCCCGCCCCAGGCCCCGCCCCGACAGGTCCGCGGCCACGCGCTTGCGCAAGTCGGGCAGCGCCTCGCCGAAACGGGGGCACAGTTCGAACTTCATCGCCTCGCGGCTCTCGCGCCAGTCGGGATGATAGCGGTACTGCTTGCGCCCCCGCGCATCGTAGCCGGTGGCGAGCAGGTGCACGTCGGCATCGGGCGAGAACCAGCAGTTCTCGTAGGCGGGGGGGAGCGCGATCCGGTTGAGCCGGTCGATCTCGTCGCGATCGGTGATGCGCGCGCCGTCGGCATCGAAATAGGCCCACTTGGTGCCGCGCACCCGCTTGCGGGTGATACCCGGCAGGCTGTCGTCGGCGAATTTCAGACGGGGCATCGGTTTGCGCTTTCGGATCAGTCCCTTGCCCTTCCTCAACGCACGGCGCGCGGCGAAGTTGTCGGCGCGTCCGGAAACCGGATGCGCCCCGGGCCGTTCCTTCAGCAAACAACCAGCAATCACAGGAACCCGCCATGGCAGACGCAAAAATCTTCGAGGACCTCAAGGCCGACCACGACAAGCATCGCGAGATGCTCGAGCAGCTCGGCGAGACCAAGGGCGACAGCGAGGAGCGGCGCGCGCTGTTCGAGAGCCTGCGCAAGGAACTGCAGGCCCACGCCGCCGCCGAGGAGGAATCGCTCTACGCCGCGATGCTCGGCAACCCGGAACTGCGCGACGAGGCGCGCCACTCGGTGTCCGAGCACAAGGAGATCGACGATTACCTCGGCGAACTGGTCGAGACCGACATGAGCTCGTCCGCGTGGCTGACGAAGTTCAAGGAGATGCGCCACCGCTATCTCCACCACATCGACGAGGAGGAGGAAGAGATGTTCCCTTCCGCCGACGAGACGCTCTCCGACAAGACCGAGGCGAAGCTGGCCGCCGTGTTCGAGGAGCGCAAGCCCAAGGAACTGGAGACGGCCGAAAAGGAACTCCCGGGCGACGCGCGCGAATGATCGCGCAGACGGGGCGGGCGATCCCTGCGGCAGGCGCAGGACCGTCCGCTCTCCCTCCGAGGGAACGCAGCCCCCGCGCGGCGCGTTGATCCGTCGAACAGCCATCAAGGAGAAGAGCCATGGACAAGGACATTCGCGAGACCTTCTGGAAAGCCTTCCAGACCAGCCCCTTCATCATGATCAAGCTCGAAGACGCGTCCGGCCATGCCGAACCGATGACCGCCCAGCTCGACAAGGATGCCCACCATGCGATCTGGTTCTTCGCCAAGCGCGACAACCGCATCGCGCCGGGCGGCAAGGCGATGGGCCAGGTCATGACCAAGGGCCACGACGTCTTTGCCTGCATCGACGGCACGCTGGTGGAGGAAACCGACGCGGCGGTGCGCGACAAGCACTGGAACAACGCCGTGGAAGCGTGGTTTCCGAATGGCAAACAGGATGCCTCGGTGGTGATGCTGCGCTTCGACATCGAGGAAGGCGAGGTCTGGACCTCCGACATGGGCCTCAAGGGCGCCTTCAAGCTGCTGACCGGCCAGCCGATCCATGCGGGCGACGCCGGCGAACACGCGCTCGGCGCGGTCTGATCCCTCTCGGACCTGCGCGAGCAGCGGGGGCGCGGCGACTTCGGTCGTCGCGCCCTTCGTCTATGCGTCGACCTCGTTGCGCCGTTTGGAAAGAAGGTAGCGCCACACGCCGACGCAGTTGATCACGAACAGCGCGATGTTCTGAAGGCCGATCCCTTCGGCCTTGTCGTCGAGGAAGCCCCAGGCGACCAGCGCGATCGAACTCGTGACGAAGATCACGAAGCCGAACCCGGTCCAGCGGCGGCCAAGGTCCAGCGATACGATAAGCGCCGCCACGGTTCCCGCGGCGGCGCCATAGTATTGCAGGCATTGCAGGACGACTTCGTTCATCCTCTCGCCTTCTTTCTCAGGTCCGCGTCTTGCTTTTTGCGATCACGGCCCCGGGCTCTCGCGGCCCCTCTCCTAATCGTGAATTCGGGTGGCGACGTGCTCGCGCAGCGGCTCCAGCTCAACCGGCCGGCCCGCTTCCGGGCAGCCGGACAGCGCATAGGCGATCGCGGCGAGAATGGTCTGGCGGGTGAACGGCTTCTGCACGAAACCGACCGCCGTTGGCGCCGGACAATCGATCTGTCCCGGGTTTGCGGTAACGTAGATGACGCGCGAGCCGTAGCGTCCGGAAAGATCCCGCGCGATCGCGGGCCCGGTCAGTCCGTCCCGCAAGTTGAGATCGACCAGGGCGACATCGGGGGCATCGCCAAGGCGCGCGAGCGCGTCCATGTCGGGCACCACGCCGACGACGGCATGGCCGCCATCGGCGAGAATGTCTTCCAACTGGAGCGCCACCAGGAACTCGTCCTCGACGATGAGGACCTTCCCGGCATTCAACCCGAATTGCGGCAACGTCGCGCCCAAGGCAGAACTGTCCTTGTGTCCTGCCGGCCGTTACGCGGCGAGCAGCTTGCGGCCCTGGTCGACATTGGCGACCTTGACCAGTTCGGCGAAGAACGCGTCGATCGCCTCGCCGCCGAGGACGAAGTTGTGGCGGAAATCGGGAAGCTGACCGGATTCGATGATCTTGGAAAGCATGGCGCGAGCGCGGCAGATGCGGCTCTTCACGGTTCCCAGCGCAATACCGCAGATGTCGGCGATCTCTTCGTAGGAAAGATTGCCGGCGGCCACGAGGACCAGCGCTTCGCGATAGCTTTCGGGGATGGCGGTCAGTGCGCGCAGGACATCGGCGAGTTCGACCGCGCTTTCCTGGCTGGCCTCGGCGCGCAGGATGCGTTCGGCGGCGACTTCGTCGTACTCACCGTGGAAGCGCGCGCGGCGGGCTTCGGAATAGAAGTGGTTGCGCAGGATGGTGAAGGTCCACGCCTTGAAGTTGGTACCGGCGGCATAACGCTCGCGGGCGGCCCAGGCACGAAGCATGGCTTCCTGTGCGAGATCGTCGGCGCGGTCGCGGCAACCGCAAAGTCCACGGGCGAACGCACGAAGGTGCGGGGCGACTTCGGCGAGAGCGCGCTTGAAGTCGCGATCGCTCAGCGCGACCTTGGGTTCGGGCCGGTCCAGGACCTCGATGCTCGCATCAGAGCTTGCTTCGATAGTTGCCGACATGGCGTTACCCTCCATTGAAACCTGTCGGAATGCAAACGTGGGCGGCCCGCAAATGGTTCCCGAAATGCCACAATTTGTCTCAGGAGAAGCTCGGAGTGTCGCGTTGCGCGACATCTTCTCCGACCCGGAAACTTTGAGGCCTCCGCCCACCTGTTGGTGAACGGAGGCCTCGGGATCGGGTCACCACCGGTTTGCGGGGGGGTGGGGGAGCCAGTGGTGACAATGTGGGAACGTGATGCCCCTTCGTTGGTTCCCCGGGATGCGATCCACCGCAAAAAATTTTCCGGTTGCCCTATCTGCCATGCGGAGTCAGACAAATGACATCGGCCCGCTGGCGCAAGGGCGCCCATCGACGTGCAATCGGGAATGATATCCCCAAAAGGCCTGAGGAACATGAATGTCCGTCTCTGACCAGATCGCCATCCAGCTGCCCTATCTGCGTCGCTATGCGCGCGCCCTGACCGGTTCGCAGCATTCCGGCGACGCCTATGTCCGCGCCACGCTGGAGGCGGCGCTTGCCGACCGCTCGCTTCGCGAGGCCATCGCCCGCAGCCGCGCCGCGCTCTACGGCGCCTTCACCCGCATCTGGGCGACCGGCCACGTCGAGGAGCCCGGACTGGCAAGCAGCGGCGGGCATGAGCAGGCCGCGCAGGAGCGCCTCGCCACGATCGCGCCGACCCACCGCCAGGCCCTGCTGCTCACCACGGTCGAGGAATTCTCGCGCGAGGAGACCGCGCAGATCCTCGGCTTCACGGTCGGGGAAGTCGATGCGCTGGTCACCCAGGCGATCGTCGAGATCGAAGGCGAAAGCGCCACGCAGGTTCTCATCATCGAGGACGAGCCGCTGATCTCGATGCAGCTCGAAGGCCTCGTGACCGATCTCGGGCACACGGTCGTCGGCACCGCCGCCACCCATGCCCAGGCGCTCGAGATCTTCGAGAAGAACCCCGCCGGCCTCGTCCTCGCCGACATCCAGCTCGCCGACGGCAGCTCGGGCATCGACGCGGTGGAGGACCTGCTCAAGTTCGGCAACGTCCCGGTGATCTTCATCACTGCATACCCCGAACGCCTGCTCACCGGCGAGCGGCCCGAGCCGACCTACCTCGTCACCAAGCCGTTCCAGGAAGCGACCGTGCGCGCGGCGATCAGCCAGGCGCTCTTCTTCAATTCGAGCAAGCCGCTGGGCTGAGGCGACTTCCGGTATATCGACGCGCGGCGCCGGCGGATTTATCCGTACCGGCGCCGTTCGCTTGAATCGAGCGGTGGGAGGACGCGGCCGAAGCGGTCGCGGTGGACCTGCTCCTCGAATGGGATCGGCGGCGGGGTAAAGCCGACATGGCGGACGATGGCGTCATGGATCGGCGCCTCGAATGCCACGCCCGCGCAGGGACCGCATTGCCAGATGACCGTACCGGCGATCCTTTCCGCGCCATAGAGGTCGATCGAGACGGCAGATCCGACGACCTCGCGCAAGTCGCGCAGTTCGATCATGCAGCCACCGGCAGAGAGGTCGTACAGAAACGCGGGCGCCTCTTGTCCGCCGACACTGCACGGTACGTCCTTGTCAACGAGATGACGGCTCCAATTGCGTGCGTCCATGCTGTCCTCGATCACTATGTGACCGCAAGACTAGTGCCACCGGACTTAAGCAATGAATAACGTCACCGCCCTGACCTGGCGGAAACGCCCTAACGCCGTTCGTTGCGCAGCACGAATTCGCGCGAAGCCCTTACCGGAACTTTGAGACGGCACTCAACCCCGCCGGGATTGAACTTGAGGTCCACCTCCGACTTGAGCTCGTGGGCGACGATCTTCTCGATCAGGTCGCGCCCGAAACCGCGCTTGGTCGGCTCGGCCACCGGCGGACCGCCCTCCTCGCGCCAGTGGATTTCGGCCAGTTCCGGCGACAGCAGCGCCCAGCGCACATGGATGCGCCCCTCGATCGTGCTCAGCGCGCCATACTTGGCGGCATTGGTCGCCAGTTCGTGAATGGCGAGGCCCAGCGACATGGCATCGTTGGGCGCCAGCTTGATGGTCGGCCCGGACATCGCGACGTGGCTTTCGTGCCCTTCCATGTAGGGCGCCAGTTCGGAACGGACGATGTCGCCCAGGGCGGCGTTGCCCCAGTCCGACTGCGACAGGAGATCGTGCGTCGCCGACAGGGCCCGGATGCGCGCGGTCAGGCTGTCGGTGAAATCGTCGATCCCGGTCGAGCGGCGGCGAGTGAGCGCGGCAATCGACAGCACGTTCGCCAGCGTATTCTTGACCCGATGGTTCAACTCGCGCGTCAGTGAATTGCGGATCGAGGCCTGGCTGGTGAGCCATTCGAGCACATGGCGATCCTCCGCGGCGCGCTTGGTGATGAGCCGCCCAATCGCCATCACCATGAGCGAGGCCAGCGCGCCAAAGAACAGCGTGATGCGCGACAGTGCCGAAAGAATGCCGGCCTTGCGGTCGCTCACCTGGACCACCCAGGCCTGCCCGGCGACGTCGATCCGTCGCTCGATGGTGGGCCCGGTGACGTCATCGGCGCGCTGCTCGGCGAGCAGCATCTCCGGCGCCACGTGATCGTCGTAGATCGCCACGTCGATGCTGTCATTGCGATAGAGCTCGCTGGCGGAAGCCAGGAAAGTCTGGGCACGGAACGGGCTATAGACGAAGCCCTTGACCTCCCGACCCCGGCCACGATCGCCGAAGACCGGCATATATATCATGAACCCCGCGGCCTTGGGGGCATCGCCGTCCTGAACGAGGTGAACCATGCCGGTTGCAGCGGGCCCGCGACGCGCCATCGCCCGCTCCATTGCGTTTCGACGAACGGGCTCGGAGAACATGTCGAAGGCCAACGCGCGCCGGTTGGGCAGAGATTGCGGCTGCAGGTAGACCACCGGCACCGAATATTCCTGATCGACCGCCGGGCGCGGCGTGACCACGAAGTCGGGCGCCCCGGCCGCCCGCCTCTCGACTTCGAACTCGGCGAGCCGGTCCACGGGGATCAGAGGCGCCCACCCCATGCCCAGCGAGCCGTAAAGCGTGCCGTCGCCCTGAAGATCCTGTGCGAACTCCGCGAACTGCTCGGCCGAAACCTCGTCCTGCGTCGCGAACAGGGCGCTGCCGGCGCGCAGCAGCGCGATGTTTTCCGTCACGCGGCGCTGCAGGGCGGATGAAATCTCGGTGAGATTGCGGTCGAGTTCGACAGCGCGGGTCTGCTTGTCGGCGCGCTCGATCGCCATGACGGACACGGCAGTCGTCACGCTCGCGATGAGGAACAGCAGGAACGGCCAGCCGCGCGGATACTTGTGGAACCACGCCTGCTTCTGCACCCTGTCGAGCAGAGCCTGGTCAATCACCCAGCAACTTCCTGTACTCCAGACCCCGCAAGATACGGTCAAAAGTGACCGCAGCGATATGTGCTATGCCACAGATTATGCTCAGGGGAACCATGCTTGAGCTCGATTGTTCCATGAGCAAACGACGTCCGCTCGGCTTGCAGACAGGACGGAACCCGAGAAGCGCCCGACTGCCGGCACCTAGCCGCAGGACGTGCCTGCGCGCCGGGCTTGACCGTAACCCGGTCTCGCAGCAAGTGTGCAGGGTGAAAGGGAGTTCGTGTTGAGTCAGCCCAATGGACGTGGTGAACCCGGCCGAATGCCGGGCCTTCCGCCGGAAGTCCGCAAGGATGGTGAGCCCGGCTGGGCCGGGGGGTTGAGGAAGCTCTATAACTCCGTAGTGGAAGAACCGCTGCCGGACAGCTTCAAGGATCTCCTGAAGAAGCTGGATGACAGCGACGATGCCTGAGCGCATCAAGGCGTCCCCCGCCGACGAGGGATTTCGCCGGGAACTGCTCTCCGTACTCCCCCATTTGCGCGCTTTCGCCCGCGGCCTTTCGGGTCGCTCCGATTTTGCCGACGACCTGGTCCAGGAAGCCGCGATCAAGGCCTGGACCGCACGCGAACGCTACCAGGCCGGCACCAACATGCGCGCCTGGACCTTCGCGATCTTGCGCAACCACTACCTTTCCGAACTGCGCCGCTCCCGCCGCCAGACCGACCTCGACGAAGGGGTTGCGGAACGTTTGCTGGTGATGGAGGCCGACCAGGAAGGCCCGCTCCACCTCGGCGACATGGAGGCGGCGCTGCAGAAGCTGGCGCCCGAACGGCGCGAGGCGGTGCTGCTCGTCGGAGCCTCCGGTTTCAGCTACGAAGAAGCCGCCGAGATCGCGGGTTGCCCCATTGGAACGATGAAGAGCCGTGTCGCCCGGGCCCGCGCCGACCTCGCCCGGATACTCGAGGGTGACGCCGAGGCGGTCGAGGTCAAGGCGCGGAAAGCGGGCTGATCGCCGGCGCCTCGTCCAGCTTCGGTAGCAGCACGAGGCACAGGACCGACACCACATGGAACGCCAGCGCCGCCCCGGCCACGGGCACGGTGCCGCGCTCTATCCACGGCGAGACGAGCGCCGTGCCCAGCGCCGCCGAAGCCAGCACGAACAGGATGACCAGCGCGCTGCCGCGCGCGTCGTCGCCGTGGCTCGCCAGGATCGCGCGGAAGAAGCCGGGCGGCCCGCGAAGCCCCAGACCGGTGTTCACCGGGACGAACAGCGCAGTGATCACCAGCGCCGACCTGCCGCCGCCAAGCGCGTAGGCGAACTGGCCGAGCGCCCCCGCCGCGGCAAGCCATGTGCCAAGCGCGAGAACCCGCTCGGCCCCGATCCGCGCGACCAGGCCTGAAGAGGCATTGGCAGCGACGATGAAGGTCGTGATGCCGCAGACCTGCATGAAGATGAAGTCGCCCAGCGATCCGCCGTGGACGCGCACGAAGACGGTGGGCATTCCGAACACGAACACCAGCAATCCGCCCAGCACCAGCGCCTGGCTTATGGCGTAGCGCAAGAACGTCGCGTCGCCGACCAGAGCCGCGAAGCTGCCTTGTCCGCGCCGGCTGACCTGCGGCACGCCCCCCGCCATTACCAGCAGCACGGCGACGACGATTGCGATGGCCGCCATCACCTCGAAGTTCAGCGTCCAGCCGCCCAGCGCCAGCAGGCCCGCTCCGGCGAGCGGCGCAAGCGCGGGGGCGAGCGATTCGATGCTGGCAAGGAAGCCGATCGCGCGGACCGCCCGGGTCTCGTCGAACATCGCCTTTATCACGCCCGGCGCGAACACCGCCGGCGCGGCTGCGGCGATGCCCTGCACGGCGCGCAGCGCGATCAACGCTTCGATACTGGTCGCCAGCGCGCAGGCCAGCGAAAGCAGCGCCGTCGCCAGCAGCGAGCCGATGAACAGGCGCCCGGTCGACACCCGGTCGCCCAGTGCGCCGAAGCCCAGCAGGCCCAGGCACGATCCGCCGACGTAGGCCGCCAGCACCAGCTGCGCCCGGGCCGGATCGCCGCCCAATGCTTCTGGCAGATGCGGCACGGCCGGCAGCACGAGATCCGTGCCCATGAGGCCGACGATCGTCCCGCCGACGACCAGTCCCAGCGTGATCCATCCGCGATTCACGATATTCCCCCTGCTTGGGCGCGTGTCTTCGCAGGTGCGGCGGGAGGCGGTCAAGAGCCCGCTGGAGCGGCCCTTTGGTCCACGCAAACGAAAGCCCCCGTTTCCCTTGCCGGAAACGGGGGCTTCGCTTTGCGTTCTGGTTTCAGGACTTACGCGGGGTAGGTCCAGGCCGTGCCGCGGTCGAAGTTGTCCGAGGCGAACTTCCAGTTGAGGATGTTCTCGAGGACCGCCTTCACGTAGGCCGGGCGCTTGTTCATCTGGTCGATGTAGTAGGCGTGCTCCCAGACGTCGACGGTCAGCAGCGGCACCACGTCCTTGACGAGCGCGCTGTCGGCGTCATGGGTCGAGATGACCTTGAGCTTGCCGCCCTCGACGACGAGCCAGGCCCAGCCGTTCGAGAAGTGGTTGATCGCCTCGTTCGAGAGCGCTTCGAGAAGCGCGTCGATCGAACCGAAGTCGTTGGTGATGGCGGCGGCGAGGCTTTCGCTCGGCGCGGTCTTTTCGGGGCTCAGCGAGTGCCAGTAGAAACCGTGGTTCCAGGTCTGCGCCGAGTTGTTGAACAGCGGGCCGGAAGCGGCCTTGGCGATCTCCTCGACCGACTTGCCTTCGTTCTCGGTGCCGGCGATCGCGGCGTTCAGCTTGTCGACGTAGGTCTTGTGGTGCGCGCCGTGATGGATCTCCAGCGTCTTGGCGGAGATGTGCGGTTCGAGCGCATCCTGCGCATAGGGCAGCGGCATCAGGGCAATGGTCATGGCATGGTTCCTGTTTCAGGTTATCGAAAGGCTTGGATGCAGCGACCGGGAGCATGTCTCCGGCGCCCGATGGACACGGGGCCTATTTCTGTCGTGCAGCGCAACAATTCAAGCGTGCATTAGTGGCATTTTGAATTCGCCGGGAATTTTATCGCCGCGCGGATCGCGCGACTTTGCGGAAAGTCGATGCCCAAGCGAACAAGGGGCCCAAGCGAACAAGGGGGCCCAAACGAAAAAGGATGGCGGGGTTGCCGCCATCCTCTCCCTCGACTGCCGAACACCCTGCAAGGGGGGCGGGCGCCGGTCAGTCAGACCATTTAACGCGACCGTTAGGCCGGCCGTCAGTTCTGGTCTTCAATCTTGTCGGCCTTTTTCTCGAGCGCATCGGCCTTGGCCTCGCCAGCCTTCTCGACGGCGTCCGCCTGATTTTCCAGGGCTTCCGACGGCGTGCCGCTGGTCATGTCGGCGCGGTCCTCGAGTGCATCGGCAGCGGCGTCGGACTGTGCTTCGACGGCGTCGGCCGCCTTTTCCGATGCGTCGTCGGCCGGATCGTTGCAGGCAGCGAGGCCGAGCGAAGCGGCAGCGACGGCGATCATGGCAAGGCGGGGCATGGTGATGGCTTTCATGGCGAGAATCCTTTTCCCTGTTGTCATAGTCGGCGTGTGTTCGTTCGGGAGGACACGCCCGCCACCCCGGGGCCCGTTTCCCGGGCCCCGACCGCGCAGCTTAGCGAACCGAGCCGCGACGGAACAGGTTGACGATCGCCAGCAGGACAACCGCACCCAGGAACGAAGCGAAGAGCGACAGGATGTCGAACGAACCGCTGGTGATGGGAGCGCCGCCGATCAGCGGGGTGATAATGAAACCGGCGATCAGGGCGCCGACGACGCCGACCACGATGTTCAGGAAGATGCCCTGCTGCGCATCGGTGCGCATGAGGATCGATGCGAGCCAGCCGATGATGCCACCGACCAGAAGGATAAGAAGAAGGGTCATTGTACCGTCTCCGAGATGTGCTTGTTGATCCAGTAAACGGCCAGAATTCGTCAAGGTTCCGGATGATCCGAAATCGCCCGATCGCCGGCGGAGATCCATCCATTCCCGTGCGACATACCCGAGGGATGCGACCCGCCAGCTACCAAGCGGCACCTGCAGACAAATGAAACACATTGGGTGCTTTACACTGCGGAGCCGACGCCAAATCCGTCGAAACATCGCCATGACGCGAAGAAATCTGTTGAAACGATAAAGGTGCCTAATTACACCTCGACCTGCAGCATGATTCCCGGCGAAGACCGGAGAGCGGCTGCCCTGGCCGTGCCGACCCGGCGCGGGAGGAGTACCGGGAGAGGATGCCCACATGCTCGAAAACCTGCCCGCCGCCTGGGATATCGAGACCGACTTTGTCTCGGTCGGATCGGGAATCGCCGGACTTTCCGCCGCCATCACCGCGCATGAGCAGGGCCTGGAGGCGGTGGTCCTCGAAAAGGCGGCGCAAGTGGGTGGCGTCACTGCGCTGTCGATGGGCGAGGTCTGGGTGGCGGGCAACCACCACGCCGCGGAACTCGGGATAGAGGACAGCGCAGAAAGCGGCTTCCGCTATCTCCAGCGCCTGTCGATGGGCTACGGCGCCGATCTCGCCGTGCTCAACAAGGTCGTCCACGCGCGCGAGGCGCTGCGCTATTTCGAGGATCGCATCGGGCTGAGGATGGAAGTCATTCGCGACTGTCCGGACTACTACTATGGCCACAGCAACGATTCCGTCGCCGAAGGGCGG
Source organism: Novosphingobium sp. (assembly GCA_035511275.1). Taxonomy (GTDB): domain Bacteria; phylum Pseudomonadota; class Alphaproteobacteria; order Sphingomonadales; family Sphingomonadaceae; genus Novosphingobium. The sequence goes on from DATKFS010000142.1 coordinate 12,223, forward strand.
ATGCTCGAAGTCGTGCCCTTCCCGGCGGCGGACCTCGGCGAATGGCGGGAGAAGACCCGCGTGTCGCCGCAGATGCCCTATGGCCTCACCCATCATGACATGTTCTCCGCCGGCGGCACCGCCAACATCGCGAAGTGGGACTTCGGCCGCATGGCCGAGCGCCTGACCGCCGACGAGCGCTGCCTGGGCCCCGGCCTCGCCGCCTATTTCGTGAAGGGCGCGCTCGACCGGGGCGTGACGATGATGACCGAGAGCGGCGTCGAGGAACTGATCTGCGACGGCACCCGCGTCGTCGGCGTCCGTGCGGTTTGCGAGGGGCGCGATATCTTCGTCAAGGCGCGCAAGGGCGTGCTCGTCGCGGTTTCGAGCTACGAGCGTAACCAGGACTACAACAAGACGCTGGGCCAGCAACTGGATCTCGGCTCGATGGTGTTCTCGACCGTGGACGGCGCCAATTTCCGCCTGACCGGCCCGCTCGGCGCCCGGATCGCGCGGGTGCCCGACATCACCTCGCTCGGCTTCACCATCCCCGGCATGGAAGGCGAGGACGGCCGCCCCCTGTGGAACAGCGCCCTGCCCGTCATCGGCCAGCCGCACACGATCGTGGTCAACCGCGCCGGCAAGCGCTTCGGCAACGAAGCCTTCTACCGCAGCTTCTACTACACCATCGACGACATCGACGGCGCCAACCAGACCCACCCGAACTTCCCGTGCTGGGCCGTGATCGACAGCCAGGTGCGCGAGAAATATCCTTTCGGCTCGATCATGCCCGGGTCCGACTGGCCCGAAGGCCTTGGCGAGAGCGCCGACACCCTTCGCGAGCTGGCGCTGAAGATCGGCGTCGATGCGGACGGGCTGGAACGGACCGTCGCCGCCTTCAACGTCAACGCTGCCAAGGGCCTCGACCCCGAGTTCGGACGCGGCACCCATCCCTGGAGCACATGGATGTGCGGCGATCCCTTCCACCAGCCCTGCCCGGTTCTCGGGCCGCTGGAAAAGGGGCCGTTCTACGCGGTCCGGCTGGACCGGATGGGCGGCACCGCCATCAGTTCCTCGGGCATTCTCACCGACATGCACGGGCAGGCGCTCGACTGGCACGATCGGCCAATCCCCGGCCTCTACGTCGCCGGCAACTCGCAGGCGCGGATGGAGACGGGCGCGGTCATGCAATCGGGCATCTCGAATGCGCGTGGCATGACGTATGGCTGGCTGGCCGCCCAACACGCCGCAGGCAGGCCGAGCGACCTGCTCGCCCGCGAAGTGGAGCGGATCGGCCTGTGAACGGCATCGTGACGGGCATCGCGCGATGATCGAAACCGCGCAGACGCTCACCATCGCCGCTCCGCTGGACACGACCTGGGACTATTCCCGTGACGTCGAACGATGGGCGCAGATCATGCCGGGCTACCAGTCCTGCGAGATCGCCGACGCGGACAATTCGCTGTGGGTGCTCAAGATCGGCGTCGGCGGCCTCGTCCGTACGGTCAAGGTGGCCGTCCATGTCGAGCGCTGGGCAGGACCCGAGGAGGTCGACTTCGCCTTCCGCCTGCAAGGCGATCCGGTCGAGGGTACGGGGTCCTATCGTGCCCGGGCAACAGGAAATAGCGGCACCGAGGTCACGCTGGCGGTACAGGTCCGCGGGTCCGGACCGATGGCGCCGATGTGGGAGGCGATGGGCGCCCCGGTGCTCCCCCGATTCGCGCGGAGCTTCGCCGAGGAACTGCGCGACCGGATAGAGGCGCAAGCGGGCACCACACCCGTGGCGGAAGCCGCGTCGCCCTCGCTGGCCTCGCGCTTCATTGCATGGCTGCGCGCCTTCCTGCACCGCTGACGCGCGCGAAACCATCCTCGCCGCTCCCGGGTTGTAGCGCCCGAGGAGACACGACAAGGTGCATACGTCGATCCGGACCCGCGCGCTCTCGGCGCTGGTTTCGCTCGCCATTGTGGCGGCGGGCATCGCCGCGCTGGTGGCGGGCCTTGCCGCGCGGATGACGCCGCAGGAGAGACGCCAGGCGCTGGCCGCCGTCCTGCCGCTGCGCGATCCGCCCGAAGAGCCCCGCCCGCGCGAGACCCCGGCCAAGGCCGATTCCACCGCCGCGAAGGGTCGGCCCTCACCACCCAACCTTCGCAACAAGGCGACGCAGGTCGTGGCTTCTCCCGCACGGTTGCCACCGCTGATCGTGCCGCCTCCCGTCGTCACCGCACCCCGCGCCGGCACCGGCTCCGCCAGCCAGAGCGGCGCTTCGGACCGTCTCGGCCCCGGACAGGGCGCGGGCGGCATCGGCGATGGCGACGGTGGGGGCGGAGACGGCGACGGGGATGGCTACGGTGACGCGGTCACCCGGCCCCGCCAGATCAAGGGCCGCCTGCGCTTTTCCGATCTCCCCCCGGATTTGCGCGAACAGAAGGCGGGAGGCGAATTGAAGCTGCAGTACCGCATAGGCGTCGATGGACGGGTAAGCGACTGCCGCATCCTCGTCTCCAGCGGCCGCCCCTCGCTCGACGCCACCACATGTCGGCTCATCACCGAGCGTTTTCGCTTCCACCCTTCGAAGGACGCGCGCGGCAACCCGGTCCCCTCGATCATGGTCGAGACGCACGGCTGGTACTGGCCGCCGGACGAGGTGGAGTAGCTCCGCTTTCTCGATGGACAACCGCTTGCTGAGCGCGCACACTGTACACGTGTACAGCATCACGCATGTGCGCTGGCAAGCCCCGAAAACGGGGATCCGTCTGGAGAGGAGAAACCCCGTGTCGATCACCGTAGAGCCCCTGAAACCGCATATCGGCGGAATCGTCCGCGTATCGCCCGACCATCTGCTCGACGACGAGACGATCGAGACGGTGCGGCGCGAACTGGAACTGCGCGGGGTGCTGGTGTTTCCGCGGCTCGCGGTTTCCGACCAGTTGCAACTCGCCTTCACCGACCGCTTGGGCGAGCGCGTGAACTTCACGCGCCAGGTCCCCGGTTCGGACGCCGATACGCCCGACGTGTACAAGATCACGCTCGACCGCAAGCTCAACTCCGAGCCCGATTATGTGCTGGGCACCTTCTTCTGGCACATCGACGGCATCACCATCGACCAGCCGCTCCCCAAGGCGACCGTGCTCTCCGCCCGCAAGCTGTCCGCCAGCGGCGGCGCGACGGAGTTCGCCAACCTCTACGCCGCCTGGGACCTGCTGCCCGAGGACGAGAAGCGGGAGTACGAGGGCCTCAAGGTCATCCACTGCGTCGAGGCGGCGGTGCGTCCCGTCCACGGCCACCCGAGCGAGGAACGCCGCGCACGGTACAAGGCGATGGCGGCGGTGATGGAGCAGCCTCTCGTCTGGACGCATGAGGATGGCCGCAAGTCGCTGCTGCTCGGCACGCACGCGGACGGCATCGTCGGCATGCCCGGCCCGCACGGACGGGCCTTACTCGCCCGGCTGCAGCAATGGGCGGCGCAGCCCGAACTGGTCTACACCCACAAGTGGCAGGAAGGCGACCTCGTGATCTGGAACAACCAGGGGCTGATGCACCGGGTGGTGCCCTATACGGACGAGGGCCGCGTCATGCACCGGACCACCATCGCCGGCACCGAGAAGCCCGGCGTTCCGGCACAAGCCGCCAATGTGGAGCGAATTTACCAGGTGGCGTGACAAACCGCGAAACCTATCGGGCGACGGCGGGTTTGGATCAGTAATCCACCGTTGTCGCCCCTCGGGGTCATGCACTGCGGGCAAGACGGGTTGACGCGGCCGCGTCAACCAGAGCAAGTGAACCCGATCAAGTCCTTGCGAGAATTGCACCCATGCTTTCGCAGAAAACACGTTATGCGATCCGGGCGATACAGCACCTCGCGGACAAGCACGGTCAGGGCCCCATCCCCCTGACCGACATCGCCGAGACGCAGAATATCCCGGCCAAGTTCCTCACCGTCATCCTGTCCGAGCTGTCGCGCGTCGGCATCGTCGCTTCCCAGCGCGGCAAGGACGGCGGCTACTGGCTGGGTGTCCCGCCGATCGACATCACTTATGGCGATCTCATCCGCGTCATGCGCGGATCGCTGGCCCTGGTGCCCTGCGCCAGCCGGTTCGCGCACGAAACCTGCAAGAACTGCGTCGAGGAAAAGGACTGTCGCACCCGCGCGCTGATGCTCCAGGTGCGTGATGCCACCGCCTCGCTGCTCGACGGCGTACGCCTGTCCGATCCGATCGAACTCGTGCCCGCCGCAGAAGGGCTCGAAGCCGTGGACGCGGTGAAGGCCTGACGGCGCTTGCGGGGAAACTGATCGGGACTGGTGCAATCTCGGCTGGTCGCGGCGGCCGGCAGACGACATCACCGGGACATGCTTTCCGGCCTGAAAGCAAAGCTACCTCACCAACCCCATTGTCAACTTTTTAGATTGAGAATAGAAATTGTGCGTAGTCCTCGTGGGGAAAGGCTGCCCTCACGACGCGAGAGGAGATGCGCATGCGAATTGCCAAGCCTACCGAAGTGCCCGCCGGAGACCATCCACTGCTCAATGACGGCGTCCAGCATGTGATCGAAGTGCTGCAACGCCTGCGTTTCGGCGTCATTCAGCTCACCGTGCACGACGGCAAGCTGATGCAGGTCGACGTGACGGAGCGTCGTCGCTTCGGCAACTGACCAGAAGGAAGCATAGCGCTTCCCGAAACATACCCGCGTTTGAAGCGGATGGCGCAATTGGTATCCGGGCCGCCGGTGTCCTGCGCTGTCGGTCGAACGACAGTACCGCTCCCCCCCTTGCGAGCGATGGCGATACCGGCCATGCGCCACACGATGCGAGAAGGATCTCAGTCGATCCCGCTCGACTTGCTCCAACCCCGCCCCGGGAGGATTACCAATGCTCGATTCGTTGCCGGCCCATCTCGCCGACATCGTACCTTTCATCGCGATCGGGTTCGCCGCGCAGATCGTCGACGGGGCGCTGGGCATGGCTTTCGGGGTCATCACGCAGACGCTGCTGGTCAGCGTCGTCGGGGTCGCGCCGGCCGCCGCATCGGCCAGCGTGCATCTCGTGGAGCTTTTCACCACCGGCACCTCGGGGCTGAGCCATATCTGGCACCGCAACGTCAGCTGGGGGCTGTTCTGGCGACTGGTCCCGGCCGGGATCATCGGCGGGGTATCCGGCGCCTATCTCCTCTCCAGCATCGACGCATCGGTCGCCAAGCCCTTCGTCATGATCTACCTCGCCGGGATCGGCGTCTACCTGCTGATCCGCGCCATCCGGATGCGCAAGCCCCAGTTCGAGGACCCTCGCTTCACCGCCCCGCTGGCATTGGCCGGCGGCTTCCTTGATGCGGCAGGCGGCGGCGGCTGGGGGCCGGTCGTCACCTCGAACCTGCTGGTGCAGGGCGGAGAACCGGCCAAGACCATCGGCACCGTCAACACGGCGGAGTTCCTGCTCACCGCCTCGATCTCGACCGCGTTCATCGCCACGATCGGACTCTCGGCCTTCACTCTCGCCACGGTCGGCCTCATCATCGGCGGCGTCGTGGCTGCCCCGTTCGGCGCCCTTTTC